>NZ_JBSGDA010000031.1:0-74667 GCF_053602135.1 Nocardia sp. NPDC004573
CAAAGCCACACACTTCCTCGCGTTCCTCACCCTCGCCGCGGCGCTGACCTGCTTCAAGAAGCTGACGAAACGCACCACATGAGACGTGGTCTAAGGGACCACGCTTTCGGTGAATCTATGCCATTGCTCCGCGCATTTCGTGAAACGACAGTGCCCAATCAAAATAGGAATCGACTGCTTTGGAAAAATGGAAATCTGCTTCGGTCATTTCCGTCGCTACGGGTCCGATCGAGCCTGTCGGTTGCCCCTTACGTCTGGTCGTGGATGCGGTCAACGAGTGCAACCTTCGATGCAACTACTGCCATCCTGGGAAAGTGTGGCTCGAGCAGCAACTCCCGGCTGCGGTGGTCATCGACGCGCTTGCTGCCGCCGAGGATGCGGGGATCCTCGAGATCGTCTTGACGGGTGGCGAAGTAACGCTGCATAAGAACCTGCCTGAGCTTCTCGACGCCACGCACGGGCTTGAGCGGTGCGCATCCACGCTGATTACGAACGCAACGAAGCTGACTGAGCAGATACTACGAAATCTCGCAGCATCGAATCTGACGCGCATATGCACCAGCGTCGACGGGATCACCAACGAACTGCATGGGTCCGCGCGAGGGAAAAACCTGCCGATTGTACTTGAAGGTCTGCAGCGCCTGCACGACACCGGTAAACCGATCACCGTGATCACGGTGGTCCACCAGGGCAACTGGCGGCGAGTGATCGAGTTGAGCGACTACCTAGCCGAATCGGGACTGGCGACCCAGCATCACCTGTGCGCTCCAAGCTTTTCCGGCCAAGCCCGGCGACACTATCCGCGGCTCGCTCTGCGAGAGAACGACTTCCATGAAGTACAAGCCCTCGTCGATCGCCACCACCATCGCCTGCTCCACCAGGGGCTGTACCTGACGTTCAACTCCATGTGGCCGGCCACTGGTATCCGGCCCCTAACGGTCAACCCGGGCCGGACCATCACCCTGCAGCAGCTGTCCGAACAGGTCAAAGACACCCTCTGCAACATCCGCCCGAACGGAGAGTTCCGGCTGCAGGCCGCGACATGGGGCCGCGAGATGGTTGGAAACGCCGTAATCGGCTCGATCCACGATCGACCGGTCTCAGACCTCTTGGCTGCTGCGCAGTCGCTGCTGACCGACGGCGACGCCTGGCAACTGCCACGCACCGTCGAGGCGCAGCACAAGTTCCAACTCGGCGTCGCCGCCGACGAAGACATCACCGATCAGCTCATCGGACGCACCGACAATGCGCCGCCGAACATCGAGATGACCCCGATCACGAGCGTCGACCAGCACTGGCTCATGAGTAACCCGCTGAATACCTCGGCAGTTGCAGCGCAGCTGCGCACCGACCCATCCAACAAGCGCATCGTGCAACACCCCACCGGCACCGTGCTCGTCTTCGACCGACAACGATCGCTGATCACGCTGCTCAGGCCCTCCGAATGGCAGGCGGTCCGCGACGAACTTGCGACGGCCATCACCGAAGCGAGCCCAGCATGACCACCCCTCTGCGAACGGCGTTCCAGGTGCTGCACGCCGATGAGCGACTCGCCCAACTCACCGACAACGCGATCAACTCGGCGCCCCGCGACGAAGCCGTTCGGGCAGCGATCCTGCGGCACCTCGCCGAACCCTCAACGCCGGCGGCCGCCGTAGCCGCAGGCGTGGACACCGGGTTGGACACAGTACGTGCGGCATACCGCTTCTGCCGGGAAGCGCCGGCCATCAGGCAGCTCGTCGACTCCATGTACTACCCGCACCGGCTGCGATGGGCCTTCGCTGCGGCAACGGTCAAGCAGTGGCGACAAGCCCCCGAACGTCCCGGCCTCATCCGTGCCAGGCAACCAGTCCTGTCGGACACTGTCGAAATTCACCCGACCCGGGGCACCTGCAACTACGGCTGCGTGATGTGCCTGTGGTCAGATCAACAGAAACTCACCTACGCCACGAAAAAACTCGACACCGACGGCCTGATGACCACCGCTGAGTGGAGCCGTGTGCTACGCGAATTGCGGGACAACAATGTGAGTCGACTTGTCGTCTCTGGCGGTGGCGAAGCACTGCTTAACCCCGATCTACCGCACCTTCTCGATAACGCAGCCGAGCTAGGATTCGAAATCCACGTTTACTCCACTGGATTCAGCATCCGACCGGGCACGCATCTCTTTCATGCGTTGCTGCGGTGCCAGCGTGTCCGGTTCAGCATCCATTCCCCAGACGCCGCCACATATGACCGCGTCGCCCGCATACGGCCCAAACTGCGCGCCCTCGAGCGCGTCACCGGTAATCTCGCAGCCCTACTTGGCGAGCGCGATAACCGCCTTGCTGTCGGAATCGGATTTGTGGTTCAGCCGATCAACCACCACCAGATCACCGCCATGGCTGAGTTCGCAGACGAACTCGGCGCCGACTGGCTGGACATACGCAAGGATGAGGTCGACGTCACTGACGGACTCACCATCGACCAACTCGCCAACGTCCGCGACCAGCTGCGCACGATCCGAAGCAACCCGCCACCACACACCCGAATCGACATCGCCGACGAACTTGTCGCCCTCGCGAACGGACAAATGCCCGACCGCACTCGCACCGACGAATGCCTCGCCCGCTACTTCCGACCCACCATTGGCGCCTACGGCCACCTCACACCCTGCGATCTCAAAGCCGAACCCCGCTTCGCGCAATCCGGCTATGACCTCGGGTCGGTTAAACGGACACGAATCCTGGATGTCGTATCGACATCAGCGCAACATCCAGTCCCCGACGACTGCGACCAATGCATGCCCTCTTCGCGAACCGGGAACCACATCTTGCACAAGCTGCTTGCCGACCTCGACACCGGAATTCAACTAATAGAGCAGGCATTCGCCTGACAAGCAGGTGCGAGATGTCAGAGCGGTCCACTTCAGTCTGATGGTTACGGCAACCCCATCACCCCGCAGCACACCTACCAGATGCTGGCTAAAGCGCCCGTCCGGGCGCGCCGCTAGCTGTATGCGGAGTGATGTTCCGGCCAAACCTGTGACTGGCCACTAGCGTCGAGAACGGCGTGGTCACCCACCGCAGGATGGTCGTGCTCGCCACACTCGCCGCGGTGCGGTCCTGTCGTGCGAACCACTGCTGGCCGGTCGACCTCGACCGATTCGTTCACTCGCACCTGCCCCGGCGGCCGCGGCCGCCGCTGGCGTGATGACGCGGACCGGTTCGAATGCGCATGCGGCGGCGAATGCGCCGACTGGCGACCCGAGACGACGATCGGCAGCGCCGCTACTCTCCCGCCGGAGTGTGCGACGGCCCCCGGGAGCATGCCGCCGGGGGCCGTGCTGGGGTGTTGGACTCGAAGGCTGCGGCTGCTCAGCGGTCGACGAGTGTTCGGTGGGGGTGGGAGCCCCGAACGATGCGGTGCAACAGGACCTGGGCGTGCTGCACCGGAACTTATTGCCGCCGTCATTTCTTCATCGACGGGACTTTATAGCCCGGCCGGGACCAGCCAGTGGTGGCTGGCGCGCTGACCGGCACACGCCATCGCCATGCAACCCGGAGTTTCTCAATCTGACCACGGTGCTGATGCGCTTCGGGACGGTGACTCTGGCCTGGTCCAGCGCATCCGACAGCGCACGCCGGTGGGCAGCCAGCGTGTTCTCCTATCACTACGGGTGGGTAGCCACCCTTGATAACCATCCCGAGGCGTTACGCGACGCGCTCGATGCGGCTGGGTTTGAGCGGGTCTTTCCGGACGATATTTGCGGCAAGCCTCGCGTCCGGCCTAGTGGGTCAGGCGCTGTGTGATCGCGGTCCGCAACACCGACAGCGCGCCCCGGACGATTAGTCCTGCTGCGACGACCGGAGCGAAGAGCAGCCAGGGAGAGCCTTGGTGGTAGTCGCAGTAGAAGCGCAGTGCGCTGCGGTGGTGGCTGCGGATCTTGCGGAATGGAGCGGAGCGCATGCTGCCGCCTTCGCGGTGCCGAATCTCGACGCTAGGGTCGAGTACGACTCGCCACCCGGCACGGTGCATGTCGAGCGCGACTTTGGTTTCTTCGAAGTAGAGGAAGTAGCGGGTGTCGAATCCGCCGATCGCGTCGAAGGCTTCGCGTCGAAACAGCATGCAGCAGCCGGAGATCCAGTCGACGTCACTGACCGCTGTTACCGGTTCACCGAAATACCTTCGGGTTGCTGGGTTTTCTGGCCACACTCCCCCCAGCAAGGCGTGCACGATTCCCATCGCGAGTGACGGGAATCGGCGGCCGGTCGGATAGGGAGTGCCGTCGAGCCGGGCTACCCTCGGTCCGATCATGCCGATCCGGTCGTCGGTCGCGGCCGTGTCGACGAGCGCGGCGACGGACCCCGGCGCCAAGCGGGTGTCGGGGTTGGCCACCAGGATCCAGCCTGCGTTGGTCGCGGCCGCGCCTTGGTTGATGGCGGCGGCCAAGCCGACATTTTTACTGTTGCGGATGACCGTGCCGCCGAATGCTTCGACGAGGTCGGCACTGCTGTCGGTGGAGGTGTTGTCGACACCGACGACATCGAGGGTGTAGGGCTCCACTGCCGCCGGTAGTGACTCCAGGAACGGCGGCAGGTCCTCCGCGCTCTGGTAGGTGACCAGTACGAGGCCGACGGTCTTGTCGTCGCGAGCAGGCATGCCCGCGAACTTAGCAGGTGCGCCACTGCCTCGCCGACTGCCGTCCAAATGTGGGTCGTGCAATGTTGTTATCCTCTCTGACCTGCGGAAATGTGACAAGCCGTGCGGTGTCGATGCTCTTCCCGCCGTCACGTCTTGGATTCGCCCATCGGGAGACCAGGTGCGCGGGCGCGGTAGGCCGGATGCCGGTCTTCCGGCTTTACCGGGTGACCATCCTGATGAGCTGGCGTGGGCGCGGTTTGTGCGCCAGACCGCCGAGGATGAGCCGCTCCTCGAGCAAGCGGGGCCGCTGCGCTGGCCCGGTGGGCCACCAGTCGTCGAGTTCGACCAGCCCCGGTTCGACGATTTCGAGGTTGGCGAAGTAGTCGAGGATCTGGCGGCGCGTGCGGGACCAGCCCGAGCCCAGCCCGGCCTCGGTATACCGGCGTTGCAGTTCGCGGGCCAGGTCGTGGGCTTCGGAGCCGTCGTCCGGGTCCCAGAAGTGGGTGATCGCCAGATACGAGCCGGGTGAGAGTGCGTCGATGTACTCGCGGGTGATGGCGGCCGGGCCGAGGGCGTCATCGACGTGGTGGAGGATGCCGCCGAGGATCAGAGCGATCGGCCGGTCGAGATCGAGGTGTTCGGTGATTTCCGGCTGCTGGAGCAGTGTCTTGGGCACGGTGAGGTCCGCGCGGACGTAACGGGTCCTGGGGTTGGTTTCGAGTAGCGCTTGGCCGCAGGCGTAGCAGACGGGGTCGTTGTCGACGTAGACGACGCGAGCGTCGGGATTCTCCGTTTGGACGATGGTATGGGTGGTGAGGGCGGCAGGGAGCCCGGCGCCAAGGTCGAGAAACTGATCGATGCCCACGGTGGTGAGGTAGCGGACGACCCTGTGCACCCAGCGACGATGCATACGAGCGGCGTCGGCGAGGTTGGGTGCGACTTCGCGCAGTTTGTCGAAGACGTAGCGGTCGACGGCGTAGTTGTCCGTGCCGCCGAGGCTGTAGTCGTAGACGCGAGCGATGCTCGCGCGGGTGGTGTCGATACCGGTCCGCGTGCGAACACCGGTGATCGGTAGGAGATCGGGCATATGGAACCTCCCCAGGAGGACTGCGGGCGTGTGGTCGGCAGCTCGTGCGTCTGTTCGAACGTGATTGCGTGTTGCTTTGTGGTGGTGACGGAGTCCGCATGGCGGTGATCGTTCGGTGGCGCGTCCCGGATGGGAGCCCATGCATGTGGGTGAACCCGGAGCTGGGATGGTTTCAGGCGATTCCGGCGGTACGCAGAACGAACTCGACCTTGTCTCGGCTTGTGGCCCGTGCCACCTGGAGGTCGCCGGTGTTTTCGGCAGCCATGCCGACGATCGCCGAGAGTAGAAACGGGATTGTGAGATCGAGATCGATGCATGGGTCAGGCTGGTGAGTGCTGCTGGCGAGTAGATCGCGGACTTCGTTGCGCAGCTGGTTGAGCCGCCAGATGACTTGGGCGCGACTGGCTGAGCTGAGGGCAGCGAGTTCGAGTTCCAGACGGATCCACCCCGGGCGGGTGATGAGGATGCACGCCCACAGGGCCAGTGTCGTGACGAGCTGGTCGTCGCTGCGTGGCTGGAAACAT
Organism: Nocardia sp. NPDC004573; assembly: GCF_053602135.1. Lineage (NCBI taxonomy): Bacteria > Bacillati > Actinomycetota > Actinomycetes > Mycobacteriales > Nocardiaceae > Nocardia > Nocardia sp. NPDC004573. The sequence continues at coordinate 6,235 of NZ_JBSGDA010000031.1, forward strand.
CCGATTCTTCGGATGGCGTGGCGGGTCAGCCGGTCTGCGGCGTCATGGCCGATCTGCTGCAGGTGATCGAAGTGGCCGAAGAATTCGCTGCGCGCGAATCCGGCGTGCTCGGCGATCCGGTCGATGGAGGTGGCGGTGTAGCCGTCGGTGAGCAATAGCTTCGTGGCTGACCGCAGCAACTGTTGACGGGTGTGGTGCTTGCGCACAGCGCGTGGTGGCGGCGTGATGGTGTCGGTGATGCCGGTGTGGGACGGGTTGGTGGCGGTCACAGCGGTTGAACCTGTTGCGCGGCGGGTCCTTTTCTGCCTTTGCCGATCGTGAATTGGACGCGCTGATCGGCGTCGAGGCTGCGGTAACCGTCTACGAGGATCGCCGAGTAGTGGACGAAGACGTCACTGCCACTGTCGCAGGCGATGAATCCATAGCCTTTTGATTTGTCGAACCATTTGACGGTTCCTTGTTCCATCGTCGGATTCCTTGTAGTTGAGTGTATTTGGAGGAAGCGTTGTTCTGAACTGGACCGGGGCAGTCGAGGTGCTCACGGGATTGCGGGCTCAGTTGTGGGTTGCGTCGGGGGTGGTGTCGTGGTCGGTGCCGTAGTGGGTGAGCACGTCGTGGGTGGTGGCAGCGGCGCGCCGATGCGCGAGGGTGGTGATGGCGTCGTAGAGGTAGAGCGCGGCGAGCGAGTAGAGGATGGTGGTGAGGGCGGTGCGGAGGGTCATGATGTGGAGATTCCTTCCGAAGCTGTCGTCGTGGTTCCAGGCGGGTGGGTCACTCTGCTGGTGGATGGAGGGGCAGGACTTCGGCCAGCCAGGTGCGGGCGGCGGGGTAGTCGATGCGGGTGGAGACTTCGATGCGGCGTCCGGCGGGGTCGCGAGTGATGCGGCCGTCGGCGGCGATCCGCACGGTTTCGGCACCGAATTCGACGGCCGGAACGCCGAGGGCAGCGGCGAGGGTGACCGGGTCGTTCATCCAACTGGAGGGCCGGTGGGTGAACCATTCGGTGGCGTTGGCGGCGACGAGTTGAGCCCATGGTGGCGCGTCGGGGCCGGTCAGCGACGCGTACAGGTGGGAGTCGGGGCCGACGGCCAGTTCGGGGGCGTTGGTGTGGGTGGACAGCACGCATCGGGGCCGGTGAGCGGTGCGCAGGACCAGCCCGAACGCGGCGGGGTCCATACGCGGGTTGTGTGACGCTTTGCTGGGGTTGCGGTAGCGGTCGAGCCAGCCGCCCTGCATGGTGAACTCGATTTGCTCGATGTGGTGGGGGCAGGTGATGAAGAACTCGGCGAGGTTGGAGACGGGCCCGCACCCGACCCAGATGATTTGGCGGGTGGAGGTCTCGCACACGCTGGAGAGGAAGTCGGTGACATCGGTGGGCACCGGCCGCGCCTCGGGCAGGTGGCCGTGCATGACGAACCGGTCGGCGGAACCGTCGAGTGTGCGGCCGGCGACGACGGGGACGTCCCGGCGGCCGATGCGGTCGAGAAAGGCGCGGGCGTAGCGGGCGCGGTCGTGGTTGGGGGTTTCGTCGTTGGTGACCACGATCAGGTTCGCGACGAGTTCGGCGGCGACCCATAGCGTCAGTGCGTCATCGAGGTCGTGACCGAGGTCGGTGTCCAATACAACGGTCTGGTGTTCGAACACGGCGGAACCAGACGGCCGCGCGACCGGCCAAGGCGATGGCGCGGCGGGCGCGCCGAGGGAGCCGTGGTGGGGTGGCGGATGCAAGAGAGAATCCCTTCGGGTGTGGTCGGGTTTGACTCAGCGGCGGTGCCTGCGCGACGTCGTTGAGTCGGGTGACGGGTTGCAGATGTGGTTGGTCAGTGCGAGTCAGGCGCGGGCGAACGCAACCCGCCTTGATCTCGGCCGCCGTCGCGGTGGGGCACGGCTATCAGCTCGATGCGCCGCGGTCGCTGGACAGGTGGCATGCCGTCGGCTCGGCGGCGGGGCTGGCGGCGACTACCCGTGAGAAGGCCGGTGATCAACGCGTCGTAGCGTCGACCGAACTCGGCGATGGCCGGTGTGAACGGGCAGTCACCCAGTTGGGGAGGCCATGTGGCGGAGATCGCGATCCACATGGAGAGTCGATCGATCAATTGCCCGGCGGTCACGATCTCGGGGAAGTCGTCATCGACAAAGACCACCGATCCCGGCCGGTTCCCCAGGTACCAGGTCACTTCGTCGTCGATCAGACGGATGACGGTGTGGTCCGGATCAGCCTCCACCCCTTTGAGGAGTCGGTCCTGGACGTCGCCGGGGTTGGAGAGTTCCACCCCGTCGAGACAGGTCATCCACAGCGTGACCGCGACTCGAGCGGCGTGTTCAAGATTCGTCACCGGGTTCGCTACGCCGTCCCAGAGCGCGACCAGTCGGTTCATGTCGGGCAACGGCGGCGTGGGCGGGTGTGTGGTCACAGGAGTCCTTCGAAGGTGTCCTCGCGTGTGGGGCCGGTGAGGAGGGCGAGTATGGAGCCACCGGGAACAGGGGTGGGGCGGTGCAGGGTGGCGCCGTCGTCGGTATCGGCGGTGACGATGCGGATGACCATGGTGCGGGTGGTCAGCAGCCGACGACCGCCGGGTAGATGGGTGGCGTCGGGGACGACGATCAGCCAGACATCGGGCTCGCGGCTGGCGTGCTGAGCCAGGGCGGCGATCGTGTGGCCGTGGGTGTGGTGGTCGAGATGTGTTCCGCCCCAGCGGTATCCCCAGCTCTGTGCGCGGTATCGCATGAGCGCACCGACACGGTCGGGTTCTGCCAGAAGCGGGACCTGCATGTAACCGAGGGCGATCGGCGCATCAGCAGACAACGGTGCGTCCGGGGGTCTCACAAAGCGCTCCCGGGATGGCTCACGACGCACCGCTGCGTGGGAGCGTCGAAAGCTGCTCGACCCGGGCGTTGTAGGCGCGCTGCGCGGCGAGTACCTCCACCAGCGTGGTTTCGTCTTGCGGATGGTGGGCGTAGGCCACCCACTGTTGCGCCATCGCGGACACCAGCTGACCCACCGCGATCTGCCCGGCGGGCACATCGAGCAGACCCGCGAGCTTCGCGTCGATCGTCCTCACACACCAGGTGATCTCGCTGTCGATCGCGTCGCGAGCCGCCCCGCTGGCCTGAGCCCGTCGGTGATGAGTGTCGATGATCGACACAGACAGCATCGCCACCCACTCGAAGCTGTGGCCCATTGCGGTAGCAGTGCCGGTGCGGGATGCGCGACCGCGCAACCATGTCTTCGCTCGCCAGCCCGGGGTTGTGAAGACGGCCCGCAGTTTCCGGTATTTGTGCTGGGCGGGTAGTTGTGCGGCGAAGTGAGTGATCCATTCCTTCGCCTGTGGCAGCCCGGCCAGGCTCGGCACACGCGAGTCCATGGGTCGTGTCGCTCCTGTTCTCGTTGTCATGGTGTGGGTCGGATGCCGCGCCATCCCAGGGGCAGCTCCACACGGCGGGCATGGATATCGGCCAGCAGATCGGCGTAGCCTTCCCGGACTTCAGCGAGGTGGAACCACGCATCGTGGCGCAGCTGCTCGTCGTCGCTGTGGCGAACGGTCCACCAAGCCGAGGCGTATGTCTGGGCGACATGATTGATCACCTCGCCGAAGGAATGGGTGTGCCTGCGTGCACCGTTTGGGCGTGGCAGGTGAAACACCGCCCACGAGTTGATCTCGCCCACGACCGCCATGACCTGCTCGTGCACGTCGACCGGGCTGAAACCGGCGGACTGATGCCGGCGATTGAGGCGCGAGGGCAGCAGCGTGGCGTGCAGATCGGCGAGGTCACGGGCGAACCCGATCAGCGGCGACGAGTTATCGGGGTCGAGGTGGCCGGAGATCGCGGCCAGCAGCTGCTCGGGCGTCAACAACGCTTCCGCGCCGACACTGCAGGCGACCGTGGGCTGTTTGTGGGCCGTTCGCTCCGACGGCGCGCGGTTCACGACAGCCTGCCCACGCGTTCGGCGGCCGGTATCGGTGGTGACGCAAGTTGTGAGGACAGTGTGCATCGGGTGAACGTGTGACCGCGCGCGGTGTAGCGGTCGATGTGCGCGCACAGCGCCGCCAGGGCTGCGGTCGGCGCGTCGTCACGGTGGCGAGACTCCTGCAACTCGACCATCAACTGGCCGTCGTCACACTGCAACAGGCGGATAACGCCTTGGTGGCCGAACGGACTGATACCGAGTTCACCGGCAGCCATCGCGGCGGCATTGGCGTCATCCGCCAACGCCATATACAACGCGTCCACCGGCTCGATCAACTCCGACCACTCCAGCCGAGTCAACTCCGCGATGATGTCGAACCGGGTCACCGTCGGAATCGCACCCACCTTCGACTCCGCCAACACGCGCACGTCCACCCGAGGTTCCACGGAACTCACGGACTCCGGCTCTGCCCTCCTCCCGCGGTCGCGATCGGTGGTGCTCTGCAGGTAGTAGATGTGTGCCTGCGGCATGCGCGTGAGCCGTTGGATAACCGCCTTACCGGACGGCCCGAGACCGGTCAGATGCTCGCGCGACGGCACGATGAGATGGCCACCGCCTTGGCCCTCGATCTCCTCCATCACCCGCCACAGCGACTGCGTGCGCGGCGAGCCGGGGTCGAACAGCCGCTCCAGATCCACGTTCCACGCTGCGGCGACGTACTCCAACCGCCGCATCACCGCGAGAGCAGGATCCTGACGATCGACCTCCGCGACAATTGCCCGCAGCATCCGCTCTGGCGTCATCGGCTCGATGACCACCTCGCCAGGGCCGAACGCGAACGAGACGGCGTACTCGTGTATCGCCCGCACGACGGCATCATGAGCCTGTGGAGTTGTCAGAAGTTCCTCTCGTGCGTATCCGAACCACATGGCATTGACTCCTCGGTAGTCATGGGACTTGGCTGGCGGAAGCGATACAGCCCGCCCTTTGCCACTGCGACGACGCACGGCATGAGGCTGCGGTGGCTCGCTTGATTGCGTGCTCTGCATCCCAGGCCCTCCTTGATCGGGGCACTCGGAGGACGGCTGACAAAATCTGGAAGCCAGCTCGCCCAGCCGTCGAGGTTAGGCGGAGGAAACCGGGACGGCGTGCTGAGTGCTGCTCCTACCCTGGCCTGCGGGAATGCGCTGTGGAAGGCTTTTGCTGTTGACAAAATGGTTGTCCACAAAGCGCGGTGATGACTTGTGGGATGCTGGTGCTCAATCGAGAGGAGTTCATGGATAGCGACTTCCAAGCGGCACTGTCGGCACGTGTAGTCGAGGCACAGTCCACTGCGCGGGTGCCCAGCTTGACGGTGTGTGTCGGCGCGAGGGGGGTTCAGTTGGCTGCCGCGTCCGTCGGTTACGCGGACGTCGAGAGTTCGATTCCCGCCACTGGTGAGAGCAGTTATCGCATCGGGTCGATCACGAAGACTTTCACTGCAGCCCTTGCTCTACTGCTCGTCGAACGGGGGGAGCTGGTTCTGGATAGTCCGGTAGGTCGGTATCTCCCGGGCACGCCCTTCGGTCATATTCCAGTTCGCATGTTGTTGTCGCATAGCAGCGGCCTGCAGCGCGAAGCGCCCTCCGACATGTGGCGGAGCATGCACGGACCGTCGCGAATCGAACTCCGCGATCTGTTCGAGCGTGTGGAATTGATCGCGGCCCCTGGAGAGCGCTGGCATTACTCCAACCTCGGCTATGCAGTTCTCGGCCAGATCATCGAAGAGATCACCCATCAGCCGTGCGACATCTCGATCACGGAAACTCTGCTCAACCCGTTGGGACTGAGTCAAACCAGCTGGGCTCCACCGTCGAATGCTGTGGTCGGCTACCGGCTCGACCCGCACGTCGATGCCGTGCAGCGCGAGCCAGTCATGGACCAGGGTGCGATTGGTGTCGGGGGCCAATTGTGGTCTACGCCTGGTGATTTGCTGCGTTGGGGTCAGGTATTAGGGGGCGGCGACGTGGCTGTGCTGCCCCTAGCGGTAGTTGAAAAGATGCACACGCTTCAGGTCATGGTCGATACGGTCGGCTGGACGAGAGGTTGGGGGCTGGGCTTGATATTGGAGCGGCGGGACGACCGCATCGTCGCTGGGCATACCGGCGCGATGCCCGGCTTCCAGTCTGCGCTGATGCTAGATCGTGCTACCGAGCTCACAGTGGTGGTCTTATCCAATGCCACCCGAGGAATCAGAGCCGCTGACCTGGCCCTCGAAATTCTGGAAAGGGCCGCAGAAGTACACCATCCGACACCAGCGCTGCCCTGGACCCCTGCAGCGCCTTGCCCGCAGCACATCCAACCGATTCTGGGTAGCTGGTGGTCGGAAGCTGACGAAGTCGTATTCCGCTGGGAGCGAGATGGGCTGCATGCGGCCCTTCTCAGCGACCCTGTAGCAGGTAGGACTCACTTCGTCGAAGAAGGACCAGGGCGGTTCCGTGCGGTCGAAGGCAGACTGCAGGGGGAGTTGCTGGAGGTTGATCGAAAATCAGGCGGGATTGAAATGCGCTGGGCGACCTACCCCCTCACTCGAACTCCGCGATGAAGGTCGCCAAGCGTTCCTTGACTGGCGATACCGTGGGACCTTGACAGGTGCGTAAACGCAGTTCGGCGGACCGAAACATGTGCAAGACCCGTGGCGTAACCGAACCGGCGGCTACCCCGCTGATCGCCTCTTCGATTGAAGATGCTGCGGCTTCCTGGTCGCCAATCCGCAGCTGGGCGTCGGCTCGCTCGAGCTGCCAGATAGTTCGGTTGCGCACGAAGACCGCCGGGCTAGCCGAATCCTGTTCCCGCAGGGAATTGATTGCGGACCGGAGTTGGCCCAGGTCCAACAGGGACGATCCTCGATGTCCAGCCAGGGCGGAATCATCGAACACCTCGAGCCAGACTGGGTCGGGCTCGGTCGGACGATGCCGCGACAACTCCGCCTCAGCGGTGACCAGCATTTGTGCGCACAGGTCGGCCTCACCCAACCTCGCGTGAGCGCGCGCTGCCATTGTGGAGACGAATGCGTTCAGTCGGTGATTGCCACTTCTCCGCGCCCAGGCCAGAGACGCATAGGCTCGCTCAGCACCGCGCGCGGGATCGCCAGTCCACGTGCTCATGAAGCTCGCGTTCGGCCCTCCGATGAATGCAAGCAGGTCCAACGCGCCGGCCTGTTCGGCGACGCGTTTAGCCGCAACGAAAGACTTGTCGGCCAGCGCGACACTACCGCGGTCAAACAGCATCCAACCCGCCAGTTGATGTGCCTCGGCGATGACGCGGAGCAAGGAACTTCGATGGGACTTGGCAAGCTGCGGAACGACCTTCTTCGCTGCGTCGGCGCAAGCGACTACCTCGTTAAGGTGTTCAGCGGCCATCGTGTGGTCCGCTGCGCGCACCCGCGTGATGAGATCGCGGAGCGTAGTCTCTGCCGAATCTGGCTCGACCACAAGGTGGCGTGTGGCCAGTACGCCAGATTCGGTGAACGGGGCCGCAAGACGACTCAACCGACCGCCTGCTTCCAGGACAGCGTCAAGCCGGACCACCAAATCAGCCTGCGCGCGTCGCTCCGCTTTCTCGATCCGCGCCAGCAGGTCATGGCTGACATGTACCAGCGGTGCCAGCTGTCGTAGCGATAACCCAGCAGCAACCCGCAGAGCACGAAGCTCGGCACCGAACAGTGTTTCCGCTGTGGCATGCGGTTTGAAGGAGCGAGGGGCTGGTCCCACCGGGCAATTATTGCGCGTGCCAAGCCCGGCGCACCAGCAAGGAAGGTGCTTCGTTCGTTACTCCGGCGTCGGGCGACGGTTTCGAAGGAGTTCGGGCACGTCATAAGCCCAGTTCGTCATCGTGCTGCCGATGATAGTCGGCAAGCGGACCGCTGAATTCTCGGTCGAAGTTGTTGTCTGGTGGAGCAGGTGGATGATGCTGTTCGTGCGCGAGTTGCGTCGCGTCAAAAGTGCGACGCCGGTGTTGTTCTGCACAGTATTCGTCTAGCTCCTGGTGAAGTTCGTTAATGCGCCGCATGTGAGCTTCGGCCGCGGTGCCGGTGTGCGTGTCGATCGGGCTTCGGCGATCGGAGAGAGCTGCTGGCTGGGTGCGCAGTAGGCGGTCCCAGTTGTCGGAGGTTCCCGCTAGGAGGATGGCTTCGCGGTTGGCTTGGCGTGCGGCATGGCGTGCAGTGGTGCGTTCGCGGCTGCGTTCGATTTGGTCGCTGACGAGTGTGTCGATTCGGGTTTGAAGTATGCGTCGTTGGCTGCGGCGGTAGCTGGGTGTGGCCTCGAGGGTGGCGCGTGCGTCGGCGAGTTCGGCTTCGGTGGCGTGGAAGGCTCTGGCGGTGGTGTGGAGCTGTTGGTCGGCGGTGCGGGCGTCGCGGATGGCTTGTTGCGCTGCGGTATGGCGTCGGATCAGTTCGTCGGTGTCTTGTGCGTGATCGGTAATCTGCTGGGCGGGGCCGTACAGGAAGTTGTCGGTGTCGGCGAGTGCGAGGCTCTGGCGAAGTTGTTCGGTGCGTTCATCGAGTTGGGCGTCGGTGAGCGCGAACAGTGGATTGTTCACGGCTGGGTCAGCGACGACTGCGTCGTCGGAGGGGGACCGCGACGCGGCGTCGGGTAGCGGGTGGTCACGCAGCCAGGCTTCGATCGCGGCGCGATGAGCTGGGTTTCGTGTCGCGCGCCAGTCGCGGCGAAGCATCGCGAGGGCGGCGGGTGCGGGGTTGGTGGTGGTGATGTGATGGCAGCGGGCGGTGATGTGGTGGGTGGGGTCGTGGTCAGGGATGCCGGGTTGGTTGTTGTCGCGGCATTCCCCGCACAGTCCGTCGTCCGCGCGGCGCGGTGGTACGGGGGTGGCGTCGGTGCGGGTGCGTTCCAGGCCGCAGGCCACACATCCGAGCCAGCGGGTGTTAGGGACGGCGGCGAGGTCGTAGTCCAGCGCATAATAGTTCGGGCGGTCGTCGGGTAGCGCCTCACGGTAGTAGTGATGCACGACGCCGTCGGGAATGATGCGGTCGTAGGGCTGGTCGTCGACATCGCCGCGGGTATCGACGTAGTCCTGCTCGGAGCGGCGGGCAACGATCTGTGGATCGGTGAGTGGGTCGCGGCGCTGTGCGGGGTTGATGTATTCGTGGTGATCGCGGGCTGCTTCGAGGCGTCGCTCGCGCCGATACGCCGGTGTGGTGGGTGTGGTGCTGGGTTGGTGGACGTGCGGGTCGGTGTCTGGTGTGCAGGCTTCGATGAGTGCGCGATGTTGGGGGTAACGCTCGCCGGCCCACCGAAGTCGCGCGCGGGCGACGGGGAAGCTGTTGCGGTAGAGCGTTTCTGCGATGTCGGCGAGGACGGCGCGTTGTTCGTCGGTGGCGATATCGCTGAAGTCGGCGAGCGCTTCGGCCGCGGCGGTGATCTGGCCGGTGTGCATCAGCTGCGCCACCGTGCGGAGGTGTTCGGGAAGCTCGGTCCCGGGTGCGTTCTCGGCGGCGGGCTCGGGACCCGGGGTTTGTGCCGCTTCGGCCTTGAGGCGTGGGTTGTCGTTCCGGGCGTGTTCGAGGTCGGAATCGTGCTGTGGGATGGGGTGATTGACGGGTTCGGGCATGGTCGCGGGGTGGGGTTGGTGGCTGGTGGTGCCGTTGGCTGGGGCAGGGTTGTGGTGGAGGAGGGCGTCGATGCGCCAGGCCAGGGCGTTGGCGAGCTGGTCCGGTCGCAGGCCGGTCGCGTTGTCCGGTTGGGCGCTGAGCAGTAGTTCGTGGGCGGTGGAGAGGATTTGGTGTGGTGCCCAGCCGGTGGCGGTGGCGCGGTCGATCGCGGCGACGACGCGGGGCCACGCAGAGTCGGTGAGGACGCGCGCGGCGGTCTCATCGCCGAGGACGGCGTGCAGATCGGTGATCCATTCGGGTCGCAGGTTGCGGTGGCCGGTGGCGGTGTCGAGTGCGGAGGGTTCCAGTTCCAGGCGTGACCACAGTGCGGCGGCGGGCATCTCGTCGGGCAGCGGCCGCAGTCTCGCGGCGTTGGTGAGGAGGGTTTCGATGTCGAGTCCGGCGCGGGCAGCGACGTCGATTTTGTCGGCGAGTACCGGCCAATACGGGTCCGCCACGATCCGGGCGTCGAGGTGTTGGAGGCTCGGCGCCCATCGGTTGACCGGTCGATGGACGTCACCGATCGCGTCGGTGACCCGCGCGTCGAGCAGCTGCTGGTACTCACGTTCGAGCACGCTGTATCGGGTTGGGCCGGTGGGACGTATGTCGCGGTCGTCGACGTGCAGGCTGGCGCGCCAGACTGCGAGTTCACCGAGCAGGTCGGGGTCGGCGCCGATGAGGGGCCGCGCCCAGTGCGGTGCCGTGCTCGGGGTCCACGACTGGGCGTCGGTGCGGATTTGTGTGGCGAGGTCGGTGATGATGCGGGCGCGGGCGGTGAGTTGAGTGGAGTCCAGCGCATCGCGCAGACCGCGGGGGATGCCGTGTGCCCACGGCAGCGGTCCGGTGCCGGTGGAGTGGGTGCCGGTGGGGTCAAGGCGCCAGTCCAAGACGGCGGCGACGTCGTCGGCGGTGTCGAGTTCCCGCGCTCCGGCGGCGGTATACAGGGCGGCGACCGGGTCGCGGCCGGACACGGCGAGCACGGCCAGATGCTGGCGCAGCACCGGGTAGGCGGGGCTATCGGTCAGGTGTGGACGCAACGCGTCGGCCGCCCCGTCGATGCGTTCGACCCCGTCGGGACCGAGAGTCGTTTCGGCTGCGACGCCGATCACGTCGAGGTAGATGTCGAGCGCGCGGCCGATTCGGGTGTGGGGATCGAGGACGTCGCGCAGTTGTGTGTGCGCGGACTTCTGCGCACCGTCGCGCCCGAGTATGCGCACCAACCCCTCAACCGCGGTGCGCGGGAACACCGCCGGTTCGCTCCAGAACGAGCCCTCGGAACCGTCCAGCGCGGTGGGGATGTAGGCGTGGTTGGCGTGCACACCGCGGGTCATCGCGACATACAACTGTTGGCGTGACTCGCCTCCGGTGAGCGCGACGTGGCACGTTTCGGCGGTGATTCCTTGCGCTGAATCGATCGTCGCCGCGTACCCGAGCCGTACATGCGCGGCAACGTAGTCGGCGGGCAACCGCACCCGGGCGCTCGGTTCTTGGTCCCTGGAGTGGACGCGGGTGGCGGTGAGACTGCCGTCGTCGTGGACGGCGGAGACGGTCCAGGTGTCGCCGTTGCGCACCCAATCGCGGGTGCCGACGCGCAGTCGCCTGTTGTTGCGGCGGGTGCGGATCGTGTCACCCACCGATGCGGCGAGACCGTCGGCAAGGGCGCATTCCGCTTCCACGGTGCTGCCCGCGCGGGCGAGCCTGTCGGCGCGGGCGCGGGCGTTCAACGCGGTGACGACCTCGTGGTTGGCGGCCAGCATGATCGCCGTGCGCCCGGCGAGGTGGTCGTTCATCCACGCGGTGAAGGCGTCATCGTGGGTGGCGCCGTGATGGCCGCCGTGCACGCGCCCGTTGTCCAGATACCAGCCCAGCGCTGCCGGATCACCCTCGCGCAGTTGCAAACTGGCGGTCGCTTCCGCTGCGGAGGCGAACCGCACCACGTGGGTGAGTGTCAGGGTTTGGTCGGGGGCGGCGGCGTGCATATCGGTGTCGGCGCCGCCGGCCTCGATCGCGGGCAGCTGGTGATCGTCGCCGATGCACCGCACCGTCGCGCCGCGTCCGGTCACGAACTGGAGCAGACGTAGGCGTTTGACGTTACCGAGTTTGACGTGCTCGTCGACGATCACCAACGTGCCGGAGTCGATCTGCAACACCCACTCCGGCAACGCGGGCGGCACCTCCCGCTCCAGGGCGGGGTCGTCTGGGTGCGGGGTGTGGCGGGACAAAATGTCGAGCAGTTTGTCGACGGTCTCCACGCGCGCGCCGATGGATGCGCCGAGTTCCGCGGCCGCCGCGGCGGTAGGCGCCAGGCCGAGGACCTGTCCGCCGCTGGCATGCCAGGCGTCGGTGAGTACCCGCATGGCGGTGGTTTTGCCGGAGCCGGCGGGGGAATTGGCGGTGTGCACCCGCAGACCGGAGGTGGCGAACCCCTCGACCGCGCTGACCTGCCCGGCATTCAACGGCCGCTCCGGGTGCGCGGCGTTGTAGGCGCGCACCGCATCTCCGACCGTTTCCGGCGAGAGCCGTCGGGCGCCGGACTGCACCGACAGCTCGATCAACGCGTGTTCCACCGACAGAACCCGCTTCGAGCTGTACAGCTGTGAATTCGCCGCGGTGTACACGCTCGCACCGTCACGGCGGCGCAAAAGCTCCGGCACATCGCCCAGTTCGGGCGCGTCGGCGATGTCGGGGTCACCGCGCGCGATCGAGTGGGCAGTCGAGAGCGCGTCAGCGACCACGGCCTCGGTCACCTGTTCCCACTCTCCGGCACGGACATGTCCGCGCACCTGCCGTTCGACTTCGGCACGGACATTGTTCGCCCGCCAGGTCGAGCGGTGCCCGGCGACCACCTCGAGCACCCGTTCGGCGGTGCGAGCGATCCACTGCGCCGAGACCGCAACCCGCGGCGTGCGCACAGGATTCAAGGCCGCGACGACTATCCGTGACAGCGCTTCCCGGCCACCCAGCATGCTCAGGGCCTCGGTTCGCCAGTCGGCGCGTTGCTGGGCCACTGAACGCAGGTGGTGTTTGGGCGCGCGGGTTTCCAGGGTGGCGCGCTGCGCCAACTCATACATCTCCGCCGGGACAGGTTCGCGCCCGAACCGCTGCTGGAAATCCGCTGCAAGCTCACCCACGCGCGCCTTGATCGCTGTTTCCCGCCGCGACCACGCTTCGATCAATCGTGCCGGAACGCCGACTATCTCGCGGACCGGGCGCTTGGCCGGATCCGCCGACGGTCGTTCAGCGAACTCCACGCCAACCAGGTCGTCCATGTGGTGCTCGAGACGGGTGTTGTAGATCTCCGACACCGTGACCACGGCCTGGTAGATCGCGACTCCGTCGAGGGTGCGCCACTTACCGTCCAGCGTCCGCACCCTGTTGGGAATCAGCACGTGCGTGTGCAGGTCCGGATCCCCGGCGCGGGAGTCGCGGTGGGTGAAACACGCCGCGACGATGCCCTCGACGTCGACCTGGCGCACCCCGTTGCGGCCCAACCGCGTGAAGACGGCATGCTGTTCGAGCCACCGCAAAGCGTCGCGCACCGCACGCTGATGCGCGAGTTCGATCTTGTCCGCGACCGCCCGCGGTGCGACAGCCCAGAGCGCCGACACGGATTTGACGGGCGAGAAAGTGATGTCGAAACCCGCGACCGCGGTCGTGTTCGGCCGCGAGTTCTTGGCCACCCACCCCGACAATTCCCGCGCATCACAGGGCGCGCGCCCATACTCTTCGCTGAACATTTCCGATGCGATATGGGTGCGTATTCTTGCTCGTTCTGCATCAGGAATGGCGGCGTGCGGGTCTGCTCCGTGCGCGACATTGTGTTGCTCGAACGCTTTCGCGCATCGTTTTCGGAACGCGGAAACCTCGGCGTAAATGCGATAGGGGTTGCCCAAACGTGACGCTTTGTCGGCCGCGTGTGCCGCATCCTTGTGCTTGGCACCGAGGCGTATCTGCTCGTCGTAGACCTCGGTTTCGACCAGTTCGGCGTTCGGGTGGCGCCCCAGTCCGAACAGGGATTTCATCTGCTCTTCGGTGACTTCCGCGCCATCGGCGATGCCGAATGTGCCCAATCCGGTGCCGTGCCACACGCCGGGTGCTTCTCCGTGCGCGGAGTAGTAGTCGGCCAAGCTGTCACGGCCACGAGAAGTGGCGTCGTGCGCGGCGACATTACGCAGGTAATACTGATAGCCATTGCCTGCCACGACTTTATGAATGGTCGCGGTCATATATCTATCAAGCGCTCGCGACGCCAATATCGCCAGTGCTGAATTTGACTATTTCTCAGCCAGTTGAACGTTTCCGCTGGTCGTTATCGAATCGTTATCCTAGATGCAAGAGGTGTGCTTGAGGAATGAGGTGAAGGAGACGGGTGCGGTTGGTGTGCGGGTATGAGGGGAGCAAAAAGTGGGTGCGAATGGTGGTGCGTAGGTGGACGGGGTGGGAGTCGGTGCGGCGGGGGTGGTTCGGTCGCTGTGGGTGATCGGTCGTCGGGTCTGGGTGTTCAGTCTCATGGCCGCCACAGGTGCAGGGCGTCGAGCGGGGCGAGGTCGGGGTCGAGGGTGACGGCGGTGAGGGTGTCGCCGTGGCACGGCTGTGGTGCGCACCAGCAGCCAAGGACGTGCCCGGCGAGTTCACCGCGTCGCAGGCGGATGAGTAGGTCGACGCGTTGGGCGAGGTGGTGGGCGTGGGTGGTGATGACGTCGTCGCGGTTGCCGTCGCGTCCGATGATGTAGGGGTTGCCCCAGTCGCTGGTCCGGTCGATGCGGACGAACACTTCGTGGCGTCGCGCCCAGTCGATCAGGTGCGCGTGTCCGCTGTCGGCGCGCATCGACACCACGACCGGGGTTCCGGCGGCGAGCAGCTGTTCGAGTTCGGTGATGCCCAGCTGTGCGGGATCGATGTAGTGAGCCATGGTGAGGTCTCCTTCCGGTTCGGGGTGCCCGGATCGGTGCAGTGTTGCCTGCGCGGGTGCGGTGGGGATATGTCCTCGTCGGGACCGCGCTACCCCTTGGCCTGGCCCCGATCACTCGAAGCGGGCCGCAATGACGGTGAGTCAGACGGGCGGGGTGGGGACGGGCGACCATCCGACCGATGCGCAGGCGTAGTGGCGGTCGTCGAGACCGACAGGGTCGCCGACCGACAGTGACCGAAGCCCGTTGCCGCACCTGGACTCGGGTCGGGCGGGTTGCGAGCGCGGCGTCGCGCAGCGCTGAGAGGGCGCGGCGCGCTCGGTTCGGGAGTCGATGCACGTGGTGGTCTTGTCTGGTCGGGGGTGGTGGACCGGTCCGCCGCGGGAGGGTGACACCGCGGCGGACCGGCGAACACAGGGAGGGAGCCGAGCAGGGGCGGGTCAGGCCACCGCTGCGGTGCGGCGGGTGGCGGGCACGAGTCCGAGGACGATGCGGCAGTCGGTGCAGTAGTTGTCGGCGTGCACGATGCCGTTTCGGGCGCAGGCGTCGCAGCGTCCGATGCGCTGCCCGGCCCCGAGCGCGGAACCACTTCGGCGCGGCCGTCGCGCGGCGGCGGGGCGGGGTGCGCGTTCGGGCTGTTCGAGGTTTATCGCCATCCACCGGGTGATCAGCCGCCAGGTCGGTCCGGTGTTCGCTGCGGCGGCCCGCACCCGATCCAACAAGGCCCGCACCTGGGTGGGATGGGCGGCGGCGATGTAGGCGCAGCGGGATTCGACGAAGGTCCGCATGCCGAACCCGGCGGGCAGTACGGGGATGCCGGGATGGCCGTCGGCGCGGCAGACATCGCAGAGCCCGTCGTCACTGACCGCCACCCCGTCGCGGGCGTGCAGGGGGCGACGGTCGCTGGCAGGCCGGTCGATCCAGCAACCGACGCACGGCCACCCGAGATACGGGGTCATCGCGGCGAGGTCGTAGTCCAGGCCCGAGCCCTGCCAGGTGGACTCGCGGACGTCGAGTTCGCTGTAGGGCAGATATTCGTCGCGGTCGCTGGGGACCGGGAGTCTGGTGCGGCGTTCGGCGAAGCGCGACTGGTCGGCAGGGGTGATCCGCGGAGGGAACTGCGGCCGGGTGCGGCGGGCACGCGCCCCGCGCGACCGCGACGACGGCCCGGGCTCGCTGCCGTGCTCGCGCAGGAACTCCCGGGCCGCGTCCTCGAGACCTGCGTGACGGCGCTCGACCGCGATGTGGCGTTCGGGGAGCTCGGGGGCGAGCAGGTGCCGGTCGGCTTCGGTGTAGCACTCGGCGACGTGCAGGAAGTAGGAGCGGTCCCACAACTCGGCCTGCACGTGCGCCCACAGCAGCCCGGCCTTCTTCCGGGGCTCGGGCACCGGCGGGGTGCGGTCGCCATCGACAGCGGTGTCGATGGCGTAGAGCCGCCCCGCCGCATAGCCCGCGTATTCGCGGTGGCGGCGTTCGGCCACCGCGAGGTCACGCTCGCGGTGGCGCAGACTCACGGCCTCGGTGGTGGGGGCGGGGATGCGGGCACGGCGCGCGGCGATCGCGGCGGGCTGGTAGCGGGCGGCGTCGGTCGCGGCGCTGGGGGTGGCGGTGTAGCGGTCGCGGGATCGGCGGTCGCGGATGGAGCGGCGCACCCATTCGGCGGCCTCGATCGACAGATCGGACTGGGCGGGCAGTGCGGGCCGGTACAGACCCGGGTCACTCTCGGCGGTGTGATCAAGGATCAGCGACCGGAGTTCGGGGCGGGACTTGGCCATCCATCCGAGCTGACGCGCGGCGGTCTTCCACGGCGCGCGGGTCAGCATCTCGGCCGCGCGGTCGAGAAAGGCACGCTCGGCCGGAGAGGCCAGGGCCAGCACGGCGGTGAAGCGTTCCCGCGCGGCGTCGGGATCGGTGTCGAGCAGGGATTCGATCTCTGTGAGCGCGGCGGTGAAGGGGGAAACGGTCTGTGCGGCTTCGGTGACGTTCTCGGTGACAGAGTCGGTGATCTCGGGTGCGTTCAACGTTGCGGTCATCACTGATTCCTGTTCTGTCGTAGAAACAGCCCAGCCCCGCACCGGACGCACGCACACGCGTACGTAACCCCGGCACGGGGCTGGGCGGCTGGTCGTCTGGCCCGCCTGAGTGCGGCCGACCAGGGTGGGAGCCCGACACGGCGGAGGGAACGCGCCCACGCGGGCGGCGGCGAATTCGTGCGCTGAGCACACCGACCAGCGCGCACGGTGGGACGCCGCGCGGGCGAATTCGGTGACGTCCGGGCGCGGGCCCGCAGCCGTGGCGGGATCACGGCCTGGTAGCACTCAGCACGGCGGGGCAGACGACCAGACGATCAGCCCTCACCCACGGAAAACCCGACGGCTCGAGCGATCAGCCGTGGCGGCACAGCGGATCTCCGGCCACCACGACTGGCGTGGACTCGGGGATCAGAACGCCGGATCTTCCACCCTGGAGCCACCGACGAAGGAGCCCGCGCCGTTGAACGCCCACGGGTTGTCCCTCCCGGTTCCCGCTGCCGCGCCCACGAGGTCTCGGGCCCGGTCATCGCTGTCGGAGCGACCAGCTGCCGAGCGGCTATAGCCATTGCCATCGCCGTCGGCACCAGAATGGCGAGAGACGCGGTTGACCTTGGCGGTGGCGTATCGCAGCGACGGTCCGATCTCCTCGACCTCGAGTTCGACCCGGCTGCGCTTGTCGCCTTCGGCGGTCTGCCAGCTGCGTTGCTTCAACCGGCCGGACACGATCACGCGCGCACCGCGGGTCAGCGACTCCGCGACGTTCTCTGCGGCCTCGCGCCAGATGCTGCACGGCATGAACAACGCCTCGGCGTCTTTCCACTCGTTGGCGTTGCGGTCGAAGTACCGCGGGGTGGACGCGACAGTGAAATTCGCGACAGCGTGACCAGCGGGGGTGAACTTCAACTCTGGATCGGCGGTCAGGTTCCCGATCACCGTCAGCACAGTGTCTCCGGCCATGAGCATGCTCCTTCACAAGGTGTGGACGGGTGAGGGGTGAATCGGTGGCCGTGCTGGCACCGGGCAGTGACCGCGGCGCCAGCACGGCGGACCGGATCGCCTCACCTGCCGGGCGAATCAGAGGTGATTGTTAGGAGGCGAGGTCGATGTCGTGGTAGTCGATGTCTCCGGCGGCGGCCTGTTCGACATCGACCAGCGCGAAGTCGTACTCGGTTCCGGCTGTGGCCTTGGCGAGGAAATGCAGATACCGCTTCGTAGCCGCGGAGCTGTCGCGCCAGAAGCTTTTGCCGATCGGTGCTTCGGCGGCGGCGATCTGCATGGCCAGCACGATCATCCACGCCCGGCTGGGTGCCGCCGCGTGGATCGCTTCGACCAACTTCTGGGTGGAGCCGCCGACACCGAGCAGCTTGGTCACCTTCTGCAACACCGCCGGATCCAGGGTGTGGGCTATGGATTCGGCGACGAACGCCGCCGCCTGCCTCGGTGGAGTGCGCCCGGCCAGCAGGCGCGGCAGGAACTCTTGCCGCCGCGCGTTGGCCGCGTCCCCGCGTTTGTTCAGCTCGATCACCCGCCGCCGGTCCTGGCGCGCCTGCTCCCGCTCGGCTGCCGCCTTCGCGGCGGCTTCTTCGGAGCCGTCACCGGTGTCGGGGACGATCTGTTGCAGGCCGCTTTCGGGCAGCGCGCTGGCGGGCAGGAAGTAGGTGGGGATCCAGCGGTCGCGCCGCTGCACCTGCTCGGCGTGCACCCGCCCGTCGGCGGGTTCGGCGGACAGATCACCGCGGGTGCTCCAGTCGACGGTGTCGGGGTCGATGATCGCGCCGGTGTCCTTGTCGACCAGCAGCCCGTTCTCCTGCACCTCGAGGTACACCACCCAGCGGGCCGGGTCGGTGTAGATCTGTTCCTCGCTGACCGGCTCACCGTCGGCGGTGACCAGCTCGCTGGCCGGGATGTAGGCCGCGTCCGGTTCGCTGGTGTTGGGTTCGATGGCGAGGATCCCGAATCCGTACGCGCCGTAGAGCAGTGATTCCTGCAGGCGGGCTCGGGTTTCGGCGCGGTCGTGCTCTATCCGTTTGGCAGTGGAGGCGAAGCTCCACCGGCCCGCTGTCGCCAGCCGCTGCACCGCGTCGGTGTCGCCGAGATTGTCGTAGTGGGCGATCACCGCGAGCTCATCGAGGGTGTACTGGCGCTGTTCAAGCAGCCGTTTGGCGGTGTCGGAGCCGCCGACCGCGGCGGTCTTCTGAATCTCCGACCGCTTGCGCTGCAACCCTTTCGCCACGCGGGTGGCGGAGGCCCCGAGGTCGAGCATCAACGCGATGCCGGTGGCGCGGTCGGCGTCGGTGAGCGGGACGCGGCGGTCGTTGAGGTTGATCTGGGTCAACGTCCGCGCGATCCGCCGTTCCTTCGGGTCGATGTCGGTGGGGGCGTCGGTGACCCACACCGGCACCCGCGCCAGCCCGACCTCGCGGGCGATCAGCGTGCGGATCTGCCCGTCGACGACATGCACCGAACCGTCGGGCTCGCGCTCGGCACGGATCGGGTTGCCGACACCGAACTCCCTAATCGACGCCGCTTCCTCCGGGTGCGCGGTGAGATCAAAACTCTTGCGGACGTTCTCGGCGATCACCAACTCCGCCGGATCCAGATACTCCGCCTTGGCCTCGGGCACATCGAGCACCGCGGGCTCCTCGATGACCGGGGATTCCTCGACCGCAGGTGCGGTCTGATCGGCAGACACCGACGTGGTCTCCTCGACAGCCACCGGGTCGGTGCCAGGACCGGGATCGGCGGCAGGGTCGGCAACGGCGGTCAGGGTGGAAGTAGTCAACACGACTCCTTGACGACAAGCGGCGCGGCGACACCACCAGTCACAGGTGAGGCCGCCGCGCCAGAAGACGGATACAGGCATGACAGGACGGGCGTGCGCCTGCCTGGATGAGAGGTCAGGCGGCTCGCTGGGCGCTGTGGCGAGCGACGTTGATCGGGCGCAACCGCAGCACGCCGTGTTCGCCGTCGTCGAGGAACGCCCAGTAGCGGCCCCGCCAGGCCGGGTAGTCGCCACGCCAGCGATCCAGCACCGCCGAATCAGCGATGGTCGGTGTGGCTCCGGCATAGCCCAGGTGCTCGAGACGCTCGAACTCGCCACGAGTCAGGGACTGCACAGCAGCGGTGGACGCGGACATGAAGCAACCTCCTACGAATCGGCCGACGGACGATTGCCCGCCGGAGCGGATGGGTGACGCAGGGGAGAACTACGGCCGGACTGTCAGACGAGTGGAGGAGCGCCAGATGGTTATGCGGTGTGCTGGTCGGCCAGGTGCGGCGGGACGGGGGTCGAGGTGATGTCGTCGATGACCTGTTGGGCATCGGTGACCAGGCGAGCGTGACCAGCGCGGATCAGCTCGTGACAGCCCCTTGAGGCCGCCGAATAGATCGGCCCCGGAACTGCGAGCACCGGGCGGTTGAGCTGGCGCGCCCAGTTGGCGGTGTTGCGGGTGCCGCCCCGAAAGACGCATTCGGGAATGACAACGGCGCTCGACAGCGCGGCGACGAGCCGATTGCGCTGCAGGAACTGGTGTTTGGCCGCCGGGGTATCGGGCGGGTACTCCGAGAGAAGCAAACCGGTCTGGGCGATCCGGTCGAACAGCTCGCGATGCGCGGCCGGGTAGGCGCGCCCCAGACCGGTCGCGACGACGGCGATCGTGCGACCGCCCCGGTTGAGCGCCGCGCGATGCGCGGCGGCATCGATCCCGAACGCGCCACCACTGATGACCGTCCAACCACGCTCGGCCAGATCACCGGCCAGGTCATGGGTGACATGCACCCCGTACTCGGAGGCGGCGCGAGCGCCGACGACCGCGACGGTGAAATGCGCCAGCGGAATCAGCCGCGGTGTTCCACGCACCCACAACGCCACCGGACTGCCGTCGGTGATGCCGGGTGCGTCGAGGTCGGACAGTCCCACCTGCCCCGGCCACTCGGCGTCGTCGCGGGTGAGCAGGCGAATGTCGAGCACCTCCGCCCGATCGAGATCCCGCGCGGCCAACCCCCGCAGATCCCGCGGAAGAACGGCCGCCGCATCCTGCCCGGTGGTGAGCCGGGCGGCGGCTTCCTCGACTCCGAGGGTGTGTAGCAGCTCGCGCACGACCGGCGCGGCGGTCAGCGCGGCGCGGGCGAGGATCGCCCACGCCAGCCGGCGCGAGGGGGAGGGCGATGCGGGAATCATGAAGCCTCCACGAGGGTTGGGTCGGGTGCGGGGTTCAGTCGATGTCGATGCCGAGTTCAGCGGCACCTGCGCGTCCGGCACTGAGCGCGGCGCGGAAGATCGAGATCGGGATGCTGCGGTGAATTCCGGCGGCCATCGCCTGCACCGTCGGATTGTCGGGGTCATCGGCGACCGCGATCCCGATCGCCGCACGGGCCCGGTCACCCTCGCCATGGACGTAGGCGGTGACCGCGCACAGCATCGCCGCCGCGGTGCGGTGTGATGCGGGCAGCGCCCGCACCAGCAGCGCCCACAACCGGTGTCCGCGTGGTCCTTTCGCGCCGACGGCGAAGGCATACAGGCTGTCGCGGACCAACCCGTCGGTGAGTGCGTCGGCGAGCTCGGCGACCTCCGCAGCCGACAGCACACCCTCGTCCCGGACCGCCTCGACCTGCATCAAGGCCAGCCGCAGCCGTTCCCGCGACAGCTCACGGTCACCGCCACGCACCGTCACCAGCGCCGCGACCTCGGCAGCCAGACCGGCATCCGGCACCAGGTCGGGTGGAAGGTCGGCGACGCTGCCGCCGCGCGGCGCGGCGTAAGGCAGCAGACCGCGGTCGCTGCCGAACAGACTCGCCCACGGGTGACCCGGGTCGCGGCCGGTGACCGACCACGCCGCGAACATCCCGACACCCAGTTCGGTGAGTTGATCGCGGAACCGGGCCACCAATGCGCGGTGCTCGTCACGGGGAAACGGTGTGCCGGGGGTTGGGTCGTCGACCACGACCACGGTGACGGTGTCCGGGCGATACTCCGCGCACCAACGGCGGGTGTGGGCCAGGATCGGGCTGGTGGCCAGGTAATGGCCGGTTCGAGCCAGGTCTTCGTGGCGGAAGCGTTCCACTCCGATATACCCGTCCGACCCGGACGCCGGTTCCCGCAATGTCATCACCACCAGTGACCGGTGTGGCGGCTCCGGCAACCGGGCCAACGACTCGGCGACGAACCGGCCGGGATCATCAACGAACGACACGACAAACCTCCTCGATCACTAGGGCAGGAGCGCGCCCGACCCAGAGCGGGTCAGACACAGCAGAGAAGACACGCGCACCGAACGGCGCGGGCCACGCGACAGTGGCGGAATCGCTGAAGGGCGTGGGGCAGGGAAGGTGGATGCGCCCTGGAGGGGGATGGGCGCATCCACCATCGCGCCTCGGCGCCGGGTGCACCAGCGGGCAACATCCCGCCGCGGGCAGCATGGGGCTTCGACCGACGGGAAACGCGAAAGTCGGGCGTGCGTGGCAGTGCGCCGGTGCGGGCAAGCGTCCTGCCCGTGGCCGTCACAGCCGCAGGCCCCCGTAGCCGAACATGGCTGCGAACGCGAGAAGAGCGCACAGCAGGTCGACCGGGTGAGACGTCCCGTCGGCGGCGGGTGCGGCGTCGCGGACCTTCCGGATCTTCAGCAGTTTCGCGCCACGCAGCTTGATACCGGTCACTGGTGGTGCGGTGTCGGTGCCGGGATCGTGGACGGTGGTGTAGTCCGAGATAGGAATCCACACCTCGTACCAGGCGTCAGCGGGCTGGCCTTCGCGCGGCGCCTCCCGGGAATTCCGTTCGTTGGCCTGCCATCGCCGACAGGGACAGGCCGGGTCGTCGCAGCGGGCGAACTTCTCGGGCGGGTGCGGGTTGTAGCGGGTCTGCCGTCCCGCCAGCATCGGGCACGCCTGGCGCGAGTAGTGCCCGCATTCGGGATGCACGCCCGGTTCCGGGGCGATTCCGCGCAGGTGGTCGGCGGGCCGGATGTAGAGCACGACCCGATCCTCCAACGGCTGCCCGCAAACCTGGCATAGCTTGCGGGCCAGCGTCTCTCGTAGTCGTCGGTGGTCGATTTTGCCCCAGACCGGACGGGTGCGGTCGCGGTGGGCGAGGGTGATGTGCGGGACCACCAGCCCCTGCGCCAGCGGTGCGTGCGCCAACCGTACAGGGATCGGCGGCCGCGCAGGTACTGGTACTACGGGATCGGTCAACGACGATCACCTCGAATCACTCGGAGGATGCGCCCACCTGCAGTGGCAGACGGGCGGAGTGTCAGGACTCGGTGGGCTGGATCGGTGCCGCCGAGACCTCGAGACGGATCACCCGCTCGGCGGTCCCGGGGCCGTGGATGCGGACCTCGATTACCGCGTGCAGGGCGCCCGGGACGGGCGGTTCGGCGACCCAGGGGTCGAACCGGTCGGGGTCGCGGTAGGGAAGGTTGGTTTCGATCCAGGTCACCAGTTCGGCGGCATTGGTGATCACCACGGCCAGCGGCGGCCGGTGTGGGGATCGAGGTCGTGCACCGCGACCGCGACGGGTGCGCCGGGCACCTGGGTGCTGACCGACCGCGGCAGCAACGCCTGGAGGCCGCTGGCAGCGAGATTGCCGCGCGCGACCACCCACCGGCCACGCTCATCGAGCTGGGCGGGCAGCAGCCTCCACCCGTACCCGCTCGGCAATCGATCGAACAGCTGTCGCTGCCAGATGTCTGGGCTGCCGCCGTCCTCATCGACGGTGACGTGGGTTGCGTACTCGATGCGCACCAACGCCATCACGACCCCCACCCTCGCCCCGGCCTTGGGAGGGTCCACGCCGGGGAACACGCCGATCGAGGCGCCCGGTCGGGGCGGGGTGGAGAACGCGGCGTGATAGCCCGCGACGAGCACCTGTGCGGTGGGGGCGAGGTCGGGCAGGACCGAGCGGTATCGAGGATCGGTTTGCAGGCGGGCGAGGTAGCGGCTCGAGTCGATTCCCATCGCGATCACCTCTGGCCGTGGGGCGGGTGCTGGTCAGCGCCGGAAGATGGCGTGGGGGTGGGGGCGGTTGGGCTGAACATCATGGCGAAGCTGCTGGTTGAGACGGTGATGGACAACCACCCGTTCACCGCGGCGTAGGCGCGGATCAGCTCGATGAGCGTGTGGCCGTCGAAGTTTTCGGTGAGATCGAGGTATTCGACGAAGTCGTCACCGAGCGGGTCGCCGTGGATCCAATGGGTTCCGGGGCCGTGGTCGAGGGCGTAGACCACCCGGGCTTGGTAGTCGGGGCTGTCGGGTTCGCCGGGCTGGTGGGGGATGCCGTTGCTCATCAGGTAGATGCCGTGGTCTTTGACCCAGATCAGCGACGGCACCGCTGGGCCGGGATCGGCATACGGACAGCGGGAATGCTGCGAAGCGGCCATGGCGTGCTCCGCGAGGTCGATCACCTTCGACAGCGGGAACCACAGTGCGACCGAAGCCATGTTCAGCACTCCTTCCGGTGGGACAATGCGGCGGACACCGCATCGGGCGCGCTGTCGCCGAGCGGGCGGACAGATTCGATGAACCTCAGCGGCAGCAGCACCCCGGCGTGCTCGCCGGCGCGGGAGAGGACGGTGTGGTGGCGGTGCACCGCATGGACGCGGACGTGGTCGTGGACGTGGCCGCCGCGGGTGATCACCGTGGCCGCCACCCCGGCGCGGCGGAGCCGATGCAGCTCGGTCGCGATGAGCGCGACCACCGGATCACCACCCTCGCCGTCCCCGGAGGCCGCGGCGGTGCTGGCCAGACGCCTGCGCAGCATGTCGCGGGCGGCACCGAGGTCGTCGAGGTCGGCCTCGGCGTCGAACCAGGCGTCGATGCGCGCGAGGACCAGGCGAAGGAACTGCTGCTCGGATACCTCAGCGATCGG
Organism: Nocardia sp. NPDC004573; assembly: GCF_053602135.1. Taxonomy (NCBI): domain Bacteria; kingdom Bacillati; phylum Actinomycetota; class Actinomycetes; order Mycobacteriales; family Nocardiaceae; genus Nocardia; species Nocardia sp. NPDC004573. The sequence goes on from NZ_JBSGDA010000031.1 coordinate 30,599, forward strand.
CGCTGGCGGGGTGTGGTGGTCGCTCATCGGCGACCGCCCCGCAGACGGCGCCACCACGTGGCTCGGCGGATCGGGCCGCGCCGGGAGCCAGTGGCCAGCGCCGTGGCGAGGATGTCGCAGGCGTTCGGGCTCAAGTCGGCGTAGCGCCAGTCGGTGACGGGATTGTCGCGGTCGCGCAGCAGCAGCCGCACATGGTGGCCGTCGGTGCTGGCGATGACGCTGTGGCCGTCGACGTCGTGCAGCCGGGTGAGGATCGTGGCCAGATTCGGGTAGTAGGGCACAGAAAGATCCGCCTTTCTCGAGAGGGTGTCGAGGCCGAAGGTCGGCGACCAGGCCGTGATGTGCGTGGTCAGGCGGTTTCGAGTTCGATCAGGTCGGCGTAGCGGTCCATGCCGTCGAACGCCTCACAGTCGCAGCGGGGAAACGGGCGCAGGCATTCGGCGCAGAAACCGCACGCGGTGCAGTGCGGGCCGGGCTGTTCGGGGTCGAATTCGCCACAGCCCAGGCAGTACTCCCAGTCCCCGGCGGCGCTGTAGCCCCAGGTGTGCGACTGGTAGGTGCGGTTGGAGTACCAGATCCCGCCGTCCCAGTGCCCGTAGCGCTCGTTGAAGATGTAGGCGGAATGTTTGTAGGCGGGGTCGACGGTCAAGATCACCATCTTGTCGCCGCCCAGCCACCGCTCCAGCCGCTCCCGCCCGGACCAGGAGTCCAGTGGCCCGAACGGCAGGGTCGGCAGGAAGTCCTCGGCGGCGATGCGGGTGTCGCTTCGTCTGTCCCCCTTCGCGGGGTGGACGTTGTCGGGCAGAATCCCGTTGTGCGCGAGCACGGTTCGCTCGTCACCGCCGACGAGGAACGGATGACAGTTGTCCACCGTGAGGTGGCCGTGGGTGGCCAGCCGGGAATGGAACAACGCCGCCCCCTCGGGATGCCGCTCCCGCACGGCGGTGAATTCAGCGATCACTTTCTCGGCGTTCATGCCGCGGCCGACGGTGATGCCGGTATCGGTGAGCACGGCGTAGCCGTGGCCGTGCGGGTTGGCCAACGCCCCACGGGTCAGGGCGTCGAGGTCGGGACTGATACCGGGTTTGACGAATGTCAAGATGCACACGCGAGGGCCTCCATTTCGGCCAGCAGCGGAGAGTACTGAGGGTGTGAGCGCACCCAGGTGGTGAAGGCGGTCCATTCCCAGCCGCGTCGTCGCGCGATGTCCGCTGCCGATAGCCCGCGGGTGTATTCGACTGACGCCGCGGCGAAGGCGAGGGCGGCTTGGACTTGCTGGGTGTGCAGGGAGCTGGCGAAGACCCGTAGCTCGAAGGTGTCTTCGGGGCAGACGTTGATGGCTTGGTAGCGGCCGTAGCCGTCGGTGCCGCCCTTGGCGTACTCCTGTGCGTTGGACCGCTGGTGGGAGGAGAACCGTGCCCATTCCGAGTCCCGCCGCCGCGCCAGCGTGGTGACGGAGCGTTCGTTGCGGTAGACGAACTTCAACCACCGGTAGGCGTGGGCGGGGTTGGTGAACCCGGCGCGGGAGAGGTGGACATGGATACCGACGCCGTCGTCGGTGTAGCAGCCCAGCAACCGCAGCCGACCCAGTAGCTGCCACGGAAACCGTTGCAGCGCGAACTCATATGACATGGGGTGGGTGACGAGTTCGAATCCGCAGGAGATCGAGCCGTCTTCCTTCAGATACGCCAGGTCCCGGATGTGCGCTACGGCGGTGTCGACCGCGTCGCGGTAGCTGCGGTCGGGGGTTTTGATCTCCAGTTCCATCCCGAGGTACAGCGGGCCGTCACCGTGGAACCGCAGTGCGGGGGTGTAGTAGGAGTCGTGGACGGCGTGATGGGTGGGGGAGTAGGTGTCGGCGCAGTTGTCGCAGTAGGTGGTGTCGACCGGGACGAGGGTGAAGCAGTCGCAGCATTCGTGGTAGTCCTCGTCCGCGCACCGCTCGCACACCCGGTTGCCGCTGTCGACGCAATAGAGGTCGTGGGCGAGTCCGGCGCAGTCGTCGCAGGTGTCGTAGCCGGACGCGCACTCGGCGCAGACTTCTGTGCTGGTGCCGACGACGCTGCGGATGTCGCGGGTGTAGACGTCGCATTCCCCGCACCGCTGCCAGCCGGTCAGGCATTCCCGGCACAGCAGGGCGTCGGAGACGGTGCGGGCCAGGGTGTCGGCGCGGGCGTGGCCGGCGCAGCCGTCGCAGCGCGACAGGCCGTCCGCGCAACCCGGGCACACCCGATCGCCGTCGACGGTGGCGATGAGGTCCTCGCCGAGGACCGGGCTGGAGCATTCCTCGCACGACGCGTCGGGGAGTGTGGAGGCGGGCATGACGAATCAGGTCCCTTCTCGTGAAATGGAAAGAACCCCGCACCCGGGCCCAGGAAGCAGGCGGTGTGCGGGGTTCTTAATCAGAGGCAGGTAGTGGTGGCGCGCTCGGTGGTTCAGGGGGCGCTGGCGTGCTGGCGGGGCTGGTGATGCGCCGAGGGCAGCGCGCGGAGCCCCCGATAACCGGAAGCGGTGGGTGTGGTGTGGCAGGTGCAGTCGGGGAAGGCGGTTTCGCAGTCGAAGCACCAGCCGCAATCACCGCAGTAGCGGCTGGCGCGGTGCAGGTCCAATTTCTGGCAGCACCCACACAGGTACCGGCGTCGCTTCGGCCAGCGCAGCGCCAAGGGCAGGTAGCTGTCGTTGGAATACCAAATCTCGTCCTGCCAGTACCCGTTGTGGTGGCCGAACAGGTAAGCGTGATGGGTGTAGGCCGGGTCGACGGTGAGGATCAGCAGTTTGCTCGCCCCCAGCCACGACGCCAGCCCCCGCGCCCCGCGATGGGTGTCGATCGACCCGAACGGCGCCGAGGCCAGGTACTCCTCCGCCGCGATGCGGGTGTCCGAGCGCGGGTCGTAAGGCCCGGGATGTACCCGTTTCGGCAGTGTCCCGTTGTGCGCCAGCACGGTTCGGGGGTCGCCACCGAGGCGGAACGGGTGACAGTTGGCCAGCCCGATGCTGCCGTGGGTGGCGTAGCGGGAATGGAACAACGCTGGACCGCCCGGATGCGCGGCGCGCGCGTTGAGGAACTCGGTGATCACGCGTTCGGCGTTCATCCCGCGCCCGACCAGGATCCGGTGGTCGGTGACGATCGCGAACCCGTGGCCGTGGGGGTTGGCTTGCGCCCCGTAGGCCAACGCGTCCGGGTCCGGTGTCACCTGCGCGGGCAGGTAGGTCAACAGGCACATTCCAGGTCCTCCATCTCCGCCCACAGGGGCTGGTAGTCGGGGTGATCAGCGACCCAGGCGGCGAAGCGGCCCCATTCCCAGCCACCGGCGCGGACATCGGCGATGCGCAGGCCACGGGTGTAGTGGATGGAGGCCGTGGTGAACGCCAGCGCCGCCTGCACCCGCTGGATGTCGAGGGAGCTGGCGAACACCCGCAGTTCGAGGGTTTTGCGGGGGTAGGGGTTGATCGCCTGATACCGCTCCAAACCCAGCGCGTGCTGGGGGCCTTTGGCGGTGTCCTTCGCCCGTGCCCGCGCCCTCCGATCGAACGGCGCGTACCGGGAGCGGCGCCTAGCGATGGTGGAGACGACGGATTCGTTGCGGTACAACAGCTTCATCCACCGATAGATATGCGCGGGGGAATCGAACCCGTCGCGGCTGGCATGCACGTGCAAACCGACAGAGGAGTCCGTTTCGCAGTCGAGGTCTTCCAACGCCTCGAGCAGCGGCCAGGGAAACCGGTCGATGGCATACCGGTAGGACATGGGATGGGTCACCAACTCGAATCCGGTGGGCCGGATCGAGGAATCCTGCTTCAAGTAGCCGAGCCGCCCGAGGTGTTCGGTGGCGAGGGTGACGCATTCGCCGTAGCGGTAGTACGGGACGATGATTTCCAGCTCCAAACCCAGAAACAGCGGGCCCTCGCCGTGGAAGCGGGGGTCGGGTTTGTAGGTGTAGTGCCACACGTGGTCTCGGCCTGTCCGGCAGTCACAGGTGTGACCGCGGCGGGTCAGGGTGTCGCAGTGCGAGCACGGGGTGAGGCGGTGGGCGCAGCGGGGGCAGGCGCGGTACCCGCCGGCGACGTAGCGGCCATCGGCGGTGTAGCGGCTGCACTGGAGGCAGACGTCGAACAACACGGTCGCGCAGCGCAGGCACACCGGCTCGTCGGTGTCGGTCCGCACTGCGGGGCTGGTGAGTTTGCGGCAGGAGACACACGGCCGCAAGCCGCGTACACAGTGGGCGCAGTATTGCTGCTCATCGGCGGTTTCGATCAAGGCGAGCGCGGGCTCGCGGCAGCGATCACACCGCGATATCCGCCCTATGCAGCGAGGACAGACAAATTGGTTCTCGACCGGGTATCGGTCATCGGGGTCACCACTGCCGCAGACCGCGCACAGCGCAACAGGGAGGGTATCGGGCATGAGGGGCCACCTTCCGGAAACGACAGAACGCCAGACCGGAAGGCGTTCTCCGGTCCGGCGTTCAAGGGGCAACAGGGCGTGGGTGATGTGGTGCACCGCGAAGCCGCGGGTCGGGGGCTCGCGCGGACGAGTGGTCACCGCATTTCGTCGGGGCGACAGGACCTCGCGACCAGTCGGGGAGACTGCCGCTATGCCGCGCCGCGGGCTGTCACGGCGTCGTGGGCGGCTTGCTCGAGCGCGAGCAAGCGTTCGTCGGCGTGGCCGTGCCAGCGGGTTTCGAACCCCGCCCGCTGTTTAGGCACCACACAGTCGGGCGCGGCGACGAAGAACTCCTCCAACCGCGGATACGTCGTCTCCTGCTCGGTCAACCACACCCGGGTGTGATCACCATCGAGCGCGCACGGGACCTGCAACCCTGCGGCGATCCGATGCAGCATCTCCACGGTTTCGGCGCGGCTGCCGCGGGCGACCGTGTCGACGGCTCGCCAGGCGCGCGCGGGTGCGGTGTAGCAGCGGCGGACCCGGTAGACCGCCCACCGGCAGCGATCCAGCTCCGCTTCGGCCAGGGCGAGGACGTCGTGGGCGCCGTCGCGGCGCAACCGATCAGTCAGCGACTTGCCGGGCCCGAACAGTCCGGAGTTGCGGTTGAGCGCGACGGCGACGTACTCGTCCACCACATGCTTGAACGCCTCGGCGGGCGCGGCTTGGAATCGCGCCAGCTGCTCGGGCCACCCTGGTACTGACACGAAGCAGCATTGGCGGCAGCAGGATTTGGGCCACCACACCCCGAACAATCCGAACAGGTATCCCTGGCAGCGGGCGCGGGACCAGCCCGCGGCGTGCAGCGGGTAGATCGGGTGACGGCGCCCACCCAACGTCACCGACGAATCCGTGGCGATCCGCCGGGTCTCCTCGGCGTTGTAGCCGACCGCGTGCACATACCGCGCGGAACCCAGATGGGTGGCCCGCCAGCTGTCGAGCGGTACTCCTTTCGCCTTGGCCGAACAGGTGCGGTTGCCGCCGAGGGTGGGCAGCACGCCGTTGCCGCGGTGTTCGTCGCTGAGCGCGTAGAAACCGTACTTCGCCGGATCAGGGTGCAACCGCACCGGTTGCCGGGTGTCCTGCAACACGACAATGCCGTCCGCGGCCGAGGGGCCCTTGCGGGCTACTTCGACCAGGCGAACCGAATGCCGCCGCAGCAACGGCAGGACATGGGCGGTGACCAGGTCGCAGGTGCTGGTCCACTCGTCACCGGTCTGGGCGATCAACACGATCAGGTTCGACAGGTCGCCCCGCAGTTCCGCGGGCCGGAATTGCGGTTCGAGCAGTGTGCGAACCACTCCGCAGGTGCTTTCCACACCCATGCCGTAGGACCAGCACACCGCGACCGCGCCGCCGAACAGATCCGGCACAGCGAACAAGCCCTCAGCGGCATCAACCATGCGGGAACTCCTTTCAGCAAGGGACGGCGGGGATGAGTGGTGGCGATGGGATCGGGTGGATGCCGATGAATGCGCGAAGCCGCTTTCGTGCGATCCCACGGCTGCTGACACTGCGGAATCCGGGCATCGTGCATCGCTCAGGCGGCCCAGTCCTGGATCGGCCGGGATGGGGTGGCGGTGGTGGCTTCGGTGATGATGTCGGCCATCGAGCGGTCGGCGCGGAAGCGGTGGCCGATCGCGTCCTCCACGGCGGCGTATTGCGCGGCCAACTCGGGAAATAGTTGCGCGGCGCGCACGAGCGCGGCGCGGGAGGAAAGGACACAGAAAACGCAGGACGCCCGCGGGAATCCGGCAGCGTAGGCGGGGTGCGGGCGGGTGCCAGCGGAAGCGATACGCGCCCACACATCCTGCACGGTCCAGCCATGGATCGGCAGCCACGTATCGACGTGACGGCGCGTATTGGACACACCGCTCCTGACCGCGCGACCCTCGGCCCGCGCTCTTCGACAGATCGCGCACAGGCAGGTGGCGCCGGGCTCGTGCACGAACGGCGACGAGCGGCGGCGCTGAGGCGATTCCTCAGCGCGGTGGCCCATGATGTTGAGCACCCGCACCTGCCGACCGGTCAGCCCCGCGCCGCGGGACTCGGAGACCAGCGCGGTGATCACCCGCCGGATCGGGCCTCGCTTGAAATCCGACGTGCACCAGCGCCTATCGCGGTCCGGCCACTTGCCGCGTTCGGCGACTCGGTCGAGCAGATCGCAGCCGGTACGGGCCACGAGTTCATGACGCAGCCGATAGTGTTCGGCGTGCTCACGAGCGAGCTCGACCGTGCCCGGCCAATCCGAGCGACCCATGTCGGCATGCACGGTCGTGACCCGCTCGAGCACACCAGTGTTGGAGAACAGTTCTGCGAGGACATCCAGAAGGGCCTGGCTGTCCTTGCCGCCACTGAGACTGATCACGTAGTGGTCGTAGCTGCGCAGGTCCGGGCCCGAAGCCAACACAGCACCACCAGTGCAGGCCAGCAGTTCCCCACCGGGGAGTGGCCCCGTTGTTCGCCGTGCCGGAGGAGCAACTGCTGCCATGACACGGCCTCCTCGATGTCGGATGGACAAGATTGGGGGTGGGCGAGGATGGGCGAGTGCGCCGGGTTCGCGCGCAGGGCAGTAGCCGGGAGCGGGTAGCATCGAGTTCGGGAGAATCGGCAGGCGGGCCCGACATTTCAGGAGGCCGGCCATGTCGTCGCGTCGCCCACCGCGGTCCCCGCGGACCGCTCGATCCCCGGAAGTCGCCGCGCGACTGGAACGCTCACGCGCCCGCAGCAAACAACGCCGAGAACTTGCCCGCCAGCGCGAGCGCGCCATCCATGAAGCGGTCAAACGCTACCTCGCCGACTGGGCAGCGATCACCGCGTGCGAAACCGCCCGCGATCACGACATCGCCGCGCTGCGCCAGCAGATCAGCGATCTCGAAGCGCGCGCCGCCAGCGAGATCGCTCGCTACCGCGCCGACCAGGCCGAGGCCGCTGCTGTCATCCGTGAGCGTGGTGGCTCCGAGGAGGACATCGCCGACCTGCTCGAGATCAGCCTGAAAGAAGTCCGGCAACTGCTCACCGCCGCGCGCACCCACCCCAACCCCACCACACCGCAGCCACCGGTAGCCGCCGCGGCGAGCGAACCGTCCCCGAGCGGCGACCCCGCCGCCGCGTCGGCCCGTCCACGCACACCACCGGTCACCGGCACCGCCGCTCCCGGCGAGCCACCGGTGCCGCGGCATTTCGTGGACGGTGATGAGGGAAGGGGGTGATGTCCGCCGGGCAGGCGGGGACAGCGAGTGCGGATGGGCGGGTGGCTTAGGGCTGGTCGGCGGGCACCGCGTAGGTCAGATCGGTCGTCCACGGGTAGGTGCCGGGGGCGTCGCCGACGGCTTGCACCAACGCTTTGGTCGGGTCGCCGTCGACGCCGAGTTCGACGATGCGGAACACACTCATCCCACCTGCGACCAGATGGATCAGGGAACCTTCCTCGAACTGCACACGCCCGAGCCTAGCGAAACACACCAACGGGTCGGTATTCGCTGGGAATACGCTGACAGGTGTGTCCGTGCCCGCGCCGATGCTCGCGACCGCCGGTCGGCCGCCCGATACCCCAGGCCGGTGGGCGATCGAGATGAAATGGGACGGCATGCGAGCGGTGTGCCGCCTCGCCGGTGAGCGGGTGGAGTTGTTCAGCCGCAACCGCAACAACGTCAGCGCCTGCTACCCGGAGCTGGCCGCCGCGCTCACGCAACGCGCGCACGGCACCGACATGATCGTCGACGGCGAGATCGTCGCCCCCGACCCGGGCACCGGCGCGCCCTCGTTCGCCCGGCTGCAGCAGCGCATGCACCTGACCCGCCCTGCTCGCGAACCGGTCGCGGCGGTGCCGGTGCAACTGTTCGTGTTCGACCTGCTCGAACGCGAGGGTGTCGGCACCATGGGCCTGCCCTATGTCGAGCGGCGCGCCCGCCTGAGCGAACTCGACATCACCGGCAATGGTGTACGTGTCCCGCCGTACTGGACCTTCACTCACCCACCCGACAGTTGTCGGAACTCATGGTTGATCATTGCCCGATTGGTCATGAGATGGACGGTGGGACTTGAACTTCGGATTGTTGTCGGAGCGTGGGTGGACGTTGGGGTTCTACGACTTTCAGCGTCGGTGGGCCAATGTCGATCATCTGGTTGATGGGGTCGGTGATGTCCTGGCGCAGGCGCGGCAGAACGGTGCGGTTGACGGCACGCCGTTCTTCGTGGATCCGTGGGGTCGCGCGGATCCGTTGATCAACGCGTTCTGGCGGGCGCCGAAGCCCGGCGCGATGGGTTTGAAGGTCGACACGCTCCGGCGGTATGCGTTTTCCCTGAAGGTGTGGCTGGACTTCCTACACGTAATCGGCGTCCGGTGGGACGAGGTCGGACGTGATGAGCTTGCGATGTTCAAGCAGTGACGGTTGTCGGCGGAGGAGAACCCGGACGCGGTGATGCCGAGTTCCTTCCAGGTCGATCGCGCGGCGATCCGCCGGTTCTACGAGTGGGCGGCTCGGCACGGCCGGGCGGAGAACCCGGTTCGAGTTCGCGCGATTGTGCGCGGAATTGATGGCAGGGCAGCGCGGGAAGTGCTCGACGGCACGCCCGCAGCGATCCGCCGTGCCGATGTGAAGTGGTTGACGCCCGAGGCGTTTCGGTTGTGGCGCAATGTCGGATTGCGGGGCTTCGCGCTTGACGGGCTGCCGGTCGAGGCGTGGCGAGGGCGTACCGAGGACCGTGATGTTGCCTTCGTCGAGGGGCTGTTCGGCACGGGGTTACGTCTCGGTGAGTGGTCGAGCCAGTTGACTATCGAGTTGCCGTCACCGCATCAGGAGGGGTTGTTCCGGGGGCAGTTGTCGGCGGCGTGTGCGAAGGGATCGGTGGGCCGGCCGTTTTGGATGCGGCGTCGGGTGGCGCAGCTGGTGAGGTTCTATGTCGAGGACGGCGGCCGGAGTGCGTCGATCGCGCGTGCCCAGGCCGCAGGCCGCTACGACAGCGTCGCAGGCCGGTGGTTGCTTCGCGAAGTCCGCAACAGCGGGGTGATCCGGGTAGTTGATGATCTCGATCGTTTGCGTGATATTCGTCTGGACGCGATGGCGCCGCGGCTGCGGATGCGGTTGTTCCGTGAGAGTGTTCGAGGGCTGGAGCCGGTGTGGTTGTGGTTGAACTACGACGGCACGCCGCGGCCGAAGAGTTCCTGGTACAAGACATTCGACCGCGCCAATACCCGGGTGTCGCGGGCGATGGGCGCCGCGGGCGGGGCGCCGCGGTTGTGGTGTCGCCCCCATATGCTGCGGCATTCGTTTGCGCTGCGCTGGTATTGCATCGCCACGTTCGTGGCCTGGCATCGCACCGACTTGCTGAGCAAGAAGGAGCAGCGCGACTTCCGCAATCAGCTGGGTGATGTCTGGTATTTGATGGCGACGCTGTTGGGGCACAGCAGTGCCGAGGTCACCCGCGAGGTGTATCTCGAACCGTTCAAGGCCTTGGAGGTCGAGGCGCTGGTGGGGTTGATGGAAGCCGATGACCGCCGCACCTTGGAGCGGCTGGTCGATGCCTTGACGGTGGGGCAGCCGCGGGTGCTGACCGGAATGAACGCGTGAGCGGCAAGGGGCACGCGGCGGGTCTGCCGCCGCGGGGCTGGCGGCCACCGCCGCGGCAGCGAGGCTTGGTGGTGGAGTTCGTCAGCGAGGACGGCCGCCAGCGCAGGACCTTCGACTTTTCAGTTCTTCCAGGGCAGGTGAAGATTCGGGAAGAGTTCGCTGCTGCGTTCGCAGAGACGATTGGTCCGTTGGGGCCGAGGCGGCGGCTGGGATCGGCGAACAGCGTGTGGACGGTGATCCGCAAAGCGACGCTCTGGCTGGCCGAGAACCGCCCCACCATGGGCGGGCTGGCCCAGCTCACCGTTGCTGATGCCCGGATGATGCTCAACGCAATGCGCTCGCCCAACGGGGATCGGCCGGTGTCGCAATTGCGGACTCTGCTGGGCTACTGCCCAGTGGTGCGGGCGGAGGTCGTGCGGGAGGTTTCCCGGCACATGAATGGTCGACCTCAGGGCGGTGCCCAGCCATACACCGAGCAGGAGTGGCGGTGGATCACCATCGGGCTGCGCCGGATGATCCGGAAGGCCCGCGACCGCATCCTGGCCCACCGTCAGTTGGTGGAGAACTTCCGGGCCGGGCAGTTCGATACACGCCACCGTTTGGATCCGGATCGCTGCCTGGGGGCGGTGCTGGATTACTACTTGCGCACCGGCGAGCTGCCGAAGGCGACCACAAGCGGGTTCAACTCTCCGACGGTCCTGATCGCCGGCTGGGCGGCGGAGCGGCCGCTGAGGTCGCTGGTGCACCTCGAGCCCGGGGAAGTGTGGGCGTTCGGTGCGCTGCTGGTCGGGTTGACGGGGTTGAATCCCTCGACGGTTTTCGAGTTGCCGGTCCCGCGCACGCGAGCTTCAGCCCCGGATGAGCCGGGGATCGTGTTCGTCGATGCGATCAAGTATCGGCGCGGTCCGCGGGCAGCGATGACCGTGGCGCTGACGGATCTGCGCAGCGAACTGCATCCTCTGCCGGAGGATCAGCGGCCGAAGCAGGTGCTGCGCACATCGCTGACCACCGCTTTCGGGGTGTTCATGCTGCTGGTCGAGTTGACCGCATCGGCGCGGGCGATGATGGGCACTGAGTTCGCGTTCGCTTTCTACAACGCCAGTGCCGCTACCGGTCTCAGCGACCGCTCGCCCGGCATCAACAATTCCAGCCGCGCGCTGTGGGTCAGCGACCTGCTCACCGGAGATCCTCACCGCGACGAGGTGATCCGCGGCCTCGGGTTGAGTCGGCTACGCAAAACGCACCTGGAGCGGCATCGGCGACCGGTCGCCCACACCCCGGCCACGCTGAGCCGCTATCTGCGCAACATGCATACCGTCACCGAGGAGGGCTACCAGATCATCCGTGAAGCGCTCGACGCTCAGGTCACCGACGCACTCGCCCGCCGCCGAATCACGGTGCACACCAGCCCCGCCATCGATGCCCCGGACACGGTCGTGGGCGCCTGCGTGGATTACGAACATTCCCCACGCGACGGCGGAAATGGCTGTCGCCAAACGTTTCTGACCTGCCTGGACTGCTCGAACGCACGGGCGTTCCCGCGGCATCTGCCCTTCCAGCTGGCGGTGCTCGACCAGTTGGCGGCCGCGCGGGCCGGAATGCCGATAGCACGCTGGATTGGCGAATTCGCCGGCCGGGTCGCGCAGCTCGAGCAGGTCATCGCCGAATTCGAGCCCGCGCAACGCGACCACGCCCGAGCCCAGATCACCGACACCCACCGGACCACGGCAGTCCGCTTGCTGGCAGGAGACCTCGACTCGTTATGACCAATCCCCACCCTGGCGCCGAGGTCGTCATCGGCGATCTTCTGGTCACCGCGGAAACCCCGGTGCTGGCTCGGCGCCCCATCTATGACCCGACCGCGGTGTTGTCCCGATTCGCGGATCCGGTATGGGACCTGTTCCCGGCGTTGCCCGATCGCCATCATTCCAACGAAATCATCCATTGGGACACTTACCCGGAATCGTTTCGGCTGGCCTGCAAGTTCTATGTCTTCGCGCTGCTCAACATCGTCGAGGACGCGCCGCGGATCTCGACCTCCCGGTCGCGGATGCTGACGATTCCCTCGATCTGGACGGATCTGCGGCACCTTCGGGTCTTTCTGCGGTGGCTGGACAACCGCGGGATCACCGCACTGACCGCGATCACCGAGTCCGATCTGGATTCCTACTACGCCTACATCCTCAGCCAGCCCATCACCTCCTCCCACCAGCGCGCCCGGCTGCTGACCGTCCAGCGTCTGCACCTGTATGCCGACTGGCTTCCCGAGTTTGCTCGGATCACCGTGCCGGTGATCTGGGGTGGGGCCAGCGCTGCGGAGCTGGCCGACGACCCGGACCCGCGCCGCGTCGGCAACCGCACACCCCGCATCCACCCCGACGTGATGGGCACACTGCTCTCAGCGACGTTGCTGGTCGCCGAGACCATCGCCGCCGACATCCTGCCCGCGGCCCGGCGCTTGGTCGCCATGCGCACCCTTGCCGTTCGCGCCACCGAGGATCTGCAGACACAGGACTCTCGTTCCTCGCATGGCTGGCGATCCACCCACCAGCGACTCGAACGCATCCTGCCGGTTTTCGCCGCCGCAGGATTCCCGCTACCGGGCCGCGAAGAGAACGACTGCACAGTCGTCGACTTACTGGGTTTAGCGCATGCCGGCCAGCTGGGGTATCAACATCTGCAACGCAAATGCGGCGCGGCAGCGATCGCCCGCAGCGGACTCCCGGTTGAGCCCGGGCTGCTACGCGTCACCGGTTTCACCAAGGTCGAGGGCAAACCGTGGCGGCATCAGCCGATCGAGGCACCCGAACTGCGTACGCTGATTCGTCACGTCACCACCGCCTGCTACCTGGTCATCGCCTATCTGTCCGGAATGCGAGTCGGGGAGGTCCTCAACCTGCGACGCGGATGCGTCACCCGCGATGAAAAACTCGGCATGATCTTCCTGTCGGGGCGCCAGCTCAAAACCACCCCAGAGCGCGCGCAGCGAACCCCGTCCACCGTTCCCTGGGTCATCAACGAGCACGGGGCTCATGCCATCTCGATCTTGCAAGACCTCGCACCCTCCGCGACGTTGTTTCCATTCGGGAAATTCGGAACCCTCGACTGGACCGAATCCACCCGAACCCGCACCAAAGGACAAATCAACGACGACCTGCGCGACTTCGTCACCTGGTTCAACACCACCCTCGCCGACACCATCGGCCATCCGCACATCCGCGACGACGAGCACGGCCCCGCCACCGGCGGGCGGTTACGGCGCACCCTGGCCTGGCACATCGTGCGCCGCCCAGGCGGCACCATCGCCGCAGCCACTCAATACGGACACCTCTACACCGGCATGACACACGGCTACGCCGGTCAAGCCGACGCCGGATTCCTCGACGAAATCACCTTCGAGCAGTTCCTGCTGCGCACCGAGCAACTCCACGACGACCACCAACGACTGACCCACGGCGAGCACATCTCCGGTCCAGCCGCCGCCCTTTATCGCCACCGGATCGCAGATGCCCACCACTTCCACGGCGTCACCATCACCACCGGCGCCCAAGCCAGGTCCGCATTGGCCAACCCCGACCTCCAAATTCACCACGGAGCACTACTGACATGCGTGTTCCGGCCCGAAACCGCGGCCTGCCACAGCGACATCACCGCCGACACGGGCGAACCGGTCTGGCCACGGTGCCGCCTGAGCTGCGCCAACATCGCCTACACCGACCGCGACATCACCCAGCTGCGCCGCCACGTCAATATCCTCGCCACCGACCTCACCCACCCCGGCCTGCCGATGCCGCTGTATCACCGCATCGCCGAGCGCCTCGCTGAGCACGAAAAGGCCATCACCACACACGAATCCAGCCGACCCTAGATAGGATCCTGCCCCTTGCCTCGCCCCGCCAGCCGCTCTGCCCAACTGACAGAAGAGCGTCGACGCATCCGCGACGCCATCGAGCGCCTACTGACCGGCGCACCACACCGCAGCAACGGCACCCTCACCATCTCCACCCTCGCCACCGAGGCCGCGATGTCTCGGCAACGGCTCTACGAACACCACCCCGAACTCGTCGCCGAATTCAAAACCAAAACCGGCCACGCGCCTGCCCTCGCGAACGCAGTTGCCCTACAGCAACAACTGTCCGACGCACACGACCGGATCCGGGCACTCGAAGACCGCGAACGCGAACACCTCGACCAGATCAAAACCCTCTGCGCGGTCATCACCGAGCTCACCCACAAAACCCAAGCCAGCAACCTGGTACTGCTGTCGCCGCGGCGAGTGGACTCATCCAGGCCAACCGACGTCGTGCGGTGAGCGATCGGGGCGAATCCCCCGGAAACTCGGATGCCGCAAGATGCCCTCGCCGGTCATTTCACGGTATTCGACGTCGGCGACGAACACCGGATCCACCCACCGCGCCCAGCGCTCGACCGCGGCGGGTGCCCGCGCATCGAGCGGGCTGGTCTCGCGGGTGATCTGATCCAGGGCGTTGCGCAGGGCCCGGCGGACCGCGAAGCTGAACCCGGTGCCGACGCAACCGGTGCATCGCAAACTGCCGTGGCTGTCGTGGCCAGCTACGACCAGCGAGCCGAAGGACCGCGCGTTGGCGCCTGATCTTCGGAGAATGTCCAGCCCACGACCACAGCGTCGGTGGTGCGGCGCAGCGGTGTTTTGATCCACCGCGACGAGCGACGGCCCGGTTCATAGACCGAGTCCACGTGTTTGCTGACGATGCCCTCCAAGCCGGCGTCCTGCGCGACTTGCAGCAATCGGTCGGCGCTCACCTCGGTCAGCCGCCAGAACGGTGGCACCCGGACCGGGACACGGTCCAGGCCCAGCTTCTCGAGCAGCCCGCGCCGCGTCAGATACGGCCGATCCATCACCGACTCGTCGCCGAAGGCGAGCACATCGAAGACCATGTATTCCACTCGCACCGCCGCGACCAGCGCGGCCGAGGGCCGCGTCAAGTGCATACGCCGCTGCAATCTGCCGAACACCGGCACACCCGTCGACGGGTCAGGAGCGATCAGCTCACCATCGAGAATGACAGAACGCCCCGCCGCCAGCGCGGCGAGCGCTTCGGTGATCTCAGGGTAGGCGGCGCTGATCTCGCGCATGTTGCGGCTCCAGAACCGGCACGAACCACTCTGGCAGCGCGAAACCGCCCGTATGCCATCCCATTTCAGTTCCGCGGCCCACTCACCCGGCGGCCTGGGCGGCGGCCCGGCACTGGCCAGCATGGGTGCTGGCACGGAGAGCGCCACCCCTGGAGCATATCGCCAGCTAATACAGACCGGTCGTGTCTGATCGGTGGATGGCCGATGCCGCCGACAAGGTGCCGGCAGGTCAATGAGGTGGTCAGATGCGGCGCCTGCTCCCCGCGTCCGGGTCGCTTACGAGGAATCGAGCTGTCTACCGCGTGGCGGGTGCCAGCCCGGTGATGAGGTCCTCTGGCTGTGGAGACCCCGTTGTGGTCAGGTTGTGGGGTTGTTGCCGGGTGTGATCACCACTAGGACCAGGGCAAGGTCGATGTGGCGGGAGGCGTCGGTGGGTGCTCGAAGTACGTAGTCGCGCCGGGTGACGTTTGCGGCTGGCTTGGAGCTGACGTAGCTGCCGTGTCGGGTGAGCTCCTGGTCGGCCTTGAGGAGAATCTCGGTGGGAGCGCCGGACTTGACGAACAGCACGAGCGCTGCTTTGGTGTCACGCCAGGTGACGTAGCCGAGCAGCTGGTCGATCGCTTCTCTGAACTTCTTGGGTCCTTTCCAGATCTTGCACTCACCGATGAAGGCATTTTCGCCCTCCCAGGTCAGCAAGAGGTCGGTCTTCCCTCTCCCGTTGAAGACTTCACCGCGGACGTTGCCCTCGTAGTTGGCGTTGAGCACGAACAGGATGAGGTCGCGGATTTCCTCCTCACCCAGGCGCGCCGCGGTCGGTGTTCGTTCCATCGCTCGGGTCATCTGCTCGATGGTGTGCACGATGTCTCGGTAGACGTCCTCAGCAAGGAACCTTTGCGATGGCGGTGCCGCAACACTCGACGAGATTCGTGGTCGCAGCGGTGTGCGCTTGACCGGCAGCGGAACCTTTTTGGCGGCCTCGACCGCACGGACGGGAATGCCGAGAGCTGCGTCGAGAGCTGTAATGCCGTCGAGGTTCTCGCGCCTGGTCTTTGCGGCTCCCTCGAGTGCAGTGCGCAACTGCGGAAGCCACTGAGCAACATCGCGGTTGATCCAGGAGGCCGTATTTTGAACTTGCTCGATCGCTCGCTCGAGCGCGTCCTCGATCTGCTTGGCGGTGGGATCGACATCAGTGTAGGTAAAGATGAACTTGCCGCTACCCAGGCTCAGATAGTGGAATGCCGCCGTTCGGTATGACTGCGACGCCTTGTAGTTCCAGAGGTGCGCGGGGCCGCTGGTCGGTATGTGAAGGGTGACACACTTACCGTGGACCGTGTAGGTGTCCTCGTAGAACGGATCATTGCGTTCAACTTTGGTCGAGCGGGTTCCTGCGCTCGTGACGTCTTCGCGGCCGCCCACAACGAGTTCGCCCAAAGCGTACTTGTCGAAGATCTGCTGGACGGCGCTGTCGGGATCGGCAAGAAAGTCCGCTTCTGCCACCGCATCCAGCGCTTGAACGGCTGCCGACAGCCGATCCATCAAGTACAGACGCAGCTCCCCATGCTGCCGAATTCCTTGTTGCATCAGCACATCATCGCCGCAACCTCCGACACCGGTGTCGACATCGACATTCCGGCTTCGTTGCGCTTCTGCAGGCACCCCGCGGGTGGCCGCTCCGGTGCGGGTCTGGCCCCTACCCGGCAAGGGCGTAGGGTTCGTCTGAACTACCGCCACATTCCGACCGGGCGACCGCGCCGAAAGCAAGCGTCCACGCGGGAAGCGATCAGCCGCGGCACCATGCCATGCCGAAGGCGCGCGGCGCAGGCGGGGCAACGTGGTCAATCACCGATTCGCGCGGCTAGCCGCGCTCGGCCGGGGCCGGTCAGTTCGTCGGTGATGCCGCGGCGACCGGCCATTGCCATCAACAGTGCCTCACCGGGACCGGAGACCAGCGTTCCTTTCCCGGTGGACCAGTCGAGGTCGGTGGCTTCCAGTCGTAGCCCGCGGATGCGCCACGGCACGCCGAGGCGGGGGTTGGTGCGTATTGCGGTCAGTACCCGGTGCAGGCGCTGCGGGGGGATCTGGCGGGGGATGCCGAGTCCGCGGCGGATGTCCTGGTGGTGGATGGTGCCGTCGACGAGCCCGATCATGCCGCCGAAGCCGGCGGTCAGCCCGCGTGGCCGCACGTGGGCGGTGAACAGTTCGAGCAGTTGATCGGGGGTGTGGGAGGCGAATTCGTCGACGCCGATCTGGTTGGCCCACAGCAGTCGGCCCTTGACGAACCGCCTGGCCAACCCGGCTGCGTCGAGGTCGTCGTAGCTGATCATGTGGGCGACCACGTCTTTGACCTGCCACCGCTCGCACAGCGTCGGCATCTGCCACTGCTGCGGGGTCAACTCGGTCAGGAATGCCGCGAGGTCCTTGCGTTCGGCCTCTGCCATATCCATGTCGTTCATTTCGGCCTGCCTGCTTTCGGATCCGTCGTGCCGGGTGCGGCTGGTCATGCTCGCGCGGTGGCGATCTCGGCGAAGCGTGCCAGCACGGTGCTCCAGCCGCCGCCGCGTTCGACGATGGTGTCGCGCATGGCCTTGCCTTCGATGAGGCGGTCCAGGTGTCGGTGTTCGAGGGTGAGCGCGGTCTGTTCTGGTGATTCGGCGGTGAAGCGGACCTCGATCTCGCTGGCGCGCGTGGGATCGGGGTCGTATTGCCAGTGACCGTTGATCTGCCAGGTCACCACGATCCGGTGCGGCGGGTCCCACACCAGCACGCGCCCCCAGTCGCATTCCGAACCGTCTACTCCGCGTTCGAACCAGCGCCCGCCCACCCGGGGTTCGAGGATCGCCTCGGCCATGTCGGCCTCCCCGATGTGGTAGGCCGGTGGCCACCAGTTGCCGAACGACTCGGTGAAGAACGCGAACGCCTTCTGCAGCGGCAAGCGCACGCTCGCTGTGCCGTGCAGCGCGGCGAGGGGCATGGGTGTGGTCACCGGGGAGGCTCCTGTTCGGTGGTGTCGGTGGCCGCTGCGTCGGCGGCCTTCTGGAAGGCGGCGAGCGACTCGTCCCAGATCCGCTGGAAGTACGCCTGGATTCCGGCCAGCCCGTCCGGGTTGATCCGGTAGATCCGCCGGGTCCCCTCGGCCCTGGCCACGACCAGGCCGCCGTCGCGCAGTACCCGCAGATGCTGCGAGACCGCCTGGCGGGTGATCGGCAACGATTCGGCCAGCTCACCCACCGAGGACGGGCGCCGCGCTACCCGCTCGAAGATCTCTCGCCGCATCGGGTCACCCAGAATCCCCAGATCCACATCTCTGAAAGAGTCCACTTTCGTAAGTGTGCGCTTTCATATCTTGAGATGCAAGCTTGCGCGCATCGGTGATGCCCCACGGAGGCGATCCAACCTCGTGTGGACGCGGTCGGTCCGGCGGCATCGGCGTGGGCGATGTCGGTCGTGGGTCGGCCGGTGATCACATCTGGCGTTCGGCGCTGCCGGCGCTGCTTGCGTTCGATGACGAGGCCGGCGCCGCTGTGACGGCCGCGATGAGCGCGGTGACCGCCTTGTGGATGTCGTCAGGGGTGGTCCAGCGGCCCAGTGACAGCCGTAGCGCGCTCAACGCTCGTGCGGTGTCGAGTCGCATTGCCGCGAGTACCGGGGATGGGGTGTGGGTGCCGCTGTGGCAGGCCGAGCCGGTGGAGGCGGCGATGCCGGTTGCGGCGGTGAGGATTTCGTGGCCGAGGGTGCCGTCGATGCTGATGTTGAGGGTGTTGGGCAGCCGCTGGCGGGTGGGGCCGTTGAGGTGGACCCGCCTGGGCAGCGCGGCGGCCAGACGCTGGTGCAGCTCGTCGCGCAGCCGCGCGAGCCGGTTGGGTGCACCGGTGGCGAGATCGTCGGCAGCCAGTGCGGCGGCGGCACCGAGTCCGACGGTGAAAGCGACGTTTTCGGTGCCGGCGCGCAGGCCGTGCTCTTGGCCGCCGCCGTAGACGACGGGTTCGAGTTCGACTCCGTCGCGGATGTAGAGGGCGCCGATGCCTTTGGGTGCGTACATCTTGTGGCCGACCACCGTGAGCAGGTCCACGTCGAGGGCGGCGACGTCGAGGGCGATCTTGCCCGCGGCCTGGGCGGCGTCGCAGTGGAACAGCGCGCCGTGGTGGTGGGCCAGGGCGGCCAGTTCCCGTATCGGTTGCAGTACACCGGTTTCGTTGTTGGCGGCCATCACCGACACCAGCGTCGCCTCGCTGTCGCGCAGGGCGGCGGCCAGCGTGGCGGGGTCCAGGCGGCCGTCGGTACCGACCGGCAGCACCGTGACCCGCGTGCCGTGCAGCCGGGCCAGGGCCTGGCAGGTCTGTAGTACCGCGGGATGTTCGGTGGCCTGGGTGAGGATGTGGGCTCCGGGCGTGCCTACGGTGGCCCCGCGCAGGGCGAGCAGATTCGCTTCCGACCCCGAGCCGGTGAACACGACCTCGGTCGGCCGGGCACCGATCAGGGCCGCGAGCTGGGCGCGGGCCGTGACGAGCGCGGCGGCGGGATCGGCGCCGTAGGCGTGGCTGCTGGAGGGGTTGCCGAACGATTCGATGAGATAGGGCATCATCGCCGCGACGACGCGGGGATCGACCGGAGTGGTGGCGTTATAGTCCAGATACACCGGCCCATCGATCGGGCCGGGCCGCTCCGCCGCCGGCATGGTCATGCCAGCGACACGGCTTCGACGGGCAGCTCGGCCAGGCGCCATTCGAGCATGCCGTCGTGCAGACGGATCGCGCGACGGCCGTGGCCGGTGAGGAGCCGCACCGCGTCGTAGGCCAGCACGCAGTATTCGCCGCGGCAGTACACCACGATCTCGGTGTCGCCGGGCAACTCCCCGATGCGCTCGGCCAGCTGCTCGACCGGGATGCTCACCGCACCGGGGATGTGCCCGGCCTCGTACTCCGATCCCGGCCGCACATCCAGCACGACGACCTCGTCGGCCGCGGCGCGGGTGAGCAGTTCCTCGCGGGTCATCGCCCGGCCGCCGTCGGGGCGCAGGTAGTTGTCACGAGCCGGTGTGACGGCGGGCTGATGGGCTTCGGCGACCTTGCGCAGCAGCGCGAACAGCCGCGCGACGTCGTCGCCGGCCAGCCGGTAGTGGATGCGCACCCCGTCACGGCGGGTGGCGACGAATCCGGCCTGCTTGAGCGTCTGCAGATGCGCTGAGGCGGTCGTCAGGTTCAACCCTGCCGCGGTGGCGAGCGCTTCCACGGTGCGCTCGCCTTGGGCCAGCAGGTCCAGCAGTTCCAACCGTTTGCCGCTGGCCAGCGCTTTACCACTGGCCGCGAACGCCTCGTACAAGGCTGCCTTCGCGGCGGGCTTGTCACCACCCATCACATACTCCAATCATCCGTGGAATAGCGTATCCCGCCCTGCGGGGCGTGCCGCGCGGCGTTCTCTACCCGGCGGCCCGGGAAGAGTCGCGACGGGCCGCCCCTGCCCTGCGGGCTTGCTCTTCCAAGGAAACGTGGAATAGTCTACTCCCAATATTCCATGGTTGATTGGAATAATTGTTTGCCTGCGGGCCGGCGACATAGGAGTTTTGCGATGCCGACTGATTTCATCCTCGTTCCCGTCATCGACGAGGGGCTGGGCAATTCGACCTACCTGCTGGATCTCGGTGATGGAAGGGCCCTGGTGCTCGACCCCGAACGCGACCTGCGCCAGGTGCGCGCCGAAGCGCGGCGGCGCGGGTTGCGGATCGCGTTCGCTGTCGAAACCCATCTGCACGCGGACTTCATCTCCGGGGCGCGTGAACTGGCCGAGATCGACGGCGCGACCGTCCTGGCTCCCGAGGTGGGGCCGCGCGGATTCGAGGTGACCGCTCTCGGCGACGGCGACACCATCGCTATCGGCGCGTTCACCCTGCAAGCGTGGTTCACCCCTGGCCATTCCCCCGAGCACCTGTCCTACCTGCTGCACCAGAACGACAAGCTGCGCGGGGTGTTCACCGGCGGGTCGTTGATGGTCGGCACCGCCGGGCGCACCGACCTGGTCAGCCCCGACCAGACGATCCCGCTGGCCCGGGCCCAATATCATTCGCTGCAGCGGCTGATGACCCTGCCCGAGGACACCCCGGTGTGGCCGACGCACGGTGCGGGCTCGTTCTGCTCGTCCTCGCTCGGAGGCGAGCGGGTCAGCACCATCGGCAAGGAGCGCGCGGCCAACCCGCTGCTGCAAGTCGACGGTGAGGACGCCTTCGTCGAGGCTTTGCTGGGTTCGATGGGCAACTTCCCCGACTACTTCCTGCGGTTGGGCGAGATCAACCACAAGGGCCCGGCCGTGCTCGGTTCGACTCCGGCGCTGGCGGCGCTGACCGCCACCGAAGTCACCGACCTGATCGCCGAGGGCGCCCAAATCGTCGACGTGCGCGACCCAGCAGACTTCGCCGCCGGGCACATCCCCGGCGCGCTGGCCATCACGCTGCGTCCGGTGTTCGCCACCTGGCTGGGCTGGCTGGTCGACGCGAACCGGCCGGTGGTCATCGTCCGCGACACCGCACAGAATCCCGACGACATCGTCTGGGAGGCAGCCAAAGTCGGCTTCGACACCCTCGCTGGAGAACTGCACGGCGGCATGACCGCCTGGACCGGTCCGGTCGACACCACATCGGTGAACCTGCTCGACGCCGATCAGCTGACCGCGCAGGCACCGGCGACGGTGCTCGATATCCGCCAGCACGGCGAGTACGCCGCCGGACACGTCCCCAGCGCCCGCAACATCGAACTCGCCGCGCTCGCCGAGCATCTGGTCGATGTCCCGGCCGGGCCGGTGGTGGTCATGTGCGGCCATGGTGAGCGTGCCATGACCGCCGCCAGCATTCTCGAACGCCACGGCCGCACCGATATTCGGGTGTTGGACGGCGGCCCCGCCGACTACGCCCGCGGCATGGGACACGAACTGCAGGCCGGATCATGAGCCTGCGCGCCAGTATGCGCACCCCGGTATTGGGGTTGCGGGAGAACGCCGTCCAGTTCACGCTGCTGGTCGCGGTCAACGCGCTGGTCGGTGGGATGGTCGGCCAGCAGCAGACCGTGCTGCCGCTGCTGGCCGAATCCGAATTCGGGCTCACCGGCTACACCTTCATCTTCACCTACGTCGCCGCGTTCGGAATCACCAAAGCCATCGCCAACTACTTCGCAGGCACCTTCTCCGACCGCTACGGCCGCAAACCCGTACTGCTGGTGGGGTGGCTGTTCGCGATGCCGGTGCCGGTGATGCTCATCGCCGCCCCGAACTGGTGGTGGGTCGTGGCCGCCAACGTACTGCTGGGCATCAACCAGGGACTGACCTGGTCGACCACTGTCGTGATGAAAATCGACCTCATCGGGCCCACCCGCCGCGGACTGGCCATGGGACTGAACGAAGCCGCCGGATACGGCGCCGTCGCCGTCAGCTCCCTGCTCGCGGGCTACCTCGCCGAACACCACGGCCTGCGCCCGGCACCATTCCTGCTCGGCCTGGCCTACACCGCCCTAGCCCTGCTGCTGTCAGGGGTGTTCATCCGAGAAACGCAAGGCCACGCCCACCTGGAAGCAGGCCAGCACACTCCACGCGCCGACGGCCTGCACGACCACCTGCACGCCGAACTCACCGACCGGCAAATCGCCGTCCAGACCAGCCTGAAAGAACCCGCCCTGTCCTCGGCCAGCCTCGCCGGACTGGTCAACAACCTCAACTTCGGCCTGTCGTGGGGGCTGTTCCCACTGCTGTTCGCCACCGCCGAGCTATCCGTCGGACAGATCGGGCTACTGTTCGCCCTCTACCCCGGCGTCTGGGGCGCCGGACAACTGGTCACCGGAGCACTGTCGGACCGCATTGGCCGCAAACACCTCATCACCACCGGCATGGCCACCCAAGCCGCCGCCCTCGCGCTCATCGCCGCCTCACACAGCTTCATCGGCTGGGCGGCGGGCGCCATCCTGCTCGGCGCGGGCACCGCCATGGTCTATCCCACCCTGCTCGCGGTGATCGGCGATGTCGCCCACCCCCTCTGGCGCGGGCGCGCCGTCGGCGTCTACCGCGTCTGGCGCGACCTCGGCTACGCCGTCGGCGCCATCCTCGGCGGCATCGTCGCCGACCTGATGGACCTGCAGGCCGCCGTCTGGGCCGCCGCCGCGGTCAGCGCAGCCACCGCGATAGCTGTTGGGGCACGCATGTACGAAACCCACCAACCCTCCCACGCTGTGGCGCCCTCGCCGACATCGGCCAGCTCCAACGACAGATCGTCCCGTTGGAACAGCAACCGGCCGACCTGCGAGCCCAGCTTGAAGAACGCGGCCAAGAACTCTCCGCCGCCCGCGCCGCCAACAGGGAACTGTTCGCGAACATGAACAAACGCCATACCGCGAACCCAACCGACCAACGATCAAGATCTCGCTGAATACAGAAACAAATGTATTATTGGGTCATGGAGACCGCGCTGCACACCGACGCGCTGGCCCGGTTCGGGCACGCGCTGTCGGACCCGACCCGCACCCAGATCTTGCTGAGCCTGCGCCGGGCACCGGGGTATCCCTCGGAGCTGGCCGAGCAGATCGGGGTCTCGCGCCAGATCCTGTCCAACCACCTGGCGTGCTTGCGGGGGTGCGGACTGGTTGTCGCGGTCCCCGAGGGCCGCCGCGCCCGCTACGAGCTGGCCGACGCTCGCATCGCGGCCGCGCTCGAGGATCTGCTCGGGTTGGTGCTCGCGGTCGATCCGGCCTGCTGCCCGGCGGCGGACGCGGAAGGCTGCTGCTGATGGCCTCGCTCGGGATGCCCTCGATGCCCTCGGCGGTGACGGCCGGCCCCAGCTCGGAGCGCAAAGCCGGGCTGGCGCGGCGGATCCGCTGGTTCGTCGCCGCGACAATCTCCTACAACATCATCGAGGCGATGATCGCACTGACCGAGGGCACGCGCGTGTCCTCGACCGCACTGATCGGGTTCGGGCTCGACTCGGTCATCGAGGTGTCCTCCGCGGCGGCGGTGGCCTGGCAGTTCGCCGGCCGCGATCCCGAGAAGCGAGAGAAGATCGCGTTGCGGATCATCGCGTTCTCCTTCTTCGCCCTCGCGCTTTATGTCGCCATCGACTCCATCCGCGCCCTGCTCGGCATCGGCGAAGCCCGCCATTCCACGGTCGGCATCGGGTTGGCCGCCGCGAGCCTGGTCATTATGCCGGTGCTGTCCTTGGCGCAGCGCCGCGCCGGACGTGAACTCGGCTCCGCCTCCGCGGTCGCCGATTCCAAACAGACCCTGCTGTGCACCTACCTGTCGGCGGTGCTGCTGGTCGGTTTGCTGCTCAACAGTCTGTTCGGCTGGTCGTGGGCCGACCCGATCGCCGCACTGGTGATCGCCGTCATCGCGGTGAAGGAAGGCCTCAACGCCTGGAAGGGCGACACCTGCTGCCCCACACCGGGCGCACTCGCTACCACCGACCGCAGCGCCGGACACGACTGCGACTGCTGCGACTGACCAACCTCCCGCGGCAACTGCCGCACCACACATGCGGTGATCTGTTACGGTCGCCGCGAAGGCCACTGAGCTGCAGAATACTCGTCAGATCCGGCCGGAGAGCACCTCGCGAAACCCCAGAGAAATCACCCTACGCCAGTGGGTGCCGTGGGACGCTGTCCGACTCCAGTGAGTGTTGCCCGGCACCTCGGTGCGGTCCGATCGAGAAGTGCGCAACATGGGGAAATCCGGCACCAGCAATCGTTCGCATACCGCGGATTGAGCCAGTCGACAGCTCGAATCGGTGGATCCGGATGCACAGCCTCGAACAGCAATACGCCCACCTCATCGAGACCGCCAAGCGCCTTGGACGCGATCCCGACCCCAAGCAGATCCGCAAACTTCGCGAGGAACTCGACCAGCTCGACTACGAGTTGCGGATCTCCGTACCCGCTGGTCACCGGTACTACACGCTCAACATGGCAAGCCGCGAAGCCGATGCCTCGCCCGGGTCGACGAACACCGGTGAGGCCAGCAGATCGATGTCGCTGACATCGCCGCGCAGGAAATCGACGATGAATCCCACACGGGCCCGGTCGGCTTCCAGCTGCTGACGCAGCGCGTCCTCACCGTCGAGATAGGCGTGCAGACTGTCCGGGTCGATGCCGTTGTGCCATGCCGAGATCGCTTCTTTTACCGCCGCTTTCGCGGCGTCGGTCAGCGGCAGCGCGGAGACGACGTCGACGGCGGCCGACTTGCGGTCGAACACGGATTCGACTTCGGCGAAGGTTTGGGCGGCGACTGGATCGAAGTCCGGATCGATGCCGACGGTCAGTTCCTCGGCGTCGATGCGCACCCCCCAGTTCGTGGCGTAGTCGCTGGTGATCTGGGTGAGGCGGTCGGCTGCGATGTCCGAGCCGGTCCGGAACCCCAAGGCATCAGCCAGTGGCGCCACCGACGCCGGGTCGTGCTGGGCGGTGTTCGTCGTGAGCCGGTTCTCGGCGTTATCGGTCGCGGCCCGCATCGTGGCTTCGAGCTGGGCGACCGCATCGGGGCCTTGGCGCTCGGCCTCATCGACCGCGGCGTCGAGCTTGTCGAGGCGTTGGCGGGCCTGGTTGACCGCGACCGTCGCCAGCAGATGCGCGATCCGCTGACCATGGCCGGTCGCCGTAGCGAGCTGCTTTCCCGATGCCACGCCCGCGCATCTGCTCGGCCACATACACCGAACTCTCGGCCACGCCCTCGTGGCCCTCATCGCACGAGGCGGGGCGAAGCGCGGCCCAGCCCACGATTTCCCACCCAAGCGACTCCAGATACCGCACGGTCATCTACACTCACACAACGAGTTTCGACACCACTGTCGGGCAGTGAATGGACCGACATCCCGATCGAGACGATGCTCGACACCGCCGCCTCCCACAGCCTGGAAGGTGTGGTCAGCAAGCGTGTGGACTCGGTGTACCGACCCGGGACGCGTACCCGGCTGTGGCTGAAGACGGCGATCCGCCAGACGACAGAGGTGATCATCGCAGGCTGGGTTCCCCGCGGCGGCGCCGAGCGGGGCGCGCTGGGCTCCCTGATCCTGGGTGCCTACGACGAGTCGAACCGTTTGGTCTACATCGGGCACGTCGGCACCGGCTTCACTATGGCCGCGCGGCGGGCACTGCTCGAGCGGTTGAAGGCATTGACCACAACCGACAGCCCGTTCGACCAGTCGGCACCGTCCTAGCGGATGACGGCGGCGAGGTGGGTGAGACCACAGCTGGTGGGCACCGTCGAGTACCGAGAGTTCGTCGGCGCGCTGCGGCATCCGAGCTGGCGCGGGTTGCGCGTTGAGATCGATCCCTCCGGGGTGCGTCTACCGACTCGAGATGTGCCCTTCCCCCGGGCTTGAAGCTGTCATGGCTGGTGAGGTCAGGCGTTGGCGTAGCCACCGGCATTCCACACCAACCAGCGGAACTGCTGCGGGGCGAACGCTTGGCGAGCGGGAACACCCGGGGCCGGGGAGTGGGGCCAGAACGCTACACCGCACCGATGGCAGTAGAAACCGGTTTGCCACACCGCATGCGCGGTGGGGCGCCCCCGAACGATGCGGCCGTTGCGGCGAATACGGCACACCGCAACAGTGAGCAGCACAGCGCCAGGCGCCGCCAACGCCCCAAGAAACATGACCATGGCCAGGGCCGCGATACCGTGCGATACCCCCGGCACGGGATGCGCGATCCCAGCGATCGCCGGAACGATCCCTGACAGCGCTGGCACGAGCAAAATGAGGGCTGCGAAGGTCATCCACCCAGCGGGGGTGCGGGCTGGCTCGCGGGCCAAGCTGTGGGCGAGTGCTGTGGTGTGGGTACGGTCGACGGTGGCCGTGCCGAACACCGGCACCAAACCAGTCGAGGCGACTCCCACACCGGAATAAACGCTTGTCCCGAAGCTGGTCGACACCCCATCGGCATGCAGAGCGGGCACACTCTGCACCCAGTCGAGTTGATGGCAGTGCGGACACGTCAGATCGACATTCATACGGCCAACCCCCTCCCCGAGTCGTCGGGTTGTAGCGGCGCGTCTGTGGTGCGAGTACCTGCAACGAAAGCTCTGCGGGGTATCCAACACCGTCCACCACCTGCTGTCGAGAGCTATTCGAGAGCTTCTGCATCGATGAGTCCCTTCTGACATCGGCTGATGAATCGGTTCAAGCGGCAGCAGGGGACTGTGGACGGCCAGCCACTGGTCAGCGCTGCGAACCGGTGTTCTGCTCGTGCGGGGGTGAAGCGACGGACTATGCGCCCGAGCTGGCGGCTCCGAATCCTGGAGCACCTGCCGCTGCGACGTGCTGGCCTGACACGCCGAAATAGTGACTCGTACAGGTTGCGGCCAGCGGACTGACCTGCAGGGCGGCGCCACGCCCAGCTGTTCCGGCTGACGCACCGGGCGCCCATTAGTCGCAAGGAAAAGATCAGGGCAAACAAGCGCGTCTGGCGCGTACCGAGGGGCACCCGCCCCTTCGTAGCGTCAATCGGCCCCCACGAGACGCGGGAGACGGTCGGTGACGCGGTCACCGATACACATCTCCTGGCCAGAGATTCGCCAGGTGACGGTGTCACCCGAAACGTGTATGTTTACGTATTGAAACGTATCCAAACGCCGTGAGTTGAGGTTCAAATCCGCTGTAGGGGCAGCGTTTCCAGGCTTTGACCAGCAGTTTCGGCAGTCGTGCGGTGCGGAGGTTCAAGTCCTCCTAGCCTCGCGTTTGTGGCGAACTATCCAGTATTACTCGACGTGCTTGCAACTGTGGTTGGTCCCGCGGTGGCCGTTGAGGTGCGTGATTTGAGAGTGTCTCATCGGGGGGTACTCGCCGGGTTATGTGGCGGTAAAATGCAGAACTAATGCGAATAGACGCCGCTCGCGGTCGTGGCGGAGGGTAGGCGGCAGTAGCCAGTGAGCCGGGGAAAGTCGTTCGCTCTTGCAGCGGTGCCTGCCCAGTCTGTTGGCGCCGTCTATCGGTAACTTCTTCGGGGTCCCCACCAGCTGTGGCGGTGCGACGGGCGATGTGGTGCAAACCGACATCGAATACATAGGTGATCACCTATGAGGGCTGAATCACCTCGGCCAGTGACCATACTATCGTGACCCGATCCGTCGTTAGCCAGACACACCCCAACCGCACGGAAGGTTGCCCCGTTAACGTCGCTAGGGCACCTAAATTCATTCCCTGTGAGCGAAGATCGATGGAGGCAGCTAACCGAACGGCCGCTCACCGCAGCGGCAGTCGTCTTCGTGGTCGTCTACACCTGGATTGTTCTTGCCCAACCCGACGGCTCGGCGGCACGGATTGGAGAGGCAGTGCTGTGGGGCACGTGGTTCGCCTTCGCTGTCGACTACGCGGTCCGATGGTACCTAGCGAAGCCGCGCTGGCGGTGGTTCGTCAGACACCTCTACGAATTCGCGATCGTCGCGCTTCCGCTGCTGCGACCCTTGCGCCTGCTTCGGCTGCTGACCATGATCAACGTCCTACAGCGCTCGGTCGGCGGCGCGCTCCGTGGTCGGATCATCGCCTACACGGCAGGGTCGACTCTGCTCCTGATTTTCGTCGCCTCATTGGCCATGCTCGATACCGAGCGCAATGCAGTCGGAGCCACCATCACCACATTCCCTGATGCTCTATGGTGGTCGGCAACCACGGTCACAACGGTCGGGTACGGCGACTACGCGCCGGTCACCGGTACCGGCAGATTGGTCGCGGTCGGGTTGATGGTCGGTGGCATCGCACTACTCGGCGTGGTGACGGCCACCTTGGCGTCGTGGATTATTCAGCGGGTCGCAGAGGAAGACGAAGTAAGTCAGTCGGCCACCCGGGCTCAGGTAACGGAACTCACCGAGCAAATCGTCGCAATGCGTCTCGAACTTTTTACTGCATACGGAACGAACTGGCGAGGAACACCACCGCAGTGAACTCCACCCTTTGATCAACCGGCGCCGTCCGCCACGCTGCCTGCGCGACGACTGCGGCGTCGTGCTTTCCCCGCGCCTGCGGGGATGAGCCCCTCGGCCCAGTCATCGCCGGTCTGGTCGGTGCGTGCTCCCCGCGCCCGCGGGGATGAGCCCGTACCGCGGTGCTCTCGCCGGTTGCCCCGGCGGTGCTCCCCGCGCCCGCGGGGATGAGCCCGGACTGCTGAGCGACCAAGCGATTGCCGCAGAGTTCCGGCACACACGCGGTGTATCAATGTCAGCTGAATTCTGGCGGTTTGCCGACGCGGAATCAAAGGGTCGGTATCCAACCGGATCCGACTGGAGGCATAGCCCGACCGGGGACGCATCGAACTCGCCGTCCATGGGGTTGCTCGGGCGAAGGGGTAGATGCACCGTTCGGTGGCTGATGACAGGGTGATGACACCGTCATCAGCCTGGCCTGTCATCCGCGTGTTCTACCTGGTGATGACCGGGTCATCAACGTGGATGGTACATTTCGTACTGAAATGTAGCGACACGTCGTGAAACGGCAGTTGAGCGGCGGTGATACAGCAAGGTCAGCGTGCTGACCAGGCCTTATGTGGTGGTTCGCTCGGGGGTTCGATTCCCATGACCCGTCAAAGCTGCTGCCGCTGAGCGCTTTACGTCATTTTTCCGCAGTTTGTGAGGTTTCGCAATGGCAGGCTTCTGCGGTGTACGCGGTGGCCGAGTTGTGGGCAATCTGGGTGCTATGCGTATCTCGTGAATTAGCACTGCATTTGACCGCCTGATGCCGTTGCGCTGCAGTCTTGTGCAGTCGACGTGGGGTGTTCTATTCGGGTTGGCGGCGGTTGTGTTCGAGTTTGTTGTTCGACTGGGATGAAGAGGATCCGGTGGATCGCGAGGTGTTGGTCGGGTGTCGGGGGCGAGCATGTCAGCTTGAACCCGGCGTAGCCGGTTTGGGATGAGTTGGGCTGCGGACTTGCTGGCGTGACGGTCCATGTGGCCGTGGCGGCGGTCGGTGGTAGTGACTGATTCGGGTCCGGCGTCGCGGGAGACGACGGACTGCGGCACGCCGTTCTGGAACTTCCAGAAGACTCCGGTGTGGCGCAGGGTGTGTGGGCTCAGCCGCTTTCCACTCAGGCGTCCCTACCGTAGACCTTGAGAAGTTCCTCAGCCGGCATGCCGCGTCACAGCGCTTTCTTCGTGAACAGGGTGAAGTCGCGGCGGGCGAGGCCGTCGAGGCGACGCAGCGCAGGCCGCCAGGCGTTCTTGTAGAAATGTGACGCTGTGACCGAGGTCTGCTCCCCGGTCTGGAACAGCAACGCGTCGGTGGACGGTCCAGATCCAGCCGCCCCACGCGGGGCCGCGGGCGGCGTGTGAGCAGTACGGACTCTCTTGTCAACGTCGGTGTCGTCGAGGGTGGTTGTAGGTGATGACCTGTGCTTTGTCGTCGAGTTCCAGCACGGCGGAACCGAGCAGATTTCCCAACTGGTAGCGCACGAGTTGCGCCGGCCCGTCATCCGTACCGACGGTGCGGGTTTCCGCTACCGCACACGCTGGCTGCTGTCGAGGATGTGCAGGGTTTCGCGCGCCAGTGTCACCACAGCGTCCGCACCGTATTCGCGAAAACGACCGACGCTTGCGAAGAAGCATTGAAGACATTATCTACGACACCGAAGACGAACTCCTTACTATCTGGCAGGCCGCGACAATTAGCCCGCTCGCCGTGGAATACCTCATCGAAATCCACCACGCCGCCGAGATCGGGTACCGGACCCGCGCCGCCTAGAACCAACCACCGAGACCAGATCCACCGATCCGACAGTCCCCAGGTCTGCATCAGCGTATGGGATCGAGGCGATGCCGTGATCGCAGGAGCCAAAATTAGAGGATCGGGGCTACGGCAGGTTCACCCGAGACGGATCGGGAGCTCTGGGCTGCTGCTCGCCCCGCTGCTCCAGTTCATCGGCAATTGCTGACAAGTCGACCCCCGCCGGCGCGGCGGGTCAACGGTGGCCGCGAAAACCGATAGCCCTTGTGGTCGGCTGTTCCGTATCGTTTGTGGCAGCTGCCGAAAGAGAGAAAGCCGATGGAGAAGATCCCTACCCTTTTCGTCCGAGACTGGGACGGCAATCCGAAGTACGTGACGCGGGAGAAGAACCCTGAGTGCCTCTGGGTTTTCGCCGGTGAAGGTGTCGCCACCCGGAAGTTCGATGGAACCTGTGTCCGCTATGACGGCGACCGCTGGTGGGCACGACGCGAGATCAAGCCGGGCAAGACTGCGCCGCCCGGCTTCATCGCTCTGGTCACCGATGGGGAGACCGGCAAGACCGTGGGTTGGGAACCGGCTGAGCAGTCCAGCTTTGCCAAGTTTCTTGTAGAGGCGCTCGACAACGGAGAATCCTGGGAGCCTGGCACTTATGAGCTGGTCGGCCCGCGCGTCAACGGCAATCCGGAGCACCAGCAGCGTCACATCCTTGTCCCGCACGGCGGGGAGATACTCGAGCTGGATGTGCCGCGTGACTACGACGGGCTCGCCGCCTGGCTTCACGCCCACCCATGGGAGGGCGTCGTATGGCACAACTCCGATGGTCGCATGGCCAAGCTGAAGGCCCGCGACTTCCCGCGTTGACATCGATATTGCGCAACTTCACCGAGGGCGGTCATGTTGGATTTCACCGATAGAGCACTGGTCAGGGGGTGCCGTTAAGGACCGTGTCGCCGGGTACATGAAGGTCGGTGTGGTGTCGTGTCACGCCGACATGAAATCATCTGTAGATAAATATTACTCACCGTTCTGCGCTTGGACTCAGTACAGAATGAGTCGGCGTGTCAGTTTGGTCTACCGCGCAACATCTTTGAGACTCGGTGTGGCTTATGATGTGGTGACAGATGCGTTGTGGTCGAGGCTGGAGCCATTGATTTTGGTGCGACAGCGACGCTTTCGACATCCGGGCCGTCGACGGACCGAGCACTGGGTGGCATTGGAAGGCATCCTGTTTCCCCCACCGGCATAGGCTGGAACCAGCTGCCGACCGCACTGTTCGGGCCTCCGGCGCGACATCTGGTGACCTTTGAAGAGGATGTGTGGTACTTCGAGCAGCCGCCGTTCCGCCTGCCGCCGCGGCTGCCGTGGCGACTGCGACACGCGGGTCTGCGGGCACCGGACCTGATCTACTTGATGCGTGCGGGACTTGTGCCGGAGCTGCGTTCGGCCGATGTGCTCGTGTGCAGTAACGATGAGGCGGGAGACCTCGCCGACTGCGCGGAACTGCACTCCTTCGTCCGCGGCCTGCGCTGCGACCAAGACGCGGTCACCGCCGGTCTGAGCCTGCTCTGGAACAGCGGCGCCGTCGAAGGCCACGTCAACCGCACCAAGATGCTCAAACGGCGAATGTTCGGTCGCGCGAAACCCGACCTACTCCGCAAATGAATCCTGCTCAGTCACTGATCTTCACGCGACCCGTCAATCACTGAAAATCGGCCAGATCCAAGATTCAACCGACGTTGACACGCTTCACTTGATCGTTCGCTTCGACGTTCGCCACGACGTTGTCGTGATGACGCGGAGGGCAGTGGTGGATCCCGGCGGTTGAACTCAGCTGAGCAGATGTGGTGGTGTCCGAGCTGGACGCGCCTTGTGTACGAATTCTCGTCTCAGCTCGTGGTACGACTCAGAGAGGAAGTTTTCACGCATATAGGCCAGCTCCTCGCTGCGATACGCAGCCAAGGGTTTGATCAGTTGGTCAGCGGCTCGGCGTTGCTTTTTCACCATGAGTCGGTCCGCCAACTCGAGAGTGCCCGGCAATTCTTGCAGCTGTTGCCGAACCGAGTTCCAGAAGATGTCAGCACTACCAGGCAAGACACGATCGACCAGCCCAACCGCTGCCGCGTCTCGGGCACCGATCGGAAGAGCCTCACGCGTCAGACGCTCGGCCGTGGCCGCACCGACGCGCCGAGGCAATGTGTAAGTCCAGTACTCTGAACCGTGTAGGCCCATCAGCCGGTAGTGCGGGTTGAGGACGACCGATTCACGACACCACACTTCATCAGCTGCGAGCGCCAGCATTGCGCCGCCCGCCGCCGCGTTTCCTGGGAGAACCGAAACCACAAGCTTGTCCGTGGTGGTTAGTATTGCCTCCACCAGGTCGTTCATGGCGTTGATGTTGAGCCAAGACTCTCGAGCGGGATCCTCGGCTGCCTCGATCACGTTGAGGTGAATGCCATTGGAAAAGAAGTCTCGGGCCGGGCCGAGTGTAAGCACTTCAATAGGCCGCGCGCAGGCTTGCCGGAAGGCCTCCAGCAAGCTGCGGCATTGTCGGGTGCTCATCGCGCCACCAGCGAAGGAGAACTGCAGATAACCTACGGCGCCCGCTTCGGAGTAGCGCAGCTCAGACCAGGTATCGCGGAGTGCCGCCGCAACTGGTGTGACACGTACCTCCGGGATCGCTGCGGGTAGGTCGGGCCCAAGGGCATCTGTGGCCGGCAATTTGAACGTCGCAAGCCCAGTCATCCCGCGAAGACGCAACTCCGGCAGCCACACCGCACCATCGGCAGTCGCGCGGCAAACTGCCCCGTCACGAGTGGCGATCACCGAGCCCGGCACACCGCGGAGCTCGTCCTCGTTGTGCCCCCCGTGGAGGTAATACTCACGTCCGTACAGCTCGTCCAAAACTCCCGGTTGTGAATCCGCGGCGCGCAGCTTCCGCAACACGGTGCGGGTATCGTCAACGGCCCAGTCGATCCTTCGGACCCGCTGACTGTGGTAAGGCCGAGGTCGCCCAAGAACGCTTGGCCGCAGGTAGTCTAGCGGCTCAGGCTTGAACTGGCCGGCAGCGAATCGGTCAACCGCAAGTGATATAGCCTCCACAGCCGCGTCGGCAACCTCGTTCCGATACAGGTCGCTCTTGCCGCAATCAGTGACAGTGAAGGGCACAGAGGCCCAAATGGGTCCTGCGTCCATCTCCTCAATCGCCTGGAGCACAGTGACGCCCCAGTGGTGCGCCCCTTCGTGAATGGCCCAGTCGAGGGACGAAGGTCCACGGTCGCCTTCCGGCCCCGGATGCACGATAAGTACAGTATGCGAGGACCAGATGTCTTCCGGAATTGCGGTAGTAAGCATGGGCGCAATGATCAACTCCGGCTGGAAGGCCGTCACCCTCGTGCGCAACATGTCGTCGCCAAGGGCGAGTTCGACACCGACGTGGTGACCGGAGGCACGCAATTCCGTGTAGACCCGCTGAGTGAGACTGTTGAACGCGCTGGAGATCAAGAGGATGCGCATAAGCTCTCCTTCAAGCAATTCGCATCACCGGTTGACTAAGGGACTTCCTCCCTAGATCGGTCTTTGCGGACGTGATGGAAGCTGAGACTGTCAGCAGACAGCATCGAGCGGTATAGGGGAAATGCCTATACTTCCTCTTGCTCGCCCATACTCTGAATACTGTGCAGAGCCAGTGAAGTGGCCACCGGCAAGTCGGCGACCTGCGGTGGGCGGTCGAGGATGCTCGAGCGCGCCTGGTTCTCGGCGATCCCGGGTTCGACTGTCGCGGAGCCTGCGGGCATCCGCACTGTCGCTGGGTGCAGACCCATCTCTCAGCAGCAACACCATTGTCGCCGTGTCGCGCGCGAACAGGGGTCTCGGCAGTAACGGCACAGAAAGAACGAAGTTTCGTGTAGCGGCTGGTCAGCGTTGTTCGGACACCTACAGGCGCTCGATTTCGTGAGCGCGGCAAGCTTGCCGCCGCGGCGCCGGGCAAGCCCGGATCCTCACGTTGGTGACTGCACTGGTCGAACGCAGCGAGCGCCGATAAGTACAGCACGCGGGTAGTCAGGGTTCACGCGGTTCGCTCCAGGGGGCCTGCTGTCCCTGGGCTGGCAGGCATCGCGCTCGGGCCGTCGGCCCGGTCTCTGCCAATGACATGGGCTCGCGTCACGACCGGCACCGATCGACCGGTGATCGATCGGTATTGTGCTCCGCAGGATTGTGCCGCGACACTCGCTGGTGGCGGCCGTGCCGTAGTTGTCCTGGAAATTTATGCTGTGGGTACGGCAGAGTCCACAGGTGAGGAATCCGATTCAATCCAGATCACTGCTGGTCAGCTCAGTAATAGTCCGAGGTCCACTGCAGCGCCTCGCCGCGGTCATCGCTAGGTTCCCCGACGGGGTCGACGTTGCGGCTGCGGACCGATGCTTGGGTGTTCGGCGGCGTACAGTTCGCGCTGCAGCGCGGCCACCGCGAGGGTGAGGGCACGTTCGGCACGCTCACGCGCCGCGGCGACGAGCCCACCGACCTGGGCGGCCTGGTTCAGTAGTGCGTGGCGGCGCTGCGGGTCATCGGTGACGCTGGCGCGCACTTCGTTCTCCAGTTCTTCCAAACGCCAGGAGATCTCGTCGACGACCACCACCGGGGCCGTGCGATCGAGCCGCTTCAGCACCGCGAGGACAGTGGCGATTCGTTCTTCCAGACTGAGCATCTTACTCCCCAGGGTCCAGGTAACCGGCTGTCCGAGCCAAGGATAGCCCGACCACCAGGACTTAGAGATGTTCTCTATGATGAGAACCGCACTGCCAGACGCAAATATGACTCCGATGCCACGCTCGAGAACGTGGGCGGGCATGGCCTCGGCGCTCCTGAAGCCCTTGTGACGAGCCGATCAGTGGCGGGCCGGGCCGTCGCGGCGAGACCCGGGCTCCGGCATCCGCGCTGGTCGCCCGAATAGGTGTCCACACCTGTGACTCGTCTGCGGCTATTCCCGTGGCGTGCGACCCGCGTGCTGGACGAAGGGTCCACCAGCGCCACCGAGACCGGGTCCTAAGCGGGGCCGCCGGGCGACCGAATCCCACACCGACGCAGTCAGTGACCCCGGTCCAACTGCGGCCCGGTCGGGTGACCGATGGCGGCGGCTGCTGGCAAGAAGGCATCGAAGTCGAACGCTGTGGAGGGCCCGCTGCGCTCACCGGCGATGAGGGCCTCACGCAGCGCGTGCAGGTGGGTTTCGCGGTCTTCGAGCAAGCGCAGAGCCGAGCGCACGATATCGCTGGCCGAGCGGTCGCGTCCTGAGGCCACAGCGCGGATACCGATTCTTGGGAGTCGGAGCGGGTCCCGGCCGTTATCAGCCCGCCCGTCGCGGACCTTGGTGCGGACGCCTATGTCGAGGCAATCCGTCGTGCCCGCCAGGCTGGGCAGGTGGTGGCTGGCTCTGATCGTGGAAGGGCTCAGGTCATGGGAAGACAGACCTACGCGGTGAGGAGGGCGCGGTGAGCGGCCTCGACCTGGCCTGGATTGCCTGCTCGGGTCATCAGGCGGTCGATGGCGTCGGCCACCTGGTCGGGCTGCTCGAGAATCACCGAGTGCCCGGCGCCCTCGATCATCACGAGGTCGGAGTACTCGACGGCCGCGGCCATCGCGACCGAATGCGACGGCGGGGTCATCAAATCGCCGCAGCCGCACAGCACCAGAGTGGGGATTTGCGAGAGAACCTTGAGCGCGTCGGTCCGGTCGTAGACCATGAAGTCGTTCAGAAAACTCGCCATCGTGACGATCGGCGTCTCGTTGCGCATCGCGTTGGTCAGCGCCAGAACCCGCGGGCTGACCTTGCGATCGCCGAACTCGGCGGCACGGATGAGGGGGGCGAAGAGTGTGCAGGCCAGGAGTTTCGCGTGGTGCATCAGGCTGGGGGCGCGGCGGACGGCCGCCTGGAACGCGGAGACGACCGGGTTACGCAGGAGCTGGCCGATGCCCGTGTCGGCGAGCCCGCTGGCGGCGGTCGCCAGGAGCGCGACGCCCACGATGCGAGTGCCGATCTCGTGCGGGTGCCGTGCGGCGTAGGTCAGCACGGTCATGCCGCCCATCGAGTGGCCGACGAGGACTACCGGTCCGGTGGGGGCGACCGCGTCGAGAACGTCCCGTAGGTCGCGGCCGAGCTGCTCGAGATTGTAGGTCTTGCGGAACGCCGCGGCGGAGTCGCCGTGTCCGCGGTGGTCGTAACAGACCACCCGGGTGCGGGGGTATCGGCGCAGCAGCGCGTCGCGGACGTAGGTCCAGGACTCGCTGCGCAGGCAATGGCCGTGCAGGAGGAAGACGGTGCGGTCGGCATCGCGCGGACCGTACTCGCGAACCGCGAGAGCAACCCCGTCTGCTGTCGAGACCGTGACACGCCGTTGCGCCACGGTGGGGAGGGTGGTGCGGATCGTCATGAGCGGCTCCGGTTCGCTGGCGGGGGAGGTGTCGACCTTTCCGCCTTGTTCGCCACCGGCGACAGGGCCCGAGAGTGGGGACCATTGCCAAGGTGGAGCCGATCACCACCCAGTGGCCATCAGATTGGTTTTCTGAGTCGTGGTGTTGTGGAGTCCGCCTGTGCGGCCGGCTCCCGTGTCGGCCTACCCGGCGCCGTTGTCGAGGGCGGTCAGGGCGGTTGGCGTGACGGTGTCGTCACTGATGTTCTGCTCGCTGCACGACAACCAGTGTCATCGGATAGGTACCGGGCCCACATGGGGCATATACCTATTTCGGTCATGCGATCACCTATTTGCGTGCGCCTCGCGGCGGAGAGTGGCGATGTTTTCGTATTGCCGGTTGGCGTAGGGCGGTCCCGAACACAGGTAGCGCGCGCTGCAGCGGAGATCGGTTTCCGCCAGTGGCAGTTAACCGGAAGGGAGGTCGCTCTGGCTGCACTGGCTTCACACGGCTGCCGGCGTCGCCGCGGTCCCGGCCCGGGCTTGGCAGCGGATCTCGGCCGGTGCCGGAGCGCACGGGCCGCGTGATTACGACTGGGCGAAAGTCCCTTTCCGCGTCGGCTGGCAACCCGGCCGCGGGCACAAACTGCTGGCACGACGCTCGGCAAGTGATCCAGCCGAGATCGCCTACTACGTCTGCTACGGGCCGCGCCAGTCCACGGTCGCGGACCCGGCGTGGATCGCGGGGTTGTCATCGGCGAGCCGCGCCGGGGTCTTATCACCGAGCCACTCAGCGCCATCACCGCGGACATCATCACGGATTTCGCAGATATCCCAGTCCGCTGACCGCATAACCCCTGCTCTGCGAGTTCATCTGGCTCGGCGTCCGCCCGGTCTTCCAACCCCGCAATATACTCCCGCGCCGGGGCGGTGGCGGGGCGCCGAGAGGGCGAAACGGACACAGATCCTGGCCCGCAGCGACCAAGCTCAACTACAGCCCGTCATAACTACGACCCCAGTGCATTGCCGGAACGGCTGCCCGTAGTCCGCGAAGAGTTTCACTGGACGTTTGATTGTTTCCGTGACGCTCTGCGCTGAGGGACTGCAGTCGTAGGGGGATCCCCCATACCCGGTGAGGCCTCCGAGGTGCGAGCGTTATATCGGCATCAATCCGTCACACCCCTCCGGAGCCATGGCTGGAACCGAAACGGACCGTGTCCCGTGCTGTGCCCTGAATGACAGGTACGAACGAGTAAGAACTGCGGATTATACGAAGGGTCAAAAGCTATGCCAGAAGACCCGCACCGTAGACGACCGCCACAGACCATCGAAGATGCGAGTAGGGCGCTAGACGACTTGCTGTCGCAGCTCTGCGAACTCGCGTCACTCGCTGAGATTCTGGACACAGCAGCGCGGGAAAGCGGACTCAGCAATCCCATAGCATCCCGGCTACTCGATGCACTTCGAGCGGGTCTGTCATTTGCCCAGTCCTTCAGAGAGACGATCGAAGCCACGCGTGTAAGCGATGCCGCGAAGGCGGGGAAGTCACCGGGAAAGGCTGGCACCTCGACATAGGGACCCCAGGTCGTGGCCGGGTAACGACCCTATGAGGGCTCCGCTCGGTACCGGGCTGCCGTTCTGGATTTGCACGGGTCCTGGCACCTCGTCGCCCGTTCGTGTGCGGCCTGCTCTTTGCAGACGAGTGCCATGGCCGGGCGCGTGTTGCGCGAGCAGTGCCCACATGTCGTCGAAGGTGACCGGCTCTGCGGTCGCACGCGAGTCGCTGGCCAGGATACGGCGGGCTCCATCAGTCCGGCGAATCTGGTGGTCGTGAGCTGAGTACCTTGCCCGCGACACGAACCATGGCCGGTCGCTGCGCCCTATCACCCACCGGCACGGACAGCTACCGACTCGCTCCGTCCAAACGGGAATATGAAATCCAAGTGAGTCGATATGGCCGCAGACTCTCCGGCAGGCTGGAGCCTCAGCAGGGGATCAGACCGCCAGCTGGCTGAATCGGCGATCTTAATATCGCGCACCGGTGAATCTGGACCGCAGCTGACCGCATGGATGTCGCGTCGGTGAATTCGGGCACCCTACTTTGATAGCAGTACAGGCTTCAACGACCTCGCACAGCGGCTCTACCACGGGAAGAAGATCGAGATGACTCGCATGAACGACGACGGCATGCAGATCGGCTCTCCGTCCCTACTCTGGTCGTCAACTGCGAGAGTGAGGGAACAACCGCTACTGTGACCAAATCCTGGACCAGCCTCGCGCGCCGGAGTAGAACTATCGTGTGGCGCACACCAGCGACCTCCGGTGGGTACTCGACCGGTGTACTGAATGCAGCTGGCCGCAGCGCCGTATGGCTGCGAGGGGCGATCCCGATTACGGGGCCGAGCAAGTGCGGCTAGAGAACGAAGCGCGTGCCGACCTCGATAGGAGATTGCTGCGGCCGTAGAGGGTGTGGTCCCTCTTTGCCCACCAACTGGGAGTCGGGACGCCGTGGGTGGTCTCGGGTATCACCAAGCTCCGCAAACTGTTGGCGTTGGCTACGGCGTGATTGACTCTCCTGCGGCCGACATGGCAAGGCCAGAATTGCCGATCAGGATTCCGCGGGCCGTTGGCTGCCGCGCGCCTCTTCCTCCCGTGTGGCGTTGCGGATTCGGCCGAGTTCGGCGCGGAGTTCGACGATCTGCTTGTGTAGCGCCTGGATACAAACCAGGGCAACGCCGTTGGCATCGGCCATGTGGATCCTCTTGTCGGTGTCGCCGAGCCCGAAGCTGGCGCGCCAATCCTGTGCCATTGGGCCGAGATGGCGCACCTCAGGAGGTTCCCACTGATACCGCCACGTACTGATCGGCAGTTGCGCGACCTCGGCAAGAATGTCGTGTCCATTCATCACTCGCTCGTTGCCCGCTGCATCCATCGCGATAGACGGGATCTGCGGGGCCGACGCCCTGTGACGTCGGCCCCAACGTAGACCGAACACGCTCAGCAGTCCCACACCACTGCTGCGACATCGCGCTTGATCGCCCGGTCACTTTCGAGAACGGCGCTGGCAACACCAGACGCTGCTGTGGCCAACCCCGTGCTGACCGCAGCGACAACGGCGATCCGTGCTATCGCGGCGATGCCTGTAGTCATCGCGCTAATCTTCTTCACTGTCATATCCTCTCGACCGAGAATCCGGGCCACCGGCCGCGGTCCTCCTCTTCAAACCAACATGATTTCTCATGCCCGCCTCCCGCCCCCGAGCCGGGAATGCGAGTTTCCCAGTTTGTTCAGCTCCGTCGGAATGGGGGAAATCCCTACTAACACGAATGGGTTAGCCGGTCGAAGTCTATGTCTCCGCTTACTCGGAGATGTATGAGGATCGCGCGCCGCAGCCGCGATGGAGTCGCTGATGGAAGGCAGCTCAATCTTCTGGATCACGCTCTGATCACGCTTCTCTGGCGGATCTTGCCAAGCGCGTAGAGCAAGGTGACCGCGGCCAGCGTCTGGTTGACCGTTCGGGGGATGGATATCTTGCCATGTTGTAGCAGATGCCGTCGCCACGCGGTGACCGCGGCCTCCGTGCCGACGACATCTGTGCATCGCCAGGGTACTGGCGTGGTTGGCGAGCCTGGTGGTGTAGGCGCGTGTCTATCGCCGGTACGCGGTCGCTGTGCTGCACAAGCGCGCAGTGGGCGCAGACCAGCTCGGCCGGCCCAAGTCACCCAGTACCTCAGCGATCACCTCAGCTAGCGGAAGGCGAGCGTGTGGTGCGGGTGCCGCCGAAATTCATGGCTCACGCCCGCGACGCTGCGCGCACCTACGGCAAGTCCGATCCGATCGAGAGGGCTTGCAGTCGCCCGTGAAGCGCATCGAGAACCCGATCTTCCCATGGCCCCGCTCGACGGTGTCGAACGCGAGATCCGGCTACTGGCCCAGGTCGCCAGCCTTCGCTCGAAGCGGGTTCAACTATCCGCCGAACGCCGTCCCGCTGGCGAGAACCTGGCTGCTGCCCGCGGCGTCGGCTGCGCAATAGCAGGCATCGACCTGGGGCAGATGCGGCTCGGCGTGAATGCGATGCCCCACTCCCTGCGCCGTCTTGTCGAAAAGGTCGGTCGCGAAGCCGAAGAACCTTTCAGTGATCTTTCGGCTTACCGCATCGCAGCCCGGTGGGAGCGGCACGCTACCCGCTGCGGACGTACCTACCGTGGCAACCAGATCGGTCGTCCCGGTGCTCAGCTGAGCGGCGATCGCGGTGAGTTCTCCTGGAATGACGCTGAAGTACATCGGAAGCTCCTAAGACGGGCACCAGACTCGCACCGAGCGGCGCAATCAGAACGTTAGGCCATTCCCATTGTTGGGATATTGCGAGCGCTTGCCGTAGCGGTCACGTCATTCGCCGTCCTCCAGCGGGATTGTTGGCCATCCCCGAACCCGCTTGAGCAATCGCACGCAACCAAGCCCGTCCGTCCGTTGAATCAAGCAGCTCGGACACGGTCCGACCCGCTACCGAAACCAGTGGACAGAAGGCTTGTAGGGATTTCCCCCATACCGCGTACGGCGAAGACCTGGAAGCATCCCCTCAACATCCTGTCTTTCGAAAGGTCGGAATCTGCAATATGCAGCGCGGCAGATATGTTCGGTCCAGCCTGGCTGCTACTGCGTTCAGTGTCACGACCCAGCCTGCCATCGTGTCTGTGGAGTCGGTGGCCGATGTCGTTGAAATGGATGGACGCATACCTCTCCGTCTACTGATCAACAGTGCGGTGCCGTATTTCGGCTACCTCGTCCAGCAAGGTGAGTCGTGACCGATATCGAATCCGGGTCACTGCCCGACGCCGAAGCGGTAGGACTGGCCGACAGTCGCGGCGAGAAGGAAAGGTCGGCAAGGCCGGTGACGCCATGGTCAACGGCTGTGGGTGGTCGACGGCGCATCAGTGGCGAGATGGCGCCACTCGACACCTTGCCTTCAAATGGACAACCGATCATCGGTGGGGGTCGGGCACAGGAGCAGAATGCGTTATCGAGTCTCGATGCCAGCACAACGGAGCAGAATGCCGGCACCGCGATGCCCACGGTGTCCGCCTCGTCGGCGCCCGTGCAGCAGCCTCCGGTGGGCGCTGTCTCGGCGTTCGAGGCGCAGACGCGGCACGGGCTCGTCACATCAGAATCGGGAAGCCCAACAGGCGCCGCGGCTCAGTCTCAATCTCCGGGAGCATCGGCGTCATCGGTGGATGCGGAGTTGGCTGGGAAACTGGCGCCGATGGCGTTTATGGTCGGGACAATGGCGCTGCCTACGATCGCGTCGGCGTTAGCAGGTCTTGCTGGCGGCGGTGTGCGCGACGGTGAAGCGGAGACCGCTGGTGCGGGTGGAGGCCTGTCCCCTGAGTCGCAAAAAGCACTGCACGTACTGAATTCATTGGCGGCGGCGTACGGCGATGGGTCTTCTGAGCACCTCGAGGTGAAACCGTTGCCGCGAAAGGTCAGTGCGGGAACAGGTTCTGGCGATGCCGCGATCGCCATGAAGGCGAAGCAACTTTATCTGGCCAATGCCGCCGAGGCGTTCAACAATGTGGACAACCGGATCGCCAGCTACCTCCAGAGTATGGCCGGCAGCCACAATATCGATAAGAAGGCGATCGAGGCTCTGCTGCGTGAAGTCAACGTCGCACTGGCGGAACTCAAGTGGCAGGCATACACCAAGGCCGGACGGCAGAAGGTTCGCGATGTCCTCACCGCCGCGCTGCAGAAAGGACAGCGTATCGTCGCCGCCACGCAAGCGGATGCCATGAGAACTGCTGCTGCCATAAACCGCCTCAGCGACCAGTACTTGTACGACATCCTCGGACGAAGCGCACCCCCCCGTGGGGCGAGTTCGGCGGCGCACAAGGCTGTGCAGGTTGCGAAAGCGCAGCTCGGCGACCCTTACATCTGGGGGGCGGAAGGCCCGAACGCTTTCGATTGCTCGGGGCTGATGCAATACGCAGCTGCAAAGGCCGGCATCAGGATCCCACGCGTCGCCGCGGCACAGTACCAACAGCTTCCCAAGGTCCGCCCTTCAGATATCCGCCCGGGCGACCTGATTTTTCCGGCCAAGCAATTCAACGGCGGCAGCCCCAAGCATGTAATGATGTACATCGGAAACGGAAAATGTATATCCGCACCGTATTCTGGTGCGGTCGTTCACATCACGCCGCTGCCCAGGAGCTATCACGCCACTCGCTTCGCGTAGCGTGGTGACGGAAGACCGGCACCTATTCTGATCATGGCAGTCGATGCCAAGGTATCGCCGGGTGATGGCAGTTGACGATGTCGGCGGGATACTGGACTAACGCCTCATTTCAGCGGTCGCCCGACGAGCGCATCCACCAGCATGAAGGAGGCAGACGTTTCGCGATTCGGGTCCAGCTGCCTGCAATTTGCCGTACGGACCGTCGCGCGACGTCGCTGCGGGGTCAGTGGGCAGCGTCTGTCCGAGGGCGCGTCGCGCAGCGTGAACAGATCCGGCTGCGCATACGGGGGAAGGGCCCGGACCTCGGTGAGCGCTGTGGCGAGGGACTTTTGCGCGGTGCGGTGGCCTCGGTGTCACCGACCGCTTCGATGGCCTGGTTGGCGGCCTTGCTCGGCTGACGTGTCAACTATATGTCAGCCTCGCGGTTGACTTGCCCGTGATGTCGGAAGTGGTTGTTCTAGTGCCTCGTCAAGCAACCTTCGGTAGGTAATCAGGTTGCCGGATCTTGGAGTTGACGGCGAAGTCGCGTTTGGGTTGGGCGTGCTGGTTGTACCAGCGGATGTAGGCGCCGATCGCGGCGTCCTGTTCGTCATGGCTGCGGTGATCGGTCCCGTTCAAGGCGAAGTAGCGT
>NZ_JBSGDA010000032.1:0-74169 GCF_053602135.1 Nocardia sp. NPDC004573
GCTCCGGCAACGCCGCCCGATCCAACTTCCCCACCGGCGTCAACGGAATCTCATCCAGCACCATGATCGACGCGGGAATCATGTACGCGGGCAACGACTCACCGAGGAACTCCACCAGCGCGGCGGTGTCCACGCCTAGCGTGTCGTCCTTCGGCAGCACATAGGACACCAGCGCGGTCGCGCCCGAGGGCAGCGGTTTGCCCAGGGTGGCCGCGAAGTCGATGTCCGGGTGGCTGGTGAGCGCGTTGTCGATCTCCCCCAGTTCGATACGGAAGCCGCGGATCTTCACCTGGAAGTCCGAACGGCCCAGGTATTCGATGACGCCGCCGTCCTGGCTCGCGGACTCGGTGCGCCGTACCAGGTCACCGGTGCGATAGAGCCGCGCCCCGGGATTGCCGGTGTCGGCGCCGAACGGGCTGGCGACGAATCGCTCCGCGGTCAGGCCCGGGCGGTTGAGGT
Organism: Nocardia sp. NPDC004573; assembly: GCF_053602135.1. Lineage (NCBI taxonomy): Bacteria > Bacillati > Actinomycetota > Actinomycetes > Mycobacteriales > Nocardiaceae > Nocardia > Nocardia sp. NPDC004573. The sequence goes on from NZ_JBSGDA010000032.1 coordinate 460, forward strand.
AGCCCTGCGCCAGCGCGGGACCGGACAGATACAGCTCACCGACCACCCCGGCCGGCACCGGCCGCAGCCGCGAGTCAAGCACGAACGCGCCGACTCCCGGGATGGCCGTACCGATCGTGATGGGCTCGCCCGGCGCCATCGGCGGCGTGCTGGTGGCCAGGATCGTCGCCTCGGTGGGCCCGTAGCCGTTGTAGAACTCGCGCTCGGCCGCCCAGCGGCCGACCAGTTCGGGACCGAACTTGTCCCCGGCCACCACCACGGCCTGCAGGTCGTCGAGCCCCGCCGGGTCGACCGACTCCAAGGCGCCCGGCGTGATGAGCATGTGTGTGACGTGCTCGCGACGCAGCAGATCGGCCAGCTCGAATCCGCCGAACACCGACGGCGGCGCGATGACCAGCGTCGCGCCGGAGGAGAAAGCCAGCAGCAGTTCGAGCACGGAGACGTCGAAGTTCGGCGAGCAGACGTGCAGCACCCGCGACTCCTCGGTCACGCCGTAGTGCTCGCGCTCGGCGGCGACCAGCCCGGCCAGACCGCTATGGGTCACCACGACGCCCTTGGGCTTGCCGGTGGAGCCGGAGGTATAGATGACGTAGGCCGGGTGCCGCTCGTCCAGCGGGCGGACCCGGTCGGTGTAGGAGATGGGGTGCTCCGGGCGCGCGGCGATGCGCGCGGCCTGCACCGGGTCGTCCAGCTCGATCCAGTACACCCCGGTGCCGAGCACCGGGCGGTGCGCCGAGGTGGTCAGGCCCACCGTGGCGCCGGAGTCGGCGACGATGTGGTTGATCCGGTCGGTCGGGTAGGTGGGATCCACCGGCACGTAGGCCGCGCCGGTCTTGGCGATGGCCCAGACGGCGAGCACCGACTCCACGCTGCGCGAGATCCCGATGGCGACCACGTCGCCGGGCCCGACGCCGCGCTCGATCAGCTCCCTGGCCAGCCGCGAGGACGCCGCGTCCAGCTCGGCGTAGGTGAGTTCCCGATCGTCGGCCGGATCTCCCGTGGGGTTGAACCGGATCGCGACCTCGGTGGCAGCGGACTCGACCGCGGCGGTGAGCAGCTGCGCGAAGAGCGGACTGCCCGACCTGCGGCGACGGCTACCGCGAGCAGAGCGACGGGCGGTTTCCATTCGAGTGCATTCACCTCTCGCATCGAGCCAGGACCCGGGGGAACCCTGCTCAGGGTTCGTTATCCGGGGCCAGCGCGGACCGAGCAATCATATAGGGGCTTGACTGCCCAACCCGCGCGCTGTATCGGATTGCCGCGGCTGCCGTCGGTGCGGTCCGCGTCCCCCTTCGGTGGTGCTGTCCTCTCGTCGGACGCCGCCCACTCCCCCATGGAATCGGTGTCTTGCTTGCCGCCTGCCGTTATATCGGCGCCGAGCCCATCATGTTGCAGGACTCCCTGGATCGGTGAGTTTGCTCACAACCAGCCGCGCCGGGTGGCTTGCACCCCCGCCTGGAACCTGGTGCTCGCCCCGAGCCGCTCCAGCAGCCGTGCGGTGCGGCGGACCACCGTGCGCCGGGACATGCCGAGCCTGCGCGCGATCGTGTCGTCGGTGGCGCCCAGCCCCATCAGGGTCAGGATCGCGCGATCGCGTTCGTCCAGCGCCTCCGCGGACGGATTCACCGAGATGGGCGCGGCCATCGTCCACAGTACGTCGAAGGTCTTGATCAGCAGCTCGAGCGTGGGCGAACCGGTGATGCGCAGGCCCATCGGGTCGGGCCTGCGTTCGTCGGCGTGCAGCACCAGGCTGGCTCGCTCGTCGTCGCTGATGATCAGTTTGAACGGCGGATCCGGCAGGGTTCTGGCCTGCGCACCACTGGCGTTGGTGGACAGGGCATGCCGCAGCCGCTCCGGGTCCTGGTAGACGGTGTCCTGGTACAGCGTCTGATAGCGGATGCCGTCGCCGAGCCTGGCGCGTTTGAGCTCGAACAGCTGGCGTTCGCGTTCCGAATCGCTGAGATAGGGGCCGCGCTCGACGAGCTTGACGCAGCGGCGCGCACCGGTCTGCATCTCCTCGAAATCCGCCAGCATCTCCAGGCGCTCGTACACCGGCACGACCGCGCCGTTGCCGCGGGGCGAGCGACGCACCGAACGGAACGTCTCGCTCAGCCGGGCTGCGGCGGCGTGCATCTGATTGATCTCCTGTTGCCTGCGCCGTGCCTCGGCTTCGGACAACGATTCCGGCGCGTGCGCGTCCCACAGCGTTTCGCCGTCGGGCGACTCGATGCGGACCGCCGCGCGCACTTCACACAAGACATCCAACGAATCCGCGGCCAGGTCTTCCGAAACGCCCAGGTAATGCGCGATATCGGCGAGACTCGACCGAGGATGGTGCACCAGCACGGCGTAAGCGCGGCCGTGCGGCGACCCAGGCTCGAAGATGTCGCCCAGCTCGATCACGGCCCGAGCCTAGCGACCGACCGGTGCCCATTGGGCGGTTCTCCAAGACCCGGACGCGAACCGCTTCCCGCGTCACCGGGACGCGGGAAGCTTCGCTGCGTGCAACCATGCACTGCTCGGAATGTCAAGCCGGACAGGGGAAGTCAGTGCGCCGACGGGCCCCACTCCATGGGCACGCCCTTGGCGGCCAGGTACGGCAGCGGGTCGATCTTGGAGCCGGACTGGTCCCAGATCTCCAGGTGCAGGTGCGGACCGGTGGACTGACCCCGGTTACCCACGGTGGCGATCACGTCGCCTGCGTTCACTCGCTGACCCGCGTGCACGAACATCTCGTTCACGTGGCCGTAGACCGCGGTGGTGCCGTCGTCCTGCAGCACGCGCACCCACAGGCCGAAACCGGAGGCGGGCCCCGCCTCGATCACGGTGCCGTTGCTGACCGAGTGGATCGGCGCGCCCAGCGCGTCGGCGAAGTCGAGGCCGTAGTGCATGGCGCCCCAGCGGCTGCCGTAGCCGGAGCTGATCGCGCCTGCCACCGGGCGCACCGCGGGCGCCGGAGCGACCTGCTGCTGCACGCCCTTGAGGGCCTCCTCGGCCTGGGCCAAGGGTCCGGCGATCTCCGGGGGAAGATTGGGAATGCCGAACGGAGTGGCGACCGGGGCCGCGATCTCGGCCGCGACCGCGGTGGGTTCCGGCGCGGGCTGCGCGACCGGCGCGGCAGCCTTCGCCTCCGCAACCGGCAGGATGCTCGTACCCTTCACAGTGGTGGGCGCGGCCTGCTGCTCTTCGTCGGCGTCGTGCGAGCCGGGCAGCAGCGGCGCGGCGTAGGCCAGCGCGGGAGCGACCTGGCTGGCAGCGCCGATCAGCGCGCCCGCGGCGACCGCGGCGGTGGCGGCGGCCTTCACACGCTCGGTGGCGGACGGGTCGGCGCGGTGCCGCGTCGGACGGCCCGTTTCGCCGCCGTCGCCGAGGAGGCTCTGGACGGTAATGGAACTGGGGCCTACACGGTGCTGCGACAAAACTGAATCCTCGGTCGTACCACTGGGTCAGGGATGCCGGAGCCTGTGCCGAGCCGGTTCTATAACGATCCGGTGTAGCCAGGCGAATAACGGTTTGGCATCCGTCGTGACGGGAACTCTACCGCGTCGTGACCATTCCGCAACCTTCCGGCAGAAAAACGCTGGTGAGGTCCGGGTCACACGTCCAGATGCGCGACAATCGGACCGTGATCCTCGACCGCTTGGACGTTCCGATCGTGCTCGCCCCGATGGCGGGCGGTCCCTCCACTCCCGAGCTCACTGCCGCGGTGGCGGAGGCGGGTGGTTTCGGCCAACTGGCCGCCGGCTATCTGAGCGCCGCCGACACCGCAGCCCGGATCGCGGCGACCCGCGCGCTCACCGGCAAGCGGTTCGGCGTGAACCTTTTCGTACCGGGCCCCCCGACTCCCCTGGCCGATCTGGCCGACTATCTGGCCGAACTCGGCGCTGACCACCAACTCGGGGATCCGCGCTTCGACACCGACGACTGGGACGCCAAGCTGGATCTGCTCGTCGCCGATCCGGTCGCGGCCGTTTCCTTCACTTTCGGCTGCCCCGGCGCGGAGGACATCGAGCGGCTGCGCGCCGCCGGGTCCGAGGTCTGGGTCACCGTCACCTCGGTCGACGAGGCGCGCGTCGCGGTCGAGGCGGGCGCCGACGTGCTCATCGCCCAGGGAGCGGAGGCAGGCGGGCACCGTGCGACGTTCGTGGATCGCGCGGCCGACGACGCAGCCGACCCACTCGGCCTGCTGGCGCTGCTGCAACTGCTCACCGCCGCGACCGACCGGCCGCTGGTGGCCACCGGAGGCCTCGCGACGGGCGCCGGCATCGCCGCCGCGCTCGCGGCGGGCGCCGCGGCCGCGCAACTGGGCACGGTGTTCCTGCGCTGCCCCGAAGCGGGCACCAACCAGGTGCACCGCACCGCCTTGGCCGCCGACACCCCGACAATGCTCACGCGCGCGTTCACCGGACGCAGGGCGCGCGGGTTGCGCAACCGATTCCTGCTGCGACACACCGCCACCGCGCCGGTCGGCTACCCGGAGATCCACTACGCCACCGCCCCGCTGCGGGCCGCCGCACGAGCGGCCGGCAACTCCGAAGACGTGAACCTCTGGGCGGGTCAGACCCATGCGCTGGCACCGGAGCTACCTGCGGGCGAATTGGTTGCGACGCGGGCCGCCGACACGAAAGCCGCACTGGAAAAAGCACTTTCGCGTCGAATCCAGCATTATTGACAACGACTTTCGATTAGACTCGGACATCGCATCGACGTCCAGCATTGGAGGAGAGCGCCATGTCCCTTGATGTCCCCACCGCACTACTCGAACGCGCCGAGCGCGGCGAGGTCGACGACGCCGACTTCGTCGAGGTCGTGCGCACTTCCCTGCCCTACGCCTGGGAAGTGGTCAGCCGGGTGGCCGGTGAGCTGCGTTCCGGCACGGCGGAATTCGCCGACAACACGATCGCGCCGCCCGACGAGACGGCGCGCGGGCAACTGTTGCGCGCCATGGCCTCCGACGCGATCCGCGGTGGACTGGAGCGGCACTTCGGCGTGAAGCTCGCCTTCCAGAACTGCCACCGGGTCGCCGCGTTCCCGCTCTCCGCGGTGGGCGGGGAGACCTACACGACGTTCATCGGCACCCGGGCGCAGCTGCTCAACCAGAGCCCGCAACTGCGCAACTGCTGATCCACCAGCCGAACACCCGGCGCGGCAAACCGTTTCACCCGCGCCGGGTGTTCGTGTGTCCAGGGCCGCGCACCCGCGCGTCGCCGCCGTCCGCGGCCGTCGCCTACGCGTAGGGTGAACCGCCATGAGCAGCAACGATCTTCGCGAAGAGGTCGAGACCCGGCTCGCGCCGTGGCAGCAACAGCTCGGGGCGGATCGCGCCGCCTACACCAATCACGTCCTGCGCGTCCTGGCGCTGTGCGACCTCTTGGCCGCCGACCGGCAACCCCCGCCGAGCACCCGCGAGGAATTCCTGACCGCGGCCGCCCTGCACGACATCGGCATCTGGTCGGCGGGCAGCTTCGATTACCTCGCCCCCTCGTGCGACCAGGCGCGCGCCTGGTTGGCGAGCATCGAACGCGAGGATCTCACCGGGCTGGTGGTGACGATGATCGACCAGCATCACAAGATCCGCCCGGCGGCCCCGCCGCACGATCCGGTCGAGATCTTCCGGCGCGCCGACGCGATCGACGTCGAACTGGGCCTGCTCGGCCGTTTCGGCATCTCCCGCCGGACCTATCGTGAGCTGAAGAAACGCTATCCGAATCAGGGCTTCCACCGCAGGCTGGTGACGCTGGCCGCGGGGCGGCTGCGAAGCCACCCCACGTCACCACTGCCGATGCTGAAGTGGTGACGCGGGGCGGCGGGGGTCAGCCGAGCGTGGTGACTTCCAGGTCGCCGTCGGCGTACTGGCTGCGCAGTCGCTTCTTGTCGAACTTGCCCACGCTGGTCTTGGGGACCTCGGCGATGAACGTCCAGCGTTCCGGCAGCTGCCATTTGGCGAACTTGTCGGCCAGGAAGTCGCGCAGCTCCTCGGGTTTCACCTCGGCGCCCTCGGCAAGCACCACCGCCACGAGCGGGCGCTCGTCCCACTTGTCGTCCGGCACGCCGATCACGGCGGCCTCGGCGACCGCGGGGTGCCCGACCACGGCGTTCTCCAGATCCACCGACGAGATCCACTCGCCGCCGGACTTGATCACGTCCTTGGAGCGGTCGACCAGAGTGAGGTAGCCGTCGGGGCTGATCTTGCCGACGTCGCCGGTGCGCAGCCAGCCGTCGTCGAACTTCTCCGGGTCGACCACCGTGCCGTCGGGCGAGTAGTAGGAGCCGGTGATCCACGGACCGCGCACCTGCACCTCACCCAGCGCCACACCGTCGTTGGGCACCACGCCGTCGTCACCGACCAGACGCGCCTGCACCCCCGCCGGGAAACGGCCCTGGGTCACCCGGTAGGCCCACTTCTCTTCCTCGGTCACCGCGGTGGCGGGCGGATGCGCGACGCTGCCCAGCGGCGAGGTCTCGGTCATGCCCCAGGCGTGCAGCACCCGCACACCATGGGAGTCCTCGAAGGTACGCATCATCGACGGAGGAACCGCCGAACCGCCCACCACCACCGCGCGCAGATGGGTGATGTCCTGCGGATTCGCGGCCAGCGCCGCCAGCACCCCGCCCCAGATGGTCGGCACGGCGGCGGCGAAGGACGGCTTCCGCGCGGCCATCATCTCCAGCAGCGGCCCCGGCTGCAGGAACCGGTCCGGCATGAGCAGATTCGACCCGGACATCAGCGCCGCGTACGGCAGGCCCCAGGCGTTCGCGTGGAACAGCGGGACGATGGCCAGGATGGTGTCGTTCTCGAACAGGCCCATCCCGTTGTTCGCGGCCACCTGCATGGCGTGCAGCCAGTTCGAGCGGTGCGAGTACACCACGCCCTTCGGGTCGCCCGTGGTGCCGGAGGTGTAGCACATCGCCGCGGCGGCGCGCTCATCGATCACCGGAAAGTCGTAGGTGTCCGGCTGCGCGCCGAGCAATTCGGTGTAGGAGTGCACCTGCACGCCCTCGGGCGCGGTGAGGGTCGCCGCGTCACCGTTGACCACGACGACGTGGCGGACGGTCGTCAGGTGCGGCAGGATCTGGCCGAACAGCGGCACCAGCGTGCCGTCCACCAGCACCACCTGGTCCTCGGCGTGATTGGCCACGTACACGACCTGGTCGGGGAACAGCCGGATGTTCAACGCGTGCAGCACCGCGCCCATCGCGGGCACCGCGATGTAAGCGACCAAGTGCTCGTTGTTGTTCCACATGAATGTGCCGACCCGGTCACCTGCCCCGATGCCGAGCCCGCGCAGGGCATTCGCCAACCGCGCCGATTCGGCGCCGACCTCGCGGTAGGTCATGGTGCGCACGCCGGTACCGGTCCAGGTGGACACGGTCGAATCGCCGGCGAACGTCGATGCGTAGCGCAGCAACGTGGCCAGCGACAACGGCTCGTCCTGCATAGTGCTCAACATCGGAACTCCTTTTTCTTCGGTGACTTCCCGTCAGAAAGCCAAGTCGGTTGCGGCCACCCGCGGGGTCTGGCGATGTGATCCGTCGAGCGAGCCCGCCAGAAGGGTCGTCTCGGGATTCCGAATCGGATCGCCGCTGGTGAGCACGGCAAACGACAGCGCATGTCCGGAATCGGCCCACGCCGCGCGGCCGAGACGTCCGGTGGCACGGCGGGTTTCGGGTACGGACGGGCCTGCCGCCCAGCGCAGGAGCACCGGACCGTGCTTCCGGCCGAGGTTCGAACCGGGCTCGATCCGGGCCCGCGGCCCCGCAGCCGCGTCCGGCCGGATCACCCGCGGGCGGTCGAGTTCGCCGCGAAAGACCTCGTAGTCACGGGTTGATTGGACGGAGGTGCCGACCACGTCGGTGGGGCGCGTGCGCTCGGCAAGGCGGCCTCGGGTCGGCGCCTCCGCCGACGCGACGACGTCGGGATCTTCCGCGATGCGGCAAGGTGAGACTCGGCAGGGAAACTGAGCAATGGTCGGTACACGCGGCGGCATTGTTCAGCACGCACCGACCATGAGCCACATCACACGGGCGATGCTACCCAACAGTAGGCCGCCCCGGGCAACGCCTGCGGGCAATCCCGAACGCAGCCATCCGATGGCGTGCGCCCTCAGTTACCGCTGGTCAGCTCGGCGCGAACTCGACAACGGATGCCCTGCCCACCGACCATCCCGGTATGGCGACCTCGATAGCCGATCCCTATGCCCCTGCCGCCCCCGGCACCGCGAACTCGGTATGCGCCGGATAGGCATGCACCACAGCCGTATCCAGCTTGGGCACCACGTGGGTGAGGGCGTGCTGGGCCTCGTGCGCGACCCGATGCGCGTCCGCGAGCGTGATCGTCGGCGCGACATCCAGTTCGACGTCGGCGTGCAGCCGATGGCCGATCCACCGCATCCGCAGGCTGCGCACGCCCTGCACGCCCGGCTCGGCGGCCAGCGCCCGCTCCGCCGCGGCGACCAAGCCGGGCTCGACGGCATCCATCAACCGGCGCAGCACGTCCCGCGCCGCCGTGCGCAGCACCGCGAGAATCGCGATCGTGATGAGCAGGCCGACGATCGGGTCGGCCAGCGGGAAGCCCAGCGCCACTCCGGCCGCGCCGAGCAGGACCGCCAGCGAGGTGAAGCCGTCGGTGCGCGCGTGTAGACCGTCCGCGACCAGCGCCGCCGAGCCGATCCGCCGCCCCACCCGGATCCGGTACAGCGCGACCGTCTCGTTGCCGAGGAACCCGACCAGCCCGGCCGCGGCGACCCAGCCCACGTGCTCGAGCGGCACGGGATCCAGCAGCCTGCGCACCGCCTGATAGCCGGCGATCAACGCCGACAAGGCGATCATCGCGACGACGAAGAGTCCGGCCAGGTCTTCCGCCCGGCCGAATCCGTAGGTGTAGCGCCGGGTCGCGGCCTTGCGGCCGAGGGCGAACGCTATCCACAGCGGCACCGCGGTCAGCGCGTCGGAGAAGTTGTGCACGGTGTCGGCGGCCAGCGCCACCGAACCGGACGCGGCGACGATCACCAGTTGCAGCGCCGCGGTGCACCCGAGGACGACCAAACTGATCTTCACCGCCCGGATGCCGACCGCACTGGCCTCCAGTGCGTCGTCCATGCTGTCGGCGGCGTCGTGACTGTGCGGGACGAAGATCTCGCGCAGCACACCGGCCGCGCCCGACCGATGCCGATGATGCGGCCCGGCATGGTGGTGGTGCGGATGCTGATGATGCCGGTGGGTCATGACGCACTCGCTTCGTCTCGGCTGGGAAAGTCCCGCACGGCGGCGGCGCGATGGTGGGCGGGGACGCCCGGCCCGGCGTGCTCGGCGTTGTACACCGCGTCCATCACCAGTTGCCGGACGTGCTCGTTCTCCAGGCGATAGAAGATCGTCGTCCCGGACCGCCGGGTGTTCACCAACCGCGCCATGCGCAGTTTGGCGAGATGCTGCGACACCGAGGACGCGGGCTTGCGGACCTGTCCGGCCAGGTCGTTCACCGACAGTTCGCGATCGACCAACGCCCACAGCACTTGCACGCGGGTCGGGTCGGCGAGCATGCGGAACACCTCGACAACCAGCCCGACCTGATCGTCCGCGAGCGGCGGCCGCACTTCCTGGTTATCTGCATTCATACGCAGATAATAGAGCAGCCGATGGCGATCGGCACAGCGCTCCGGGCCGACGTGGCGGCGGCACCCCCTGCGTCGCCGCCGACACGCCGGTCGACCCCGAATCCGAACAGTTTTGTCTTAGCCGAGTGTGGCGTCGGTGCGCCAGGCGAGGGAACCGTTATCACCCGAATGAGACAAACCAATCGCGCAGGCGCACACCTAATTCTGATCCACCTCCGACAGAACCGCGATGACCAGCGCGAATGCGTCGGCAGCACGGGACAGGTTCACGCGCACCTGTACACACAACTGCACGTGCAGCACTGCGGCGCGAGCGTCCGGCAACTCGTCCCGTTCCGGTCGGGCCAGGGCACCGAACTGATCGCGTCTGCGGTGATCGTGCTGTCCGACTGCGCTCGGCCCGCCGGTGCTCGGTGACTGCGTCCGCCGCTGTGGACGACCCCGGAGGACTCCCCACACGCCCGGGCTACTGTGAATTCCGGGAAACCCATCGAGCGACCGTGGAGTAGACGACATGCCAGTGGACCGAATGCTGCCCACCCCCGAGGCAAGGGATCTGCTGGAACTGACCCGCGATATCGCCGACAAGGTGCTCGAACCGCGCGTGGCCGAGTGCGAGAAGACCGGGATCTTTCCCGATGGCGTCTTCCCCGCGCTGGGCGCGGCCGGACTGCTGAGCCTGCCGTACCCGGAGGAATTCGGCGGCGGCGCGCAGCCATACGAGGTGTATCTGCAGGTCCTCGAGGAACTCGCCGCTCGCTGGGCCGCCGTCGCCGTCGCCGTCAGCGTGCACAGCCTGAGTTGCCATCCGCTGTTCACCTTCGGCACCGAGGAGCAGAAGCAGCGCTGGCTGGCGGGAATGCTCTCCGGCGAGACCATCGGCGCCTACAGCCTCTCCGAGCCGCACGCCGGTTCCGACGCGGCCGCGCTGCGCTGCCGCGCCACTCCGGTCGAGGGCGGCTACCGGATCACCGGCGCCAAGGCCTGGATCACCAACGGTGGCCGCGCCGACTTCTACACCCTGTTCGCCCGCACCGGCGAAGGCTCGCGCGGGATCTCGTGTTTCTTGGTCCCCGCAGGCACCGAGGGACTCAGTTTCGGTAAACCCGAGGAGAAGATGGGTTTACGTGCCGTGCCCACCACCACCGCGGCCTACGACGACGCGTTCCTGCCCGAGGAACGGCGCGTGGGCGCCGAGGGCCAAGGCCTCTCGATCGCCTTCAGCGCGTTGGACTCCGGTCGCCTCGGCATCGCCGCCGTCGCCACCGGCCTGGCCCAGCGCGCCCTCGACGAGGCCGTCGCGTATGCCAAGGAGCGCGAGGCGTTCGGCCGCCACATCATCGACCACCAGGGACTCGGCTTCGTACTCGCCGACATGGCCGCCGCCGTCGACTCCGCCCGCGCCACATACCTCGACGCCGCCCGCCGCCGCGACGCGGGGCTGCCGTACTCGCGCCAGGCCAGCGTGGCAAAACTCGTGGCCACCGACGCCGCCATGAAGGTCACCACCGACGCGGTCCAGGTCTTCGGCGGCTACGGCTACACCCAGGACTTTCCCGTCGAGCGCTACATGCGCGAAGCCAAGGTGATGCAGATCTTCGAAGGCACCAATCAGATTCAGCGTCTGGTCATCGCGCGCCAACTGGCCGGGAGCTGACCCCCCCGGGTGGCCGGAAATACCGATTGATTGACCGCGGATGTCTTCGGACCTGCGGATACCGGCTCGTACCCTCGAAGCATGACGACGCCGTCCATCATCATCATCGGAGCCGGATTCGCCGGGCTCGGCATGGCGCTGGAACTGCGGCGCGCCGGGGTGGACACCTTCACGATCCTGGAGCGCGCCACCGACCTCGGCGGCGTCTGGCGGGAGAACACCTACCCCGGCGCGGCCTGCGACGTGCCCTCCCCGCTGTACTCCTGGTCCTACGAGCCGAAGTCCGATTGGCCACGGCGTTTCTCCGAACAGCGGGACATCCACGCGTACATGCGGGGCGTCGCCGACAAGCACGGCCTGCGGCGCTTCATCCGCTTCGGCACCGAGGTGACCGACGCGGAGTTCGACGAGCGCACCGGCCGATGGACCGTTCGCACGGCAGACGGAGCGCAACTGGCCGCCGACGTTCTCATCTCGGCGGTCGGCCAGCTTTCGCGCCCCGCGCTGCCGAACATCCCCGGTATCGACACCTTCACCGGTCCCGCTTTCCACTCCGCCGACTGGGACCACGACGTCGACCTGACCGGTAAGCGGATCGCCTGCATCGGCACCGGGGCCAGCGCGATCCAATACATCCCGCGCATCCAGCCGGACGCCGCCCACCTCACGCTGTTCCAGCGCTCGGCGGCGTGGGTGCTGCCGAAAGCCGACGTCGAGTACAGCGCCCTGCACCACGCGCTGTTCAAGTACTTCCCGCCCAGCCGCCTGCTCGAGCGCTTCGCCATCTGGGCCGTCTTCGAACTGCTCGCCCTCGGGCTCACCGACATCCCGGCCATCAAGACGCCCGTGATCGCGCTGGCCGACCGGCACCGGGAAAAGCAGGTCCCCGACGCCGAGCTGCGCGCGAAGCTGACACCCGACTACGCGGCCGGATGCAAGCGGGGACTGTTCTCCAACGAATACTTCCCCGCGCTGGCGCAGCCGAACGTCACCGTGGAGACCACCGCCATCGAGGCGATCACGCCGACCGGAATCCGGACCGCCGACGGCGTCGAGCACGAAGTGGACGTCATCGTCTACGGCACCGGTTTCAAAGGGACCGAGTTCCTGGCGCCGATGAACATCTACGGACTCGGCGGGCGCAAGCTGGCCGACGTCTGGGCCGATGAAGGCGCGCGCGCCTACCTCGGCTTGTCCGTGCCGCAGTTCCCGAATCTGTTCCTGATGTACGGCCCGAATACCAACGTCGGCGCCGGCTCCATCATCTACATGCTCGAATCCCAGGCCCGCTACATCCGCCAGGTGGTGCGGTATCTCTCCGACCGCCCCGGCCGCTATCTCGCCGCCCGCGCCGCCACCGAGCAGCGCTGGGACGACTGGCTGCAGCAGCGGCTGAAGGACACCCCGTGGAACTTCTGCTCCAGCTGGTACCGCAACGCCTCCGGCCGGATCACCAACAACTGGCCCGGCGCCACCGTCCTGTACCGCCGCAAAACCAGGACCTTCGATCCGGCCGACTACGACGAGGCGCAAGCCGCAGCGACCGCACGCTGACCCGCGCACTCAGCCGCACCTCAGCTAGCCGACAGTAAACTGGGCTGATCCGAGGTTCTGCGGAAGAGGTCCCCATGTTCTGGCTGCTGATCGTTCTGGTGCTGGTGGCGCTGATCGTCTTGGTGGCATGGCAGGCAAAGCAGAGCAAACAGCGCGGAGCCACCGAACTGGCCGACGCTCTCGCCGACGCCCGGCAAGTGAACGAACGACTGGGCGGCCAGGTCTACAGCCTCTCCGGCGGGAACGACGCCGCCGCCCAAGCGCTCGCCGACGCCTCGGAACGGCATATCGCGGCCGGTGCGCAACTCGACCAGGCCCGCACGCCCACGCAGGCACGGTTGGCGAAGCAGACCGCGCTGGAAGGTCTCTACTACATCAGGGCCGCACGGACCGCGATGAACATGGACCCCGGCCCCGCGATCGCCGCCCTCGACGGCCAGGACACCGCCGGGCAGGTCACCGAGAAGCGCGTGGTCGAGTACGAGGGCAGGCAGATCACGGCCGCACCCGATCCGTCGTCCTCGACGCCGAACTACTATCCCGGTGGCCGAGTGGCCGGACGGCCGGTACCCGCCGGGTGGTACTCGGAACCCTGGTGGAAGCCCGCACTGATCGCCGGCGCCTGGGGCGTCGGCTCGGCCCTGCTGTTCAGTTCCCTGTTCTCCGGCATGTCCGGGGTCGCCTACGGCGCACAAGGCTTCGAAAGCGGTTACGGCGAAGGTTTCCAAGACGGACTGGCCGCGGACGACGGCGGTTACGGCCAGGGTGGTGACTACTCCGGCGACTACGGCAGCGGTGGCTATGACGGAGGCGACTACTCCGGCGGCTTCGACGGAGGCGGCTTCGACGGAGGCTTCTGACCCTCCGGTACACCCCTAGGACAGCGATGCGGACTCCGAGCCGGTGACCCGGTAGACTGCGAACGTCCCGGGCGGGCCCAACCCACCCAGCAAGCCTTCGTAGCTCAGGGGATAGAGCACCGCTCTCCTAAAGCGGGTGTCGCAGGTTCGAATCCTGCCGAGGGCACCATCAACATGGGCAACTTTTTCAGTTGTTGCCCTACCTGCGACGGACCGTGTGCTGGTTTGGTTTGATGCTGGCGGCGGCTCGACGGCGGGTTCCGGGGGTGCAATTGCGGTCAGCGCGGCGGTGGCTTGTACGGCGGCGGGGAGTGTGTCCGTGGTCAGTGTGGCGTGGATGGTGGCACGTTTGGTGTTGTGGTCGTAGACGATCTTGAGACCGAACGCCTCGTACAGGTCGCGTTGCAGGGCGTCGGGGGCGTTGGTGAGTTGCAGCCCGAGTCGGGGTAGGTCTTCGATTAGGTCGGGCTCGTTCGGTGGTCGTCGGGCAGCCTGTTCGCGCAGTGCCTCCAGGGCGGTGTTCTTGGTTCGGCGTTCCTGTTCGAGTTCGGCGAACCGGTGACGCAGTCGTCCGGCCCAGACATCAGCTACCTCGTCACCGCTGGAGAAGCTGCGGGATTCGCGCTCGTCGAGGAGGTTGTTCTGACGGCGGGTGATCTCGGCGACCGTCTTCTCGATCGCGGAGATCTGCTGTTCGATGTCGTCGCGGTCGCTGGAGTCGTGGTCGCGTAGTTGGTGGCGTAGCAGCGTGGCGCGGTCGGGGCCGAACACGCGCTCGTTGAAGAAGGTTTGTACGCATTCCAGTAGCGCGTCTTCGCGCACGTACACCGTCGGGGGGTGATCGGCGTACGCCTCGGGGTTGCCGACGCGGTCGAGTTGCGGCTGGCAGGTGTAGTAGCCGTAGCCCTTACGGGTTTTGCCGAACATCCGTTTGTGGCATTGCTGGTGGTGCACGTAGTAGCGCAGCACGTAGGTGCGGATGGTGGCGGGATGGGAGTTCTTGCCGCCCATCCGCGATCCTTGCCGGATGGTGCGCTTTGCCTGTACCGCTTCCCACATTTCGCGGGTGACGAGTGGTTCGTGGGTGGGCTCGGGTGACCAGACCCATTTCTCGGGTGGGTTGAGCTTGCCGCCTTTCTTGGTGGCTCGCCGGTTCCACACCATGTAGCCGGTGTATTTGGGGTTGATGAGGATCTCGCGCACCGACGATCGCGTCCAGCATCCCCGGGCTCGCTCGGGCCGGTTCGGTTGCGGGGGCGGGTAGCGGTCGAGGTCGACGTTCAACCGCGCCGCGATCACTTCGTAGGCGAGGTGTTCGTCGTGTCGCAGTTGGAAGATCCGCACGACCGCCGGTGCGCGTTCGGGGTCCACGACGAGTCGGGATTTGGTGCGTCCCTCTTCTCGTTTGGCCGCGACCGGGTGCGGGACCCGCTCGTTGAGGTAGCCGTATAGGGGTTTGCCGATGTTCCAGCCTTGTTTGGCGTGTTCGCGGTAGCCTTCCCAGGACTGTTCGAGAGTGTGGCGCAGGAACCATTCGGCCACACCTTGTTTCATGCGTCGCACCAGGATCTGGGTGGCGCGTTTTTCCGACAGCGAGATCGGCCCCTCATCTGCGGCGTACAGCGGCACGCCAACGGTTTCCAATTCGTGTTCGAGCTGAGTGGACTGATGGGTCCACCGCGCGGCGCGTTCGATCTCCTCGACCACCACTGCCTCGAACCTGCGATTGGGGTGGCGTGCTTCGGCCAGTAGGTCGGCCAATCCCCCGTCGCGGGGAATCGGGATGTCGAACGCCTCGTGCGCGTTGCCGCGACCGCGCTGTTCGAGGTCCTTGCGGGAGGATTCCACGTCGTAGAAGAACGCGACGATCACGAACCCGGGCGGGAGGACTTTGCGGCAGTTGTCGAGCTGGCGTGGCAGCGACAGGGTCGGGTCCTGCAAATCGCGGGTCGAAGTGCGCAGGAACACCGCGACCGGGACCGGGGACCCACCACCCATCCCGAGCAGACCAGGGCTGTCGGGTCCGGCGAATGCGGGCAGGCTCATGCCGCCTCCTGCTCGCCGTCGGCGGTGATGGCGTCGAGATCGACCAGCTCGGCGGGAGCCGGGTCGTGGCTGTCGAGCCAGCGCAGCAGCGCCGAGATCGCGCGGGCTTGCCGGTCGGCGACGCGTGTGGCTTCGGCCCCGCTGACGTAGCGGATCTGGAACAAGGCCGTCAGTCCACCCACGCGGGCATCGACGTGCACCGGTATCTCGTCGCCGGTGCGCGAGCGGCGAGCGCGCCTATTCAGCGGGATCACCACGGCCGCATCCGAGGATTCCTCGTCCATGAATCGTTCTCCTTCTCCGGCACCACACGCTCGGAACGGCGCGGTGGTGGCTGTTTGGTGGGTTGTGGCACTGCATGGGACCGCCCTGATCCCCCTGCAGCGGGGTCCATGAACGCTCCGTAGCGGGCAGGGCGTCAAATGTCTTCTCTTGCACTGTTTCTGCCGCCATGACCGCCCGCATCCCCACCCGGGGTGCCGAACCACGGCATGCGGCGGCCAGCGCCGTTCTGGCGGGTACCACGCGCGGACCGGCACGGCGGGGTCGTTGACCGGCCACCGTCCCCCGGCAACGATTCCGCCCCTGGCGATGGAGCGGGCATCGGCGGCGGGCTCACGCCGCCCACCGGTCGACTGCTTCGTGGGCCGTCTCGTCGGAGTCGATGCCGACTTCGGTGGCCTGCGAATCCATGGCCGCTGCCAGTTCGCCGGGATCGGTGGTGATGAGCGCGTTCTCAGTGGCCGACGCCAGCGACCCGAATACCGCACGGTCCCCGCCGACCGCGAGCAGTCCCGAACCGCGTGCGGCGGAGAGGAGGAACTGTTGCTCGCCGTCGGAGAGGTGGAAGGCGGTGGCGACCTCGTCGATGGCCTGAGGTGCCTGGCGCAGCAGGATCTGGGTCGCGGCGTTGGAGATGATCGCGCGCCCCAGATCGGTCGAGAGCACATCCGCGCAGTCCTGGGTGGCAACGGTGAGTCCGGCCCAGTGTTTGCGGAAGCTCTTCGCCGCTCGGAAGAGGAACGCGGCTCCGGCAGGCTCGCGCAGCAGTAGCCATGCCTCGTCGACGGTGATCATGCGAGGCCGCCGCTGGCCAGGGTTCGATACCCGCCTCCAGGTGACATCCAGCACGAGCAGGGTGCCGATGGTTTTCAGCTCGTCGGGCAGCTCCCGCAGCGAGAACACGATCATCCCACCCTCGGGTGCGGTGGTGGTGTGCCCGTCGATCAGCCCGGCATAGGCTCCCTCGCCGGTGTAGGGGTGCAGCCCGGCAGCCAGCTCGGTCCCAGCGGCTGTGCCGAGCCGACCGAGCTGATCACGCAGTCCGCTCAGCGTGGGCGCCGGCCGGGTCCAGGTGGCGGGGTCGTCGGTGATCCCGGCGTCGGTGTAGGTGGCGGCCAGCGCGGCGTCCAGGGCCGCCCGTTGCGCGGCGGTCTGGTTCCCCAGCAGCACCTGGATCAGGGTATGCAGGAACAGCTTCCGTCGGGTGAGCGCATCGGCCGGGGCACTGCGGCGGCCGACGGGCCGCATGTGGACTTCCAGGTCGAACGGGTTGAGCCGGACGCCGGGTGCGCCGAGGCGGATGTGGGTACCGCCCACAGCCTCGGCGAGGCGGCGGTATTCGTCTTCGGGGTCGATGACGACCTGCTCGATCCCGCGATAGAGGGCACGTAGGATCTCGGTTTTGACCAGGTAGGACTTGCCCGCACCGCTGCGCCCGAGAACGACGAGGTTGTGGTTGTGGGCCTCGGGCCCGAACCGGTCCACGAACAACAACCCTGCTGCGGCGTCGCGGCCGTAGAGGACGCCCTGGGGCCGGGCGGCCTGGGCGGGGTCGGCGGCAGGGAGTTGGGGGGAGTCGAAGGGGAATGCCGCGGCGAGGGCGGTGGTGTCGAAGGTCCGCTGGACCCGGATCAGGTCGAGCCCGAGAGGCAACGTGGTCACCCAGGCTTGCGCTGCCCGGTAGGACAGGGTGCAGGTGTCCACGAGCAGGCTCGCCGCCAGAGCGCGGACAGCGGCGACCTCTTCGGTCAGTCCGGTCTCCGTCTCGGCGTGCACGGTCAGATACACCCCGACCCGGAACAACCGGGCTTCAGCGCGCGCGACGCGCGCCGACAGGTCGGCGGCATCCTCGACGGCGACGTCGATCTGTGGGTCGGTCAGGCGGCCCCGGCCGAGATCGTGCATCCGGGAGGATTCGAGGCGGGCCTGCTGGCGGCGCAGCCGGGTGGCGGCAGTGGCCGGGTCGATCGGCTCGACGTGCACGGCGACCTCGACTCTGCCCGGGTGAGTCAGCAAGGGCGCGAGCCAGCCGGCCATGACCTCGCGCGGATAGCCGGTAACCCCAAGGGTCGCACTCCAGTCGGAGCCGATCTCGAGATGGCGGGTGCCGATGGTGAGGGACTCCGGCGCGAACCGGTCGAGGCCCTCGGCGAACGGATCCGGTGATCGGCTGTCGGGGTCGGTAGTAATGACCGTGTCTGTGGCGGCGATGTGGGCGGCGGCGGACACCACGCTCTCTGGGTTGGTGCAGCTGGCCAGCACAGCGGTGGCGGCGTCGTTGTCGAGGGCAGTCACCGAGATCCCGAGAGGGGAAAGGACATCGGCGGCCTCGGTCATCCGGCGCAGCAACCGGGACTCGGCCGCCCGCCGCGCACCATCCGACAGAACCCGCCCCGCGCGTCTGCGGCCGGACAACCGAGCCCGCAGTCCGGTCGCGGTCAGGGGCTGGGTCTGTTCGCGCCAGATCAGCAGTACCTGCCGGTGCACCGGGTCCTCGCGGGCAGCCAGTTCGGTGAGGTGATCGGCGTGGTCGAGGGCTGCCCCAGCGAGGTCGGGCGACATCTGGGCGGCGGCGGTGTGCAGGCCGGTGATGTGCTCGGTCAGGTCCAGGCGGGCCGAGCGGATGAGGATTTGCACGGGTTGGCGCAGAGTGTGTAGCCAGCCCGCGAGTTGGCCGACGAGGCTGTCCTGTTCGGTCGGGGTGCGCAAGCTCAGGTTGAGGGTGCCTGCGACAGCGATGGCGGCGAGCCCGTCGGCGCCGAGGTCGATCACCCCGACACCACCACTGCCGCTGGCGGTGACCGATTCCGGCAGTCGAGCCGCCTGCGTGGTCAACGCTGCCGGGGCGGGCATGCGGGACCGGGTCGTGGTGGCACGGCGGGAGATCCACTTCGGGGCCACCTGAACGCGAGTCCGGACGAGTTGGCGTGGGCGGAGGCGGTGACGGATGGCGGCCACGAGCAGCAGATCGGCCGACAAGCCGTCGCGGCGGGTGAGCACCGCGACCGCGACGACGACGAACACCAAGGCAGCGGCGACGGCGAACACCGACAGAGGCAGCAGAGATCGGGTCGCCGCCCAGATCGTGTACAGCAGGACGGCGGTGGTGGCGAGGACGGCGAGCTGGCGGGCGGTGAAGGGCCCCAGCAGCCGGTCGGAGCGGTCGACGTCGGCGGGGATGCGCAGGATGGTGCTCACTGGAGGGTGCCTCCTTTCGGGGCGCGGGGCGCGCGGCGGCGTACGGGCAGGTCGGGCATGGGCAGATGCAGCTGCCGCCCTGCCGGACGCGCCGGTGCGGGTGGTTGTGGTGGGTTCGGTGGCGGTGGGGCGGGTTTGACCCGGGTGACGGGGAACGGCAGCGGGTACTGACCGCTGCGCGTCGGGCGAAGACGCGCGTACGGGTCGGCCGGGGTGGGCTCGGTGAAGTCGAAGGAGAGTTGTTGCGGTGTTGCGCGGCGACCGGGACGCTGCGGCGGTGGTTCGGGAGCCGGTGGTGATGTTCGGATCCGGCGCACCGGTATCGGGAGCGGGTACTGTCCCCCGGCCCCGGCGCGGATGCCCCGGTACGGGTCCGGCGGAGTGAAGTCGAACGCGAGTTGGCGTCCCCTCGCAGACCGGGTGGGACGTGGCGGTGGAGTGCCGGTCGCCTCGGCCGGTGCCGGGCTGGGTTGCCGGGCGACCCGGCGGACTCCTTCCAGGGGCAGCACGAGCTGCCCGTCCCGTGTCGAGCGCACCCGCGCGTACGGATCGCGCGGCCCATCGCTGGCGGCGGTGCGAGGTGCTCGCGGAGCGCGGGCGGGACGCGGCGTTCGCCGTGCCGCCGAGGCAGCGGTGCGAGCGCTGCTCGATGTGGCCCCTTTGAGCATGCCGAGGGTCTTGTAAGCGATGAACCCGCGCACGATCGACCCGAGAAAGCTGCGGCCTTGCCCGAGCTCGAGCACCGACAACAACCACATCGGCGTCTTGATCAACACGAACATCAACGCCAAAGCGACAGTGAGATCGGCGATCTCGTTGGCGTCCGGGCCGAACAGATGCCACCCACCGGGGGTGAGCAGCACCCGCAGGACGGTTACCAGAGTCAGTGATTGCACAACCTGGATCGCCAAGCAGGCGGCGAAAGAGCGCCACCACCAGCGGGCGATGCCGTCGAGGCCCGGCAGCCCGTGACACATCAACGCCAGAGGCGCGCCCACGATCAGCAGGATCGTGATGGTGACCCGCATGACGTAGGAGATGAGCAGCACCAGCAGCATCACCGACAGCGCGAGTTGCAGCAGCACGAACACGCCTCGGCTCTGGTTGCTGGTGACCGCCAGCTCGGTCAGCGCGTCGGCGGCCGAGCCGGAGTCGACGCCATCTCCGGCCAGTGCACCGGCGAGGGCGTTGGCGAAACCGATTCCGGCGGTGGCGATCATCATGCTCAATCCCCCGGCCCCGAAGCCGATCACCAGGCGGGGTGCGAGTTCGCGGATCGACCATTGGGTTTGGACGCTCTCGCGCATCATCAACAACGCCCCGGCGGCCATCACGACCAGGAGGTAGAGCGCGACCACGATCTGCCAGGACTGATTCCACAGAGTGCCGATCTCGGGTATCTGCCCGGGTTCGGGTGTGGTGAGCAGGGTTTGCGAGAGCAGTTCCAGTAGCGGGTTGAGCGAGGTCTCCACGATGCGCCGGAAGAACCCGTCGACCGCGTTCTCCACACAACCGTTGATGTTGGTGACCCCGCACTCCGCCGACCCCGATCCCGAACCGGATCCGGGAGTTGGTGCCGTTGTCGTGCCGGGCGCAGTCGTTGTCGGCGGGGCCGGTGCCGGGGCGGTGGTCGAGGGCGGTGTCACCCACCGACGCGGGGTTGTCGTGGTCGGTGGAGTGGTTGTCGGGGCCGGTGTGGCCGGTGCGGTGGTCACCGGCGGGGCCGGTGTCGGGGTGGCGGGTTGGGCGGCGGCACCGGCGGAACTGGTGAGCGCGATCAGGACCGCGGCGAGCACCGCCGCTGCGCTCGCGGCAGCGATGCGCGCGACAGGTGAGAACCGGGCGGGTGCCGGGGGTGCCTGGGCCGAGGTGATCACGGTCAGGCTCCGATGATGGACTCGAGCACGGCGACAACGACCGGTGCCAGCATCGCCAGCGCGTATCCCAGGCACGCGGCGCGGAAGGCGGTTTTGGCCTTCTCGATCTCGCTGGGGTCACCGCCGCCGAGCAGATAGCGGGCTCCGGCAATGGTCAAGAACAATGTCGCCAGCCCAGCCAGGATGCCCACCAACCAGTTGCGGGCGTTGTCGATCACCTCCCCCAATGACGACACGATAGCCAGCACATCGGCGTGCGGTGGCGCCGCTGAAGCAGATCCGGCGATCGGTACCAGCAGGACCACGGTCGTGGCCGCGACCGCAAGCACCCGCAGCCAATGCCGAGCCGACCGTGGCGTCGCGTGGTTGAGATGTCCCTGGTTGGTGTTCATGCCGCCTGCCCGTGCTCGGTGCTCGACTGCGCCGGGGCTGGCGAGTTCCGGTTCGGCCGGCGACCTCGCCGCGGTGACCGATCCGGTGGTGCGAGGGCGGTGACCGCCGCCGCCTCGACCGGGCTGGTGCGCTCGGGATCAACGTCGCGAGCACGGTCGTTCAGCCATGCGAGCAGGGCGCGTTCGGCGCGGGGCCGCTGCTTGCGCAACTTCCACAGAGACACACCACGTTCAGCGGCCAACGCGGTCAGCGACCGGCCCTCCCACCGCGACGCGGCGATGAGTTCGGCGGCGTCGGCGGAGATCACTCCAGCGGCCACGGCTTGGGCCAGCACCGTCTCGGGATGCCCCGGCCCGGCTCCGATCGCCCGCACACGCTCCCCCAGCGGGGCCAGGTCCTGGTCGAGGTCTCCCACCACCGCCACGTTGGTTCGCTGACGGGTTGCCGCCTTGAGGACGGCGCGGTAGGCACCCCAACGCAGCCGATGCCAGACTCCCGGCTCGTCCACGCTGACGCGCGGCAAGTGGACCAGGAACGCGGTCAGGATTTCGGACTCGACGTCGTGGCGGGCGGTGCTGCTCGCGGTCACGTACTCGCTGGCGGTCCGCGACAGCATCGGCGCGGCCAGCCCGGCGCACACCAGCATCGCGCCCTGCTCCTTGGCGCGGACTCGTTGCAGCAGCCACACCCAGATCGCGTCGATCTCTGCCATCGGGGTGGCCGGGTGCCACAGTCGCTCGCGCAACTGCCCCCAGGTCCGCACCGGGGTGGCGGGGTCGGGCTGCGAGGTCGGCACCGGGCGCGGGTGGGCAGGCAGGGTTTCGGCGGCCATCCGGTCGAAGCCCGCCCACACCACTGCCAGCGGCGAGTCCGGCTTTCCGCCCGGTCCTGCATATGTCGCGACGTGTGAATTCGTCACTACAGATCTCCTTGTTCGGTCGAGAACTTCCGACCCCGCAAGGAGACCTCGCGCCCATATCCGAAACGCACCCAAACCCTACCCAAACCACCCCCAAAACCTATCAGAAACATATCCAAGTCATATCCTGGGCGGGTTGGCGAATATTTCGCTACCGCATGCGACGCCGCCGCCGGGCCGCCGGATATCCGCTCGGATATGTATGACTACCTGCACTTGTGAAGCTTCGGATAGTGTCGGGATATGAACTGAATATGTTTCAGATAGGGTGCGGATACTGCACCTTCCTCCGTCGGCAACCCGGCACAAAAATTCTTCAGAAAAATTCCGAACCCTCAGGGAACGGACCGCCTTCTCAAGGCCCAATTTTCGACCTCAGGAAATTTTCACAAAAAAATATCGGGTAGCCGTGTCCCGATTTCGGCTTTTTGGCGGAAGTAAGCGAGTACACACCGCTCTCTCGCTCAGGAGGCCGCAATGTCCGCCAGTTCCCGCCGTCCACGCTCCACCGCCGCCGTGGCGGTCCCCTCGACCTTGTGGGCGCTCGGACCCGAACCGCTCGATCCCACCGACCGCTGGCCCGACCGGGCGCTGGTTCACACGATCACCGGATTCTCCGCGCCTGGTGCGCGGGTGATGCTGCTCGGTTGGCCCGCCCCCGTGACCCGAGGGGCGTTGCGGATCATCGAGCCCGACACCGCCGCCGCACTGTCCACGATCGGTGATCTGGGCCGCCGCGGACTCGACGCCCCCACCGACCGAACCTGGTGCGGTGAGCCGGTGGATCTGGTCGTCGCGAGTCTGCTCGCCGATCATCTTGACCTGATCGCCGCCGCGGAGCACATCACCGCGCTCGCGACCGAAGTCCTCGCGATGGGCGGTTTGCTGGTCGTTTTCTCCCGCTGCCGACACAGCAACTCCGGGATCCTGTTCGACCCGGCCGGTTCGGTCGTGGCCGCCGCGCAGGCCGCCGATCTGCTCTACCTCCAGCACATCATCGCCGCCCCCATCTCCGGGCACCAGATCACCGCGCCCGCCGACCCGGCGGCCTCGGGCAACGCGCGCCACGCCATCGCGCACACCGACGTCTTCGTCTTCCTCCAGCCCGCCCATGGCTGAGCCCGCACGCCCTCTGCCCCACCGGAACTCTCACGCGAAGGACGCCCCGATGACTCTCGAACCGACCGCCACCGCCACCGCCGACGTGGACTCCGGCATCCCCGCACAGCCGGGCGCGGCCGTCGCACTGGTGTCGGTGTGGGCCACGGCCCAGACCGCGCCCACCGCGCAGCGCCGGGGGCGCTATCACCCCGACAGCACCGCCCATCCCGCGAAGATGTTCCCCGCCATCGTCGCCCACGCCGTGAACACCTACACCCGGCCCGGGGACCTCGTGCTGGACCCGATGTGCGGGATCGGCACCACCCTGGTCGAGTCCCTGCATCTGGGTCGCCGCGCGGTCGGCGTCGAGTACGAGGACCGGTGGGCGGAGCTGGCGCGCACCAACATCGAGCTCGCCCGCGACGCCGGGATCGACCTCGCCGCGGAGGTCTACCACGGCGACGCCCGCAAGCTCGGCGATCTGATCCCGGCCGAGCTGCGCGGCCAGGCGAAGCTGGTCATCACTTCACCCCCCTACGGCGACAGCTTGCACGGCCACGTGCGCGCCAACCGCAAAGAGCCGGTCCTGAAGAAGAACCACCGCTACGGCCAGATCCTCGACCGAGGCAATCTCGCCAACGTCGGGCTCGGCCGCCTGCTCTCGGGCTTCACCAAGATCCTGGCCGGGGCCGCCGAATACCTCGCTCCGGGCGGGTATGTGGTGATCACCGCGCGGCCGTGGCGTCAGCACGCCGAACTCGTGCCGCTGCCCGCCCACCTCTACACCTGCGGCGAGCTGGCCGGGCTGGTGCCGGTGGAGCGGTGCGTGGCGCTGCTGGGCCGCCTCACCGAGGGCCAGCTCATCGCCCGCAGCTCGTTCTTCCAGCGCGACTTCATCGTCAAGCAGCGCGCGGCCGGGCTGCCGATGCACCTCATCGCCCACGAGGACGTCATCATCCTCCGCAAGCCGGACGCCGAGGAGGCGACCGGACTCCGCCGCACGGGCCGTTTCCCGTTCGGTAGCGCGGCGACTCTGCCGACCGTCGAGGTCACCGGCCCGGTATCGGTGGCCGCGTGAATCCCGAGCAGGGATGGCTGGGCCGGGCGCTTCTCGCGCCCGGCCGGGCCGTGGCCGACCTCCGCCAGACACTCGAACACGCCCTCGTGTCCGCCGATGCCCTGTTCGTGGTCGCAGTCGGTGTCGCGGTGCTCGCGGCGGTACGGCTCACGGTCCGGTGGCGGCGAGGTCGGCTGAGTGCGCGTGCCCGGCAGATCACCGTGCTCACCCCGCCCTCGGTCGACGCCAAAGGCGCGCTCACCTTCTGGGCACACCTCATCGGCCAGCTCCGTCCAGCGTGGGCGAGGACGCTGCTGGGGCAGCCTCATCTGGGGTTCGAGTACACCGTCACCCCTGAGGAAGGGGCGGCGATCCGGCTGTGGGTGCCGGGCGCGATTCCACCCGGGTTGATCGAGCGGGCTGTCGCCTCGGCGTGGCCCGGCGCGCATACCGACACTGCCGAACCCGCCCGGCCCCCACTGCCGAACCCGGTCAAAGGGATCCGGCGGGTCGTGGCCGGAGGCGAGCTACGCCTCGGGCGCCACGAGGGACTCCCGCTGAGCACCGATCACTCCGGTGATCTGGTGCGCAACCTGATCACCGCCGCCGACGACCTCGCCCCCGGCCACGCCGTGTGCGTGCAGATCCTCGCCCGCCCGGTCACCGGCCGCCGTGTCGCCCGCGCCACCCGCTCCGCGGCGAGCACCAGCAGCCGGACCGGTGTCGCGGCGGGACTGCTGCGCGAGGCCCTCGACCTCCTCGCGCCCGGCTCGAGCAGCCCCCGCGTCTCCCGCACCGCCACCGGGGTGGGAAGCGCGCGGGCCACCGACCGGCAGACCTCGCTCGAATATAGCGCCGCCGCCCGAGCGGCAGCGGCCAAAGCGCGAGGGGCGCATTGGGAGACGGTCGTCCGCTATGCCGCCTCGATCCCGGTCGCCACCGACCTCGACAAGATCCACTCGACAGCCGAAGCGCGGGCAGTGGCGCGCGGGCGAGCCGACGCTCTCGCCACGGTGTTCGGGGCGTGCACCGATCACAACTTCTACCGGCGTCGCCGTCGGCTTTTCCGCCTCGAACGGTTGATCCGGGAGCGGCGTCTCGGGCGTGGGGATGTGTTGTCGGTGCCCGAGCTGGCCACGATCGCGCATCTGCCCACCGACGATGGGCTACCGGGCCTGCAGCGCGCCGGGGCTCGCGCGCTGTCCCCGGCCCCGGAGATCCCCGTCGGTGGGGAGTTCACGAAGCCGTTGGGGATGGCCGACACCGGCACTCGCCGCCCGGTCGCGGTCAAAGTCAGCGACGCCCGTCATCACCTGCACATCCTCGGACCTACCGGTGTCGGCAAATCCACGCTGTTGGCGCGCACGATCCTCGATGACGCCGAGGCGGGGCGCGGTGTGATCGTGATCGACCCGAAGGGCGACCTCGTCACCGATGTTCTGTCGAGGCTGCCGTCTCGCATGGGTGAGCGGGTCACGCTCTTCGACGCCGACGCATCCAGCGCTCCGCCGTGTGTGAATCCGCTGGACATCGGCCGGATCGGGCGCGCGGGAACGGATCTCGCGGTCGACAACCTGACCACGGTTTTCTGCCGGATCTTTCATCAGTGGTGGGGGCCGCGCACCGACGACATCATGCGCGCGAGCCTGCTCACCTTGTGCGCGCAGCCCGGGACCGCGACCCTGGCCGACCTGCCCCGCCTGCTCACCGAGGGTGCGTTCCGGTCCCGGGTCACCCGCACCACCCACGATCCCGTCCTGCGCGGGTTCTGGGACTCCTACGAGCAGCTCTCCGAAACCGGCCGCGCCCAGCTCACCGGCCCTCTGCTGAACAAACTTCGGGCGTTCCTGCTGCGCCCGTTCGTGCGCGCGGCCATCGCCGGTGGCCCTTCGACCGTGGACTTCGGCGACATCCTCGACCACGGCGGCATCTGCCTGGCCAGGTTGCCGAAAGGGTCACTCGGTGAGGAGACCTCCCGTCTGGTCGGGTCACTGCTGGTCGCGCGGACGTGGCAGGCGGTGACCGCGAGAGCCCGGGTGCCCGCCGCCGACCGACCTGACGCCGCGCTCGTGCTCGACGAGGCGCAGAACTTCTTGAACCTGTCCACCCCGATCGAGGACATGCTCGCCGAAGCCCGCGGACTCCGGCTCTCCTTGCTACTGGCGCATCAGAACTTGGGCCAGCTCTCGCGCGAACTGCGCGACGGCATCTCGGCCAACGCGCGCAACAAGGTGATCTTCGCCGTGTCGCCCGACGACGCGCGCGATCTGGCCCGCCACACCGACCCGTGGCTGTCCGAGCACGACCTGTCCCACCTCGACGCCTTCCACGCCGCAGCGCGCCTGTTGGTCGACGGCCGCAACGCTCGCCCTTTCACCCTCACCACCCGCCCCCTGGACCCACCGATCCCCGGGCGCGCCCGTGAGATCGCCGCCGCCGCCCGCACCCGCCTCACCGGCTCCCACCCCGGCCGCGACGAGTGACCCGAGCACCGACAGCTCATCCCCGCCAACCGCCCCCGCCCGTTCGTCCTGAGAAAGGTTGTGCCACCGATGCTCTCCCGCCCTGCCCAGCAGGCAGACAACCGCCGACCCCGCCCCGACAACCGGCCCCGCCCCCGACCGCTCGACAGCACCGCACTCGTCTCGCGCCTGACCGAGCGCGACCGCTGGATCCTGCGCATGCTGCACGAACACCGCGTCCTGACCACCAATCAACTCACCAGCCTGGCCTTCCCCACCCAGCCCATCGCGCTGCGGCGGCTGAACCTGCTGCACCGCTACGGCGTCGTGGACCGTTTCCGGCCGTGGCGGACCCAGGGCAGCGCGCCGATGCACTGGGTACTCGCACCAGCCGGGGCCGGCGTCCTCGCCGCCGAAGCCGGAATCACGGTCCGCGAGCTGGGCTACCAGCATCAGCGCGCCGTCGCCATCGGCCACAGCATGCACCTGACCCACACCCTCGGCGTCGCCGAATGGTTCACCGCCCTGATCGCCCACCCCGCCCTCGACCAGCGCGGCGAACCCGGCCAGCTCGAGGCGTGGTGGTCACAGACCCGCTGCGAGCGCCTGTGGGGAGACCTCGCCCGCCCCGACGCCTTCGGTCGCTACACCCACGCCGGCACCGTGCTCGACTTCTACCTCGAGTACGACCTCGAGAGCACCACGGCGCTGTCGCGGGTCGCGGCCAAGCTCACCGGCTACGCCGAGCTGGCCCGCACCACCGGCGTCATCGCCCCCGTCCTGCTCTGGGTGCCAAGTATCGCCCGCGAGACCAAAGCCCGCGCGGCGCTGCACCGAACCTGGGAACGGCTGCCCGATCCCGAGGCCGTGCCCGTGGCCACCGCCGCCGCCGAACTC
This sequence comes from Nocardia sp. NPDC004573, assembly GCF_053602135.1. Lineage (NCBI taxonomy): Bacteria > Bacillati > Actinomycetota > Actinomycetes > Mycobacteriales > Nocardiaceae > Nocardia > Nocardia sp. NPDC004573. The sequence goes on from NZ_JBSGDA010000032.1 coordinate 28,377, forward strand.
CTCACCCCCACCCACGAGGCCAGTCCCGCCGACCAGGTCTGGCTGCCCCTGGACGCCAACGCCGCCAACGCCTCTCGCAGGCGACACCTGCACCAGCTCGCCAACGCGTGGCCTCGGCGCACCCCACTCGACGCCGACATCGAACCCGAACCGACCTGGGCACCGCAGGGCGGCATCGTCACCCTGTCCCCACCACCCCCACAGCCACCGACCTACGAGTCCTGGTGAGCTAGCGATGCTGGTCAAGGCACTCGGGGCAGGATTCGGCGCGTTCGTGTTCCTCACGGTCGTGATCGCGACCGTGGTCAGCGCCGTCGTGGTGTTCGACCACGCGCTCACCCCACACGCCCCGGGAGCCTCGACCGGTGCCGGCTCGACTCCGAGCACCGAGGCGGTGCAGGACATCCCGGCTGAGATGCTCGTGCTCTACCAGGCCGCTGTCGGGGACTGCCCCGGCCTGGACTGGAGCGTGCTCGCCGCGATCGGCAAGGTCGAGACCGACCACGGCCGCTCCACCCTGCCGGGAGTGTCCTCGGGCGAGAACGCCTCCGGAGCCGGTGGACCGATGCAGTTCCTCGCTCCCACCTTCGACTCCGTCGTCTCGAGGCATCCCCTGCCCGCCGGTGGCGCGAGCCCGCCTTCGCGCTACAACCCCTCCGACGCTATCCATGCCGCCGCGTTGTATCTGTGCGACTCCGGCGCACCCGATGACCTGCGCGCCGCGATCTGGGCTTACAACCACGCCGACTGGTACGTCGACCAGGTCCTCGACCAGGCCGCCCGCTACCGCGCCACCGACGCCTCAGGCGACTGCCAGACCGCGTCGCCGCCGAACCCTGCTGCTGCACAGGTGGTCTCGTTCGCTTGTGCCCAGCTCGGCTTGCCCTACATGTGGGGCGGCAACGGGCCTGACGTGAATGGCGGCTGGGACTGCTCGGGACTGACTCAGGCCGCCTACCGCACCGCCGGGATCTCGATCCCCCGCACTACCTACGACCAAGTCCACACCGGCACACCGGTATCCGAAGACCAGCTCGCCCCCGGCGACCTCGTCTTCTACGGCAACAGCGCCGACGTCCACCACGTCGGGATCTACCTCGGCGCAGGCCAGATGGTGCACGCCCCCACCTTCAACGAACCCGTCCAAGTCTCGCCCTACCGGTGGAAAGGCGACGACTTCTACGCCGCTAGGAGACCCACACCCACCCACGACGACGGCTCCCGCGCCGCCTCCTGACCATCCCCCTCGCAGGAATGGAGGAACCCGATGCACCACAACAACTCCCGCCTCCGCCGCACCGCCCGCGCGGCGCTATGCGCGGCCATCGCCGCGACGACCGTGACGGCCGGTGTCGCCGCCGCAGAACCCACACCCGACCGCGCCGGTGTCCCGTGCCCACGCTGGACCGCACTGCTGGCACCGGGCACCTATGAGACAAACCCCACCACCGGAGGGTCGGCGCCCGGTGTCCTCACCCTGCTCGGGGAGTCTCTGACCGCCCGCTACGGCAGCGACATCGAGATCCGCACGCTCGCGCCCCTGCCTGGTACGGGATCGGTGAGCGGAGCCGACCTCACCGCGGCGGTCTCAGGGCTGTGCTCGGACACGCGAGTCGTTTTTGCCGGCTACGGCCAGGGCGCCGAGGTCACCGGCGACCTCGCCACAATCCTCGGCAACAACAAGGGCCCAATCCCGGCCTCCCGTGTCCTGGCCGTGGCACTCGTCGCCGATCCGCGCCGCGACGCCACCACCACCCAGCTCGGCACCCCGGTCTCCGGGCGAGGTGTCACCGGGCCACGCTCGCAGGGCTTCGGCGTGCTGAGCGATCGGGTGCGCACGCTCTGCCTCGAGGGCGACAGCTACTGCTCGACCACCACCGAGTCGTCTCCGGTCCTCGCCGCGGTGAGCCGCGCCCTCACCACTGCCACCTCGGCCGCCTCCACCCCGGCCTCGACCAGCACCACCTCGCCCACCACCACAACGAGACCTCCCGCCACCACGACGAGCACACCGGCTACCAGCATCGGCGCGGCCTCGACCGGGCAGATCAGCGCCTCCCAGGTCCTCGCCCAGGTCGTCACCGTCCTCAAGGGGCTCGCCAGCTTCACCGCGAATGTGCCCGCGATCGTGGCCGACCTCGCTCAGCTGCCCGGCCTGATCACCGCCGGGGACGTGCGCGGCGTGCACCGCGTCTCGGGGGACCTGAACAATCAGTTCGCCCCGCTGGTCGAGCTGGCCGATGGGCTCGACCTGCGGCTGGTGGCGCGTGCGCTGGCGTTGGCCGCGCCGCTGGACACGACCGGTGTCGCGGCGATCGCCGCCGAGATCGTCGGTGTCCTGGCCGGACTCGACATTTCCCGCATTGCTACCGACATCGGCCGCGCCCAGGAGATCGCCTGGACCGCTGTGGAATCCCTCGCCGGTGGTGACCCGGTGGCGGCGGTGTTGGCGCTGACCGGGCTGGCACCGGTCGCCGCCGACCTGGTCTCGGCAACCGCCGCCGCGTTCACCGGCCAGCAGTTCCCCACTCTGACCAACACCTACACCGCCACGACGGCCGGAACGGGCACGACACGCAGCACCACCGGTACGGGCACCGCCGTTCCGGCCGCCCAGTATGGCCACACGGCCACGTTCGACGCCACCGGCTACAACACCGCCGCCCCCGTGCTGACCGACTGGATCGAACAGGCCATCGACCGCAGCAAGTAGCTTGCACCATCCGGCACGGCGCATAGAAAAACGGCCCGTGGTGCCGAGCGATTGCTCGGCACCACGGGCCGTTTCAGCGGGTAGGCGGTCAGGAAATGATCGGCGGCACTGCGCGCGGGGTGAACGCGGGCGGGGCACCCTTGTCGCGGAACCGCCACGACGGCAACGGCGTGGGCGCGGCGTCGATCTGCTCATCGCCGCCGCTGTCGCCGCCGTCGTCGTCGCTGGTGGTGCCCTGGTCGATCAGCTCGTTCAGGGTGGCCACGACCACCTCGCGGGCGGCGGTGTCGAGGTCGCGGTACAGGGTGCCGGTCAGCGGGCCGGTCATGATCCGCACCGCGCCGGTGTGCGGGAAGAACTCGCCATCGGTCGTCACCTTCTCGTAGCGCAACGCGATCGGTACCCACGGCACCAGCGAGGCCAGCACGGGCATTTGCAGCTCACGCATGGCCGTGTCCGCGATGGCGATCCACAGCTCGAGGCTGTTGGGGGCGTGGCGGGAATCGGCGTACACGCGGTACAGGGCCGAGGCGAGGACCTTGGGGGTTGGGGTGGAGTACATAGTCGAACACCTTTCTCAGGGGGTTAGATTGAGAGGGCGGTGTCGGACTCCCCGGAGATAGCAGCTCCGGGGATTCCGGCATCGCCCGTTGTCAGGTCGCGAGGGTGAACTTCTTTGGGGCCGTGCTGGTTTGGCGCGCGGTCCCGTGCTTGGTCAGGGTGACCAGGGCGTTGTGGACTGCGCCGCTGGACCGGGCGAGGGCTTTGCCGATCTGGTGTGGGGTGAACTCCTTTCCGGGGTTTTCGCGCAAGTGGTCCTCGACCTGTCCCCGCAGCCCACCGGCGGGCAGGCGTTCCGCCGTCGACTCCGGGTCCGCCGCAGCGCCGTCGTCGGCCGCCGCCGGGGGTACCGGGGCCGGGGTGGCGGGATCGTCGCCCGTGGGGGCAGCTACCGCCGTCTCCGGGGTGGTGTCGGGGGCGGCCGGGGCCGCCTGCTCGGCGGGGGTGCCCGGTTCGGGCGCGGTGGGTTCGGCCGCGATGGATTCCGGGGTCGCCGGTTCGGCCGGTGCGGTGGCCGCCGGTTCGGGTACGGCGGGCTCGGGCGCGGCCGGGGCCTGTTCGGGTTTCGCTCCGGCGGTCCAAGTCTTCCCGCCCTTGCCCGGGTCGGTGTCCGCCCACACTGCCCCGGCGAGTTCCCATTCCGTCAGCAGCTGCCGCGCGGGGATGGTCTCGATGGCTGCGAGTTCCGCCAGCTGTGCGGTGGTGCTGCCGGGGTGGGTTTCCAGGGCCTCCCACAGCGCGCGTGCTTCGGCGCTGTGCAGCGCGGGCACCTCCGCCGCCGACACGGTGGCGGGTTCGGTTGCGGGCCCGGCGGTGTCGGGGTCCGGTTCGGCCGATGTGAGTGTCTCGGGGGAAACCGGTTCCGGCGTGGTGGGTTCGGCCGGGCCTGGGTCGGCGGGCGCGGCGGGCGGGTCCGGTTCGATGGCAGCGGGTGCGCCCGCGCCCTGGGTCCAGGTCTTGGCGGCCCGAGGCGATTCGGGGTCGGTGTGTGACTGGGCGCACCCTGCGGTTTCCCACTGGGCCAGCAGACGCCGCGCGGTGGACAGTCCGATCCCGGCGATGTCGGCCAGCGCGGCGGTGGTGCTGCCGGGGTGGGCCCGCAGCGCCGCCCACAACGCGCTGTCGCTGTCGCGGGACAGCACCGGCACCACGCCCGACCGCGAACCACGTTCCGGGGCGGGTGCGTCCGTTTCCGTGGCCACGGCGGCGTTCTTCTTTTTCGACATGGGGGGTTCCTTCCAACATTGGGTTTCGTGAATTCGGTGATGTCCCGGTGGGACGGAATGCGCACCGATCGGGGCGATTTCCCCGCCGGGTCGGTGCCGTTTCCGGTTCCATGACCGCTCGATAGGGCGTGTGATGTCAAGCGGAATATGGAAAATTATTCCGGCCCAATATTCCTCTCTTCCACTTCTGTAATGCGCACGGCACGAGAGGAATTTGACTCGCCACTATTCATTTGCGCGAGACCAGGTGGATCACGCCGGCGACCTCGCCGCGGTGCCGCAGCGGACGAGGACACACTCCGGAGCACGCGGCCGGTTGCGGGTCGCGCCCGCTACCGCGTTGCCACCGAGTTTGGCTCCGGGTTTGATCACACCGTCCTCGTCGTGACCTTGGGTGTTCTTCATCAGGCGCATGAGGTCTCCTGTTCGTGGCCTGCGTTGAGGTCGGTCGTGTCGCTGGCGGGTTCATCGAGTCAGGTGCTCGCGCAGGGGGCCGGTGGTGCGGTCGAGCCACACACTCGCCCCGTGCCCGCGCCCGCTTCGGCGCACCAGGTCGGTGGCACCGGTGGCGTAGGCGGCGATGTCGTCGGGGTGCACGAGGTGAATTCGTGGGGCGGCATAGCCGCCCGTGCCGCCGGTCACGTGCGCCACGGTGTACATGCCGCGCTCGTCGTGGGGGCCGGGGGCGTAGATGATGAATTGATCGCCGGTGATGGCGTTGGCGATCACGTAGATCGGCTCGAGGGCGGCGGTGGTGGGGATCGCGGGGTCGGTCATGGTTTGTCTCCCTGTCGTTGCCGCCCCGGTCGGGGCGGGGTGAGGGTTGGTGGTGGTTGGGCCGCGCCGGTGGCCCGGTGGCGGCCCTGTCCGGGTGCCCCGGGCGCGGTGCGCGCCCGGGGCACCCGAGGGGTTAGGCGGCGCGTACGGCGGCGGTGGCGGCGCGGCCGATCGCGGCGGCGGTGGCGGCCGGGTCGGTAACCAAGTGCAGGGTCACTCCGTCCAGCGGCTCCGGGTCGCTGTCGGCCGGTGCCAGCCACAGCACCGCGCATCCGGCCGCGCGCAGCGCGTTCACGCGGGCCTGGGCACGGTTGCGGTTGGGGCCTTGGTATTGGCCGTCGGAGATGATCACCAACAGCCGGGTCGCGCCGGGCCGGGCCAGGTCGAGGGCACCGTCGAGGGCCTCGACAGCGGTATCGATGGCGTGGAGGTAGTCCGGGCAACTGAATTCGGTCACCCGCGCCGGGGCGGTGCCCGGGTAGGTGATCGGTTTGACCGAGGCCCCGAACGTCACGGTCGCGGTTTGGGCGGGCATGGTGGCCAGCTCGGCCGCGCGGGCGATGATCCACGCGGCCGAGGCTGCCGGGGCGGCGTAGCTGCCCATCGAGGAGGACACGTCGCACGCGACACCGACTCGCAACGGCAGCACCGGAGGGGTTTTGCGGGTGGTGCGGGTGAACGGTTCGGCGGTCGGGATCGCCCCGGCGGCGCGTTGGGCCTCCCGGGCCAGCGCGCCGCGCATCCGCAACCGGCCCGGCGGCAGCGCGGAGGTCGTTTTCACCGTGGCCCGTTCGCGGGTGGCGGCGGTGTTGAGGGCGCGGGCCAGTACCCGCGCGGCGGTGTGCTCGGCCGGGCGGGCGGTGCGTGTGCGTCGCGTGCTTGCGGTCAGGCCCCGGCCCGACCCGTCACCGAACACCGTCCGCGCTTGCCTGGCAGTGTGTTCGGCGGCGCGTTCGGCGGCCTCCCGCGCGGCGGCGGCGACCTCGGCGGGGTCGGGGTCCACCGGCGAGGCGGCGACCGCGTTGCCGATGTTGGTCACGGTGTCGCCGATCGCGGCCCCCAGCGGCGAGGACGGCACGGGGTCGGTGTGGGGGTCGGGGCCGACGATGTCGAGCCAGCGTTGCCCGAGCTCGAGCATGGCGGCGGTGTCGGTGTCGGCCACGGTGTGGGCCTCGCGCCAGATGGCGCGCAACTGGTCGAGGGTGTCGGTGCCGAGGATGGCCTCGATCGCGGTGGCGGCGGGCGCGCATTCGGCCGCCTCCAGGATGCCGCCGTCGAGGCGGGCCAAGATGAGCGCGGCATTGCGGGCGGCGTTGTAGCGGGTTGGGGGGATCTGGGCGGCGGCGATCGCGCCGCCGTTGTCCCCGATCACGATCTCGGTGGTGCTGGCGCGCAACCAGTGCCGGTCGTCGGGGCGGCGGCGAATTTGGGCGGCCTCGATCCGTGATTCCTCGAGCAGCATCGCGGCCTCGACCACCCCCGGGTGCGCCACCGGCGGCGGGTTCCACGCCGAATGTTTGGCGTGCGCGCACTCGTGCACCAGCGCGCCCCACACCGCCGGGTAGCGGTTGCGGTCGCTGTTGCGTTCGGGGTGGGCGGTGGCGGGGTCGATCTTGAGGCGGGAACCGTCGAGTTCGATGGCCGCGAGCCCCGGCACGAACACCGCCGGGTTCCCGAACGCGGCACCGGGGGCGATGCTCACGGTCAAATCGTCACGGTCGGCGATCGGCGGAACCTCGGCGGTCATCGCAGCGGAGAGGGTGGCCCATCCCCCGGTCACCGGCACCGACGCGGGGGCGGGGGTGGCAGGCGCGGCGGGGGCGGTGCCGGTGCCCGGGGTAGCGGGGATGGGGGCGGTGCCCGGGGTAGCGGGGGCGGTGATCACGTGGCCGGTCATGGCGGGCAATGCCTTTCGTAGGCGGGTGGGGTGGCTGGTCAGATGCGGGGGCCGAGGGCCAGCGGGGCGTGGTTGGTGCCGTACACGGTGCGCACCACGGCGGCCACGATGGCCCGGTCGTCCTCGGGGGCGGCCCCGATCAAATTGGCTGCGGCGGTGGCGGAGTCGGTGGCGGCGGCGATCTTGCGGAACGCCAGCAGCTCGCGCAGCTGGGGTGCCCACCCGACCTCGCCCTTTTCCTGTCGGGCGGCCAGTTCCCGCGCCACTTTCACCGCCCGCCGTTCCACCCCGAGCTGGGCGGCGAGGTCGTAGTCGCTGCCCACCTGCACCTGGAACGCGAACCGGCTCGCCAACGCATCGGACAGGATCGCCCCGTGCACCCCGGGGTTGTGCCCGGCCACCACGAAGAACCCGGGCGCGGCTTTGACCACCTCGCCGCCGTGGGCTTTGATCACGATCTCGTGGCGGCCGTCCATGGCCGGGTACACCACCGACAGCACGGTCGGCGGGATGAGGGTCGCGTCGTCGATGAACAGCACCCGGCCCTCACGCATGGCCCGGACCAGCGGCCCGTGCACGAAAACGAAAGTGCCATCCGGGTTCTGGGTGTACTCGCCGACCAGATCGGCGACCGTGGTGTCCCCGTCACCTTGCACGGTCAGCAGGTCCCCGTAGGCGGCCTCGATGAGCGAGGTCTTCCCGGTGCCGGGCGGCCCGTACAGCAGCACCGGCACCTCGGCCGCGCGCATCGTTTGCAGCACATCGACATCGGCGCGCCCGGCGAGCTTGCGCACGTGGTAGTCCTGCCCGTTCGGCCGGGCCACCGTGTTACCCGTGCGGGCCGGAGCCGCCGGGGTGTTGGCAGGCGCGGCCGTGGCGGGGGTAGCGGCCGAGGTGGTGTTCTCCTTGGGGCGGCGGCGGGCCGGATTCGCCGCCTTACTGGCGGACGGGGCTGCCGGGGTGGCAGGCGCGGTCGGTGCCGGGGCGGCAGCGGTCGGGGCGGCGGCGGTGGCAGTGGTGGCAGTGGTGGCGGTGGCGCGGTAGCGGCGGGGGGCCGCCGAGGTGCGTTCGGCGTGCCCGGCGGCGGTCAGCGATTCCAGCGCGTTGCCGACCGCGCCGGAGGACCGGCCGAGCCCGTTGGCAATCTCACGCGGGGACTGTTCGCGGGCCGGGTCGGAGGCCAGCGCGGCGGCAACCATGCGCCGGAGTTCGCCGTTGGGCAGGCGACCGGCGGCCGGTGCAGCGGCGGTGGCGGTGGCGGGTGTGATGGGCATCGCGACTCCTGCAATTCCGTTCCGAATTCGTGCGCCGTTTTCGGCATACGTGCGGCGTGGCCGCCATTCGGATTTCTGCGAATTTCCCGGCGAATTCCGGGAACGTGGTCGACGCTAGCTCGATCTCGAACATCCTCACAACCCCGAGAAAGGCTCAATTTTCCGGAATTTTTCCGGACAATAGCAAATCCGTCTAGGCAATACGGAAACGCTGCGCGCACATGCACTCGCCAGCCAGGCCACGCCTCGGCCAGCGAAGCCCGGGAAGAATGGATAGATAATGATCAATCGAAAAAGGAGAACGAGGTGAGAGGAGGAGGCACGCGACCGGGTAGTCAGACACAACAGGACGCATCGAACCGGCCGTGAGACACCGCCCGAGCATGTCTATACATCTTTGTGTATAGACGATCCCCGCTGATATCCGCCCGGATATTTGCCCGCTGACCTGCTGTTTCGCGCCGCGGGGGTGCGTCGTTCCAATCCTCACACCGAATCATGCAGCGAATCTCACCATGGAACATCGCACGGAAATTTTTTCATCGAGCCACTCAGGCCGACAGGGACTCCACCCTTGAGAAAAAGCTACGAGTGCCCGGCGCAGGAAACCCGATCCCTCCAGCAATTATCGAATTGAATAGCGGAATGACATGAAAGCACGGACGACCGTCTCGTAAACGGCCGGAAAAGCCGATTTCTACACTAATCGACAATGAACGCGAGCGGTAAATCCGACCGCATTCGACTCATTGTTGGGTGCGGCGGAGCGTTTCGAGAAGCTGTCGGGTTTCCTGACTCGGGGACTGGCCGATTTCGGCGAGTCTCCGGGTCAGGAGAGTGTAGGTGCGGGTGAGTGCGGCGGTTTCGCCGAGGCGGGCGTGCAGGCGCAGGAGGTCGTGCCAGACTGCTTCGTTGTACGGGTCGTTCTCGACGGTGGTTTCGAGCATTCCCAGGGTCGCGCGAGGGTCGTCGGTGGTTCGGGTGGCCAGCCAGCTCAAGGCATTCAGCGAGGTGCGTCGCGCCGATTCACGAATGGATTGGACCCAGGTGTCGGTGAGGTCGCTGGCCAGCTCGCTCGTCGCCAGGGCCGCGATGCGGCGGGCGGCGTCGGTCTGTTCGGCGTCGCTGCGGGCGTGGCGGCGTTGCGCTACCGCCGCGTTGAAATCCCAGTAGTCGACGCCGAGGTGGCCCGAGAGCCGGACCTGGGTGCGATCTTCGGCGAGTACGTCGGTGATCTCCCCGCCGGTGGCGGTGCTGAGCGCGGCGCGCAAGCGGCTCAACGTGTTCGCCAGCGCACTACTGCCCCGATGTCCGGGCCGCTGGCCCCACAACAGCTCGATGAGTTGCGGGCGTGGCATCCCTTCGGGATGCAGGGCGAGCACGGCCACGAGTTCGCGAGCACGCGGCTGCAGCTGTGTTGTGATCTCCACGCTTTCCCCGGAGCCGGGGTCGTGCCAGAAGATCCGGGTAGGCCCGAATACCCGCACCGTCAGCGCGGGCGCACCGTCTACCGGTGTCGGCACCGGCGCAGTATCGGTGGAGGCGGTCTCGGGGTGTGAGCTCGGCTCAGGTGCCGCGGTGAGGTTGCCCTCCGCGAGCTGGCCGGCGTCCTTGGCCTCGACAGCGAGCACAGGCTCAGAAGGCGGTGCGGCGATGGTCTCACCGGCGTCCACCATTACAGGCTCACGTAGGCGAGGACGCGGGGTGGGCACGGTGGCGGGGTCGATGCTGTAGATCCTCGGCCCGTCCTCGCCGCGGCGTCTGCGGCGGTCCTGGCGGGCCGCAGGGGCCGCGCGAGGTGGGTCGAACTGGCCGTTGCGTTCGTAGCGGCGCAGCTGGATCTCCACCTCGATGATGGTGCCGCGAGCGGGCGGGATCAGGTGCTGGCGTGTGCGGCGGCCGGTTAGCAGGGCACGGGCACCGGCGCGGGAGGCGGGCAACTCTCCCACGACCGGGAACCCGATCGCGTCGATGTAGGCGCGGCTGCCGCCGATGACCACGATGCCCCGGGGGCGTCGACGCGGGGTGAGATCGAGGAGCCGCTCGGCGGCGGGCTCGGGATCGATGTGCTCGGCGCGCACCACGAACAGGGCGGCGTCGGCGGCGGCGATGACCGGATGCGCGGGCGAGCCCGGTTCGGGGACACCGCAATCGGCGAACACGGTCGCTCCGAGCCCGCGCCAGCCCCGGTTCGGATCGGTCAGCAGCGCAGCGGCCGGGACAGGATGGGCGGGGTCGTATTCGGGGGGCGCGGCCAGGAACGCCTCCCCGCCGGGCAGATGCTGCACGTGCTGGGCCAGCAGCTCATGGGTGATGGGATGGCCGACGGCGCTTCGGCGGGCGAGGCTTGCCAGGCCGAGATGCGGGTCCGCGCCGACTATTTCGGCGAGCTGGCCGCCTGCGGGGTCGGCTTCCACGATGAGAGCTGTTTCGGGGCCGGGCCAGGTGTGGGCGAGCGCGACGGTGGTCGTGGTGGTCCCGGCGCGCGAGCTCAGTCCGGCGACGGCGATCAGGTACGGCGCCTGCGGCCTCATCGATGGGTGCCTATCTCTGCTTCTGGACGTTGGAGATCACCAACGCGCCCCCGGTTTCGGCGGGGCGGGTGTTGATCAGCTGGAGGTAGTCGATGCGCGTGCGGTCCGGGCGAATCTCGGTGATGTGGACGTTGGCGGTGGTCGGGGCGATCGGGGTGATCGCCACGCAGTGCCGAGTACCTGGCGCGATGGTGGCGATGCCCGCGGCGAGGCCCTCGAAGGTGATCCCGCTCTCGGGCGCGAGCATCGGCATCGCTTTGGCCGCGTCGCGGTCGATGTAGTAGGCGGCCTCGAAGGAGGCGATCACCCCGGCCAGGGTGGCGGGGTCACCGGCACGCTCGGTGACCACCTCTCCGGTGAGCCCGGTGCACGGCCCCTGAGCCGTGGTGGTCGAGCTGGGTGGTGCTGCCGTGGAGGGCACCTGCGCGCCGGTGTCGCTGGTCTTGTCTGTCGGCACCAGCAGGATCCCGGCCAGGACAGCAATAGTGGCCGCCAGCGCGGCCCAGGCACCGCGCGGCAGCCGGTTCGCTGGACCTGCCCCCCATCGGAGATCCCGGGCGGCGTAGGCCGCGCTGGGAGGATTGCGTATCCGGTTGAACCAGAACTCCTCCGGCAGGACGGGCTTGTCGGGCTCGTCGAAGTCATGGCCGGAGCCGGTGTCGGCTATCAGCTGCAGGTCCGGAGGAGTCTGGGGCAGGTCGACCCATGCTTCAGCATCGTCGTCTTCAGGTGGTTTCCGCGGGTACCTCGCCATTCATCTCGCCTCGGTTTAGGTGTCTCCGGGGCCTGCCCGCACCCCGAGAGGGAAGGTGGGGGTCGCGGGGTGCGGGCAGGGTTCCCCCGGAGGGGTCAGGGGCGGCTCACGCGCTGGGCCGCACTTCGGCCTGGGTCTGTGCCGGGATCGGCTGCGACACGGGACCGTTGGCGATGTCCTCGGTGAGCCGGGCCAGGACATCGGAGACCGCCCAGTGCGCGGTGGAGCGGTGGTCGCCGTCGTATTCGCGCCAGTCCACCTTTGTGCCGCGCTGGCGGTAGGCGATCAGCGCCTTGCGTCCGGAGCGGACCGGCACGATCTGGTCGAGCTCGCCGTGGTAGAGATGCAGCGGCACATCGGATTTCACGTGTGCGAGCGACTCCAATGCGAGGACCCGTCTCCACCAGTGGTCGTTCCAGGGGTCAGGCTCGCGGCACCAGTGCGCCAGCGGCTCGGGGAACCGTTGCAGCAGTTCGAGGACGGTGAGGTGGCGGGCTTCGGCGGCGGCGACGAGACCGTCCTCGTTGAGTACATGCCGCAGCGGGAGCTGGTTGTAGGCGTGGGACAGCCCGATCAGCCCGGCGAACGCCAGCCCGGCCAGGCCGGTGCGGGTGCTCCGACTGACCAGCGGAGCCAGGACCGCGAGGTCGGAGAAGACCGCTCCGGCGGCGACACCGCGCAGGTCGATCTCGGGGGCGTACCAGGGCTGTAGCTCCCCCGCGACCGCTGCGACACGGCCACCGTCGGCATATCCCCAGGCCACCACCGGCGCTACCGGCAGGTCCAGGTCCGAGGCGCGATAGACCGCGCGGGCGAGGTCGAGGACCGGTTTGGCACCGGCGGCGCGCGCGGCAAGGAAGGTGTGCGGGCCGGTGCCCGCACCGAGGCCCTGCCCGTCAGGGATCGCGACGACCCAGCCTCGTGCGAGGGCGGCCTCGATACCGGTGGTGTCGGGTTCGGCACCGATCGCCAGCAGTTGCGACGGCGCGCAGACACCGCCCAGGCCGCGAAACTCCGAGCAGTACACCAGGATCGCGGTCGCGCCCGGAGCGGCGATGGTCTCGGGGATCAGCACGATCCCCGAGGCCGCGATGGGTTCGGAGCGGGCGTTGGCCGTGGCGTAGACGACCTGCCACGCCCCCCGCGCCTCGCTCAACTGCGCAACGAACACCGGTCGTGTGCGCACGAGGTCTCCGGGGCGGTAGCCATCGAGGGTCGTGACGTTGTAGAAGTCGTTGCTGCTGGTGGTCATGGGTGGCTCCCGGCGAGGTCGTGGGCGAGTGCGGTCAGCCATGCGATGCCGCTGGCGAGTTGCCCTGCGGCGGCGTAGCCGGTGTGGCGGCCGTGTATGTCGGCGTAGCGAAGCCACACGCCCGGATTGGTCAGAGCGGCGTTGTCGGCCATCAGTTGCCCGAACGCACCCGAGAGTTGCCCGGCCAGTTTCGGCAACTGCCCGACTGGGTCGGAGGCCACGATCGCGGTGATCTGCCCCCACCGCGCCGACGCGGCGGCGGTCTCGTCCGGGCTGGGTGGCGGAGTGCGGGGGTCGGAGGCATCGATGAGGCGCTCAGCCAGACTCGCCGCGGGCGCGTAATCGACGAACCCGGCCCCGCTCTGAAAGTCGTTGTTCACCACGTTGGTCCACGCCTCACCCAACGCTCCCGACAGCAGGGCCTGGATCGAACCCAGCGCGGCCAGCGGATCACGCAGATCGGTCTGGGCCGCGAGCTGGGCGGCCATCCGCAATAGGGCGGCGCGTTCGGGGGCGGCGCAACTCAAATCGCCGTCGACGCAGACATCGACCACTCGGCCGGTCAGCGCCCCGTACTCGACACCCGAACTGGTGGCGATCCCGCCACCGGCTGCCGGGACGGTGGTGATCGCCACCCCCGACACCGCCACCCCGGACGTGCCAGGGGCGGGGTCGGGGGTGAGTTGGCCGGGGCGGCCGGGGATCACCGGTGAGTCCGGGGCGCGATCGGGATCGGAGTACAGCGCGATACCCGCCACCCGCTCGGCCGAGACGGGTCCCTCGCCCGCGCCGACAGCGCGGGCGAATTCCGAGACCACCTGCGCGCCTTGCGAGAATCCGACCACCGCGAGCGCCGTGGCCGGGCAGTCGGCGGCGACCCTCGCCGCGGTCGCGGTCAGTGCGGCGAGGCCCTCGCCGACCGAGGCCGCGTACGGGGCCGCGCCGCCACCGGTGCCTACCGCGCCTCCGAACGCGGCCGAGTACGGAATGTAAGTGCGCTGCACCAAGTCCGACACGGCGGCCACCACCGGGCCGAGCAAGAATCCGAGCATCCCTGTGTCGGCGGTCTCGGAAGCCCCCGGCGAGGACTCGCCGGTGCCCTGCACTCCAAGGACCCACAGCACGGGGCAGCCCGGCCCGCCGTTCGCGGGTGGTTGCGCCGACCCGAAGCCTGGCGTGCACAGCGCGCTCGTGCAGGCCGCCAGGACGGTGGCGGTGAGGAGACGGAGAGCGGTCACGGCTGGCCCACCCCCACTCCGGCACCGAATCCCGCGCCTACCGTGCCACCGGCCAGCGCGCCGACCACGGCGGCGGGAAGCCCGGCCACGATCGCGCCGGCGACAGCGCCCGCTGCCGCGCCCAGCGCGGTACCGGCCACACCGGAGGTGATCGTGCCGATGACCGGCACGGTCACCACGGTGCCCAGTGCGGCACCGGCGATACCGCCGATCGTTCCACCGGCCAGCCCGCCCGCGACCGCGCCCGCTGCCGCCGCTGGTGCACCCGCCAGTGCGCCTCCGATCGCACCACCGGCCCCCGCCCCGGCGATCGTGGCACCGGCCACCCGATCAGACCGTCCCGCCGGGATCCCAATCGAATCCAGGAACGTCGCGGCCTGCGCTTCCAGGTTCGCGGCGGTGGTGTTGACGCCGTCACGAATCTCCGGAGGCAGCCAGTCCGGTGACGGAGTCTCCCACTGGCCGATGCGGATCGTGTCCGGCGGGGCCTCGATCGGCGCGACCGGAGGCACCGGTTCCGGTGAGTGCAGCTCGACCACCTGCACCGGCGGCGCGGGAGCAGGTGGAGGCGCCGGGCGCGGGGCCGGGCCGTTGCGGACCTCGGGCGGCTGTTGCGGATACACAGCAGGCTCGGACGGCGGCGCGACCGAGGGCGGCGGAGGCGGGGCCGGAGCGGCGGTTCCGGGCTGGACCGGGGCGGTGACTCCGGGCTGGTCGGCGATCGGATCCAGCATCACAGCACTGGCGTGCGGCGCGGCAAGCATCATCACCACTGGCACAGCGCCGACAGCCAACACACGGCCACCCCACAGCAGCCGACCCCCGTACGCGAGGGATGTATTCCCATTTTCGGGCACGACAAATAACCCTTTCGATCGAATGAGAAAGGAGAGGAAAAAGATCAGAAAATGCGCGTGACAACGCGTGAGAAACGACGGATTCCCCGGCCGCCGACCGCAGCCGGGGGACCCGTCGCCGTATTCCTCATTTCAGAGGAATGGCATGGCTGATCAGACGAACGACAGGATCAGGCTCAATGCCTGCGAGGCGACCGACAGGACACTCGAGACCAGCGATGCGCCCGCGTCGAGCAGCGACAGGATGGTGTATGGGTCCACAGTTATTCCTTTACCGGAGGAGGTGCAGTTGCCCTACCATCACAGCCCCGAAAACCACTGCCGCGCCACCCCTTCGAGGGGTAAGGAATGTGCTACCACAACCATTACCCCTCCGACTGCACATGCTGGCCTGCACCGACGAGCGAAAGGGGTAACGCGAGTGTCAGTAGAGAAACTTCCCGAACGCGCGATCCCAGTGTGCGGGTACGGTAAATACGCCGCGCCCGTCGCGCGGCTACCGATGGCTAATTGTCGGCTAGCTCACAGAAAATCTTGTTTGCCGGGGATGATCTTTCTCTGGTAGGAACGAATCAGCTCGGGGAAAGTGAACCCTTCAACGTACCTCACGTGGAAGGAAGTACGGAAGACCGTAGTAGGAGGGGCTTTACGTGACCCGGACAACGAATCCGGCCCACCACTATCCACGACGACGCTGCCAGGGCCGCACGAGTTCCTCTTGTTCGGAGATACCAGACCTCGGCTGCTGGGCACGCCAGATCCGCGAGCGCCGCAAGCTCCCGCGCCCGCGCGCCGCCGACCGCCTCCACATCAGCAAGGAGATGCTCAAAAAGATCGAACATAACCAGGCGACGCCCTCGCCAGCGGTTTTGAACCACCTCGTCACCGCCTACGACCTCGATCGCGCGCAGGAACGCTACACCCGCGACCTCGCCCGACCCCCAGTCGCTCTGCCGTCGATCGCGGAACTACGCACCCGCACCGACACTCCCGAGCACCGCGCGACACTGACCTACCTCGACCGCCGCGAGATCGCCGGCGCCTACATCGATCCGCTGTGGAATGTGGTCCTCGCCAATGAACGGTTCACCGCGGGCCTGCCCGGCATCGACCAGTTCCGCGGCAACGTCGCCTTGTGGTTCTTTCACCCCGGCTCCACCACGGCGACCGCTGAACCCATTGTCGTGCACTGGGACAGCGCCGCCGCCTACCTGGTCGCGACCCTGCGCGGCGCCCTCGGACGCCACCGCGAAACCCCGCACGCCCTCACCCTCTTCCACGACCTGCGCGCTGCGGCCACTTTCCGCGAGGCGTGGGACACCAGCGACGCGGTCGCCTACGGCCGCCGCCCCGAGGAACCCGTCCACCTGCGCGACCCCACCACCGGCGAGCCGTACTCCGCACGCATCCACCTCGGCTACGCCTCGAGCTCCCACGACATCCGATTCTGCGTGTGCTACTGCGAGCCCTACCCCTCGGACCAGGTCTGACCGGCAGTGTTAGCCGACACGGAAGATGCCGATGAACCGCCACCCACTGTGCCAACCCCCGCACCACCGAACAGGAGTACCGAATGACAGGCAATCCCCCCAGCCGCCACCACACCGCCGAGTCGACACCTCATCGTTCACACGCCGGGAAAATCGCGCACGCGCTACCCCCGCACAGACGGGCAAGATGAAATGCGGAAAGCCCCGCCACTCGACGGGATGCCCGACTTCCACGACTCGCTGGAATGGCTGCGCCACCGCCATCATCTGTCCCGCGAGTCCGCCGCCCAACACGCCGGTTTCAGCAGCTCCTACCTCCACCAACTCATCCGAGATCGGACCTACCCCGGCCCTCGCGTCTTCACCAAACTGGCCGCCGCCTTCGACCTCGATCCCTCACAACGACGACACCTGCACGAACTGTGGCAACCCTCCCTCGAACTGCCACCCGCCGAGGAACTACGCCAGCGCCTCACGATTCTGGGCATCCAAGCCCACCTCGACCACCTCGATACCCGCGACACCCTCGCCGTCTACCTCGATCCCCTCCGAACCGTGCTGCACGGCAACCGGATATTCCACCGCATAGTGCCCAGCCTCGCCGAGGCCGACAACAACTACTTCCAGTGGATGTTCTCCTCCGCCGCCCGCGACCACATTCACGACTGGTACAACGAAGCCCGCTACGCCGTCACCATTCTGCGCGGAACCCTCGGTCGATACCGCGATCTCCCCCGAGCACGAACCCTGTTCCAAAGACTGCGCACCACCCCCGAATTCCCCCGCATCTGGGAATCCACACCCATGCAAGTCACCTATGACCGCCCCCGCCCGACACCAATCCATGTGCGCACACCCGGCACCGACAAGCCCCTCCCACTCAGCCTCGAGATCAGCGACTACCCCGACTGCCCCCACGTCCTCCTCGCCTACGGCCTCTACGACACGTCGGCCATCGCGCGCTAACGGCGGTCCTGTGCTGCGGTGTCCACCATGCTCGCCGCCTGCTGCGATCAATCAAATGGTCTGTCGAACAGTCGCCCCAGCAGGGCACCCTGGCCGGATTGCAAGATGTGCGCAGCCTCCAGCGGTACCCAGAAGCATTCGAAGTGGGTGGGCTCGCCTTGACCGTCATGGTCTTCCTGACTGCTCCAGCGGTCGGGTGCGGCCTCGCTCAACTCCAGCTGGATTACGTGCCTCTGCTGCAACTCCCACCGATACGGCGAGATGTCGTAAGCGTATTCGCCCAGCTTTCGGACAACTCTGAACTCGGTCAGTCCCGTCTCCTCGCGGGCCTCGCGCAGCGCGGCGTCCTCCGGCGATTCACCGGGGCGGATACTGCCCGCGGGGACCTGGATACCGACCTCCTCGTAGGAGAACTCAGTGTGACGAAAAACCAGCAGCTTGCCGTCGCGCACGATGTAGACCAGCACTTTATCCTTGCTGACCTTTTCGGGCATCGGAGTAGTCCTCTCTGAAGAGTGGGTGGGATGAAACAGGTGACATGCACAGGCGATGAAGCCGACCAGCCCAGGGGGTCGGCTTGCAAGTAAACTGGTCGAAGTCTCTTACGTCGGTTCGAGGCGACGTTACGATTCCGCGTGGTTGCTCAGCGTCAATCACGTTGCACTTCAACGTATTCTAAGGTCAGCGCAGCGCGACTCACCATGCGCCGGAGCCGGATGGTCGGTTCGCGCCCCGAGCAGGGCGGCAGCCGTAGCGCGGGCAATGAAGCGGGAGGAAGCCCGCCGCACCGACAGTCCCAGAACAAGCGAGGACCAGGCGTTCGCTGCACTGCTACAACGGCCGAGGCAGCATCTCGCCAGGGGAACCGCGGCCTTGTGCCGATCGCTGGCGGGGCGCGGATAGATACTGCACAACATGGGTTCGTCCGCCGCCGGGTTGTGAGCGAAGGGAGCTGTGCTGTGGAGGACATCACGGTGCGTTCGGTCGATGGTGTTCGACTCGATATCGCCCTTCATCCGGCTTCCTCAAGTACCGGCCGCGGGGTGGTATTGCTGGTCCACGGAATCACCGTAGATATGGATGAGGGCGGCGGGATGTTCATCCGGTTGGCCGAGCAGCTCGATGCTGCGGGGTTCAACGTGGTGCGGTTCTCCTTCCGTGGTCACGGCAACAGCGGCGGGACACCTCGCGGCGTCACGGTGGCTGGGGAATGTCTCGATCTCCAGGCTGCCGTGGAGGCTGTTCGTGAACGCTTTCCGGGGCCGCTTTCAATCGTGGCGGCAAGTTTCGGCGCGGTGTCCACGACGCTGTCACTGCCGTGGCTGGAAAGCACCCTCCATCGACTGGTGCTGTGGAATCCAGTTCTAGATCTACGCCGAACGTTCCTCGAGCCAGAGTTGGCTTGGGGAAAGGAGAACTTCGGCCCACAGCAGCAGAAAGACCTCGCAGAGCACGGATGGCTTGTCGTCGATGGCCAATTCGAGCTTGGCCGAGTGCTGTTCTACGAGTTCGCGCACTATCGGCCCCTCGATCTGTTCCTCGAAAGCACAGTGCCATCCCTGATCGTGCACGGTGACCGAGACTCAGCGGTCTCCTACGACATTGCCGCCGGAGCGGCTCGATCACGACAGAACACGACGTTGCACACTGTCTTCGGTTCGGATCATGGGTTTGACTCACGCCGGCGCGAGGACGAAGCAATCACCACGACGGTTGAATGGCTTGTCGACCAGTCCGCGTCTGAATCGTGAATACAGCTGACCTCTACGGTCCGAGCCGACTCGGCGAAACCTACCTGTGTCGGCACGAGCGGGTCATCGCTGAAATTCCGTCGCCGACGAGCGTCTCGCTGGGTACGGTTCGGGCATGTCACCTGACTCCGAGACCTCGATTGTACTCGATGCAGTGCGCCTTCGGCCGTTGCGCGCATCGGACGAGCAGGTGGTCCGCGCGGCGCATGAGGCCATGGCCGACAGCGACGGATTCCCCTTCGCATTGGGTCTCACACCGGCCATCCCGTGGCGGCAGTACCTATCGGCGCTGGAGGACTACCGCCACGGGATCAACTTGCCCGACGGAATCGTGGCAGCCACCTTCCTGGTCGCCACGGTCGATGACCAGGTCGTCGGCCGCACGTCCATCCGGCACACCCTCAACGACGGATTGCGTCAACGAGGCGGTCACATCGGCTACGGTGTCCTTGCACCATTTCGGCACCGTGGCTACGGCACCGCCATCCTCCGCCACAGCCTCACCGTCGCCCGCGCGATCGGCCTCGACCGGATACTCATCACCTGCGACGACAGCAACCTCGCCTCTCGGCGCATCATCGAAGCATGCGGCGGCATTGTCGAATCGGTCGTACCATGCAGCGACGGCACCCTGAGTCGCCGGTACTGGATCGATTGAGCTGCCGATCCGACGCGATCAGGTCAGGGGCAGTTCGTACACCGCACGGCTGCGGCCGGGTCCTTTGAAGTCGCTGATGATTGAGATGCCGTTGATCTCGTGGTCGCCTGGCACGTTGACGAATCCGAGGGCAGTCCAACTGACGTGTGCTGCGTGGTTCTCGGGTTCGGATGTCAGATACAAACGCTCGCAGCCCCACTTTTCAGCCTGTGACTGCACGCTGTGCAGGAGCGCTCGTGCGATGCCGCATTTCCGGTACTGGGGGTGGGTCATGACGTCCTGTACGTACACGTCTGCGGGGTCGTCTTGGCTTCGGAATGCGATGACTGCTCCGGTGATGGTGTTGTCCTCGCCGATCGTGATGGGGCAGGTCGAGGAGAACAGCTTGGCGTAGAGCCAGTAGTCAGACAAGGTGCGGGCACTGACAAATGGCTCCCCGAGCCCCATGAGTTCGCGGACTTCGCTGATGTGTTCTGGCTGTAGTGGCGTGACGATCACAGACACTCCTCGGTGTGGATCGGCCGTGGCGGAAGCCTCGGCGGGTTCACCATCCGCATGGGGGCGCCGAAGGCCACCGTCAGACCCTGTGACCCGCCCTGGAATCTTCCATTCGATAGCCTGCTCATCTGAGTGCTCAACCCATGCGGCCTCTCCGGTTGCCCCGTATCGTGGCCGGGCGGGCCCTCGTCTGAGAAGCTTGTCCGATGCCCTCGCCGACCAGTCCAACCCATGTCAGACACCTGACCTGCTTTCTCAGCTACACCCGTGACGTGGCTGCCGAAGCGAGCGTGCGCAGGACGCTTGGGCAGCTTCACGTCGATCTAACAACCAGCCTGGATGTTCCTGGAGGCACATCGCTTTCAGGTTCACTCTCACAGGCGGTGCTTTCCGCTGACTTCGTCTGTGTTGTGCTCGGAGCCGAAACACCTAGCCCCACAGTGATGTACGAAGCTGGTATCGCAGTCGGCGCCCGACGCCCACTCGTGGTGGTGACGAGCATCGAGGCCGATCAGGCGGTAGCGCAAACGATTGATGCGCCGATTATCCGATATCGAACTGCAGATGATAGTGCCATTCACGAAGGGTTGAGCGCCTACGTCAGCAATATCCAACCGCTAGCAGCAGAGCTGAAGGTTAATTGGGATGTTCTCTCGACCGAAACGGTTTCGTCGCCAATCCGTCCCCATCTCGAAGGGAGCAGGCTAGAAAGGACGATCGCTGCCTGGCTAGAGCAGTCCGGCGCAGCAGTGGTGGCAATCCACCCCGTCCAACGTGGGTTTGAAGCGGACATGGTCGCTACATTTCCTGCGCTCGGGGACGCATTCAGTCAAGTGGTAGTTGAAGTTAAAAGCGGTGATAGGACTTCTTGGACGGGATTCGATTTAGATAAGTTGCGCAACACCCTGAACATGTTCGGATCGAGGATCGGCATACTGGTGTCGCCCGATATTTCTCTAAACAGATCAACCATTGAAGGCGGGAAGGCGGTTCTCGCCGTATCGATGGACGAACTAGATCAGTGGGTGCAATCTGGTCAACTCGCGCGCCGACTGACTCGTCTGCGTAATGAGTTAGTGCACACACGGCCGTGACCGGCTACGACGTAGCGCTGCTTGCCAGCCTCCATGAGGCGTGCCGCACTGCCATCGGTTCCCACGCCCGCGGCAAGGCGCTTGAAGACTTTGTCGAGTACGTCTTTACCCAAGTCCCCTCGGTTAGCCTTTACGCGCGGGATGTAAAAGATCTTGATGGCGCTCAAGAGTTGGATCTGGTGTTATCGCATATACCAGCGATGTCCGAGATCCCTATATCAGATTTGCTGTTAATGATCGAATGCAAGAATGAGCAAACTAAAACCAGCGCCGCACAAGTACGCGAGTTTGGAGCAAAGCTGCGATCCCGCAGCCTGTCGATAGGAATATTTGTTACCGCCGCTGGCCTGTCGGGAAAGATAGGCGAGGCAGCTCATGCAGCGATACGCGATGAATTGGGAACCGGTATCGCGATAATTGTTGTACTCGCCCACGAACTTTCCACAATCGTGGAGCACGAGGACTTGGCCCGGCTGCTTCGTTACCGGTTGATGGAGCTGCGCACCTATCGGAGCTACCGAAGTTTCTGAAGAATTCGACCAGCGAGGAGCGACACCGTCACAAGACCAGATTTGGCAATAATGGCGAGCTAATTGCGCACTCGCTGCATTAAGACTGTAAGTAATTCTGACAGCGTATCCTCCTGCCATTAAAGGTTATGTGATGCCACTCATGCCTTCAGCACGCCAATGAGATTCGCGTAAGAACCTTCCACGCGTACGACCCCTCAAGGCGTTCCAGCGCAACCATCGCCACGTCCGTGATGGCGATGTCCGTCTGGCACATGGTGACATTGATGCGATCAACCACCGCATCGGCATCCGCTACTGCAGCTCCCCCGGACTCGGGGTAGGCAATCGTCACATGCGGATTAGATGCCGTCTCCTTGATCCGCGCGCCGGGGTAAGCGGACAATGTTGCACCGCGCAGTGCGCCACGAAGCTGTTCGACCGGCGCAGCGGGTGACACGTCGAACGCCAACGCCCCGTGCATGTTGCCAAGACGGTGGACGGCTACACCGAAGGTCGGCACATCCCGACACGCCTGTGCTGCAGCCCTTGCGATGGCGTTGAGTTCGCCCGGGGTGCATTCTCCAGGGTACGCGATTCTGTCTAACGTCAGATGCAGGCTGCTCAGAGGAGCGAAGTCGAAGCCCGGCACCTTGATCGCCGCCTGGCACTCGCTGGCCAACAACCGAAGCTCCGAGCTGTGCTCGAAGGTGAGGAACCAGTAGCAACCGAGTGGGCCAATGCGGTCCTTGGTCCGTCCCATGTCCGGTCTATTCCGTTTGCTCATTGATATCAAGGCTCGTCACACTGGCCAGCACGTCGCGGACGGCCCGCAGCGGTGATGCGTCCCCCCACCGAGCGGTAGCGTCTTCCACAAACTCTGATGCCCGGCGCCGAACCTGCATCATCGGCGTCCCCGCTGAAATATCAAGGGCATCAATCATGATGCCCGTGGCTGCGTCCAAGTCACCGCCTGCCGACACCACGTGCGACCGCGCCAGATCGATCATGACCAACGACCGGCCCCAAGGAGAATTGTCGTCGCTCATCTCTGGCAAGGCCAGCTCGACATATCGTTCGACTCTATCCGGCATCGCCAAGGACAGATAAGCCGTCGCGGCATTTCCGGCGACCTGCGCCGGGCTGTAGCTTTCCAGCGAAATGCTGGAAGGCACACCATCCGGCGCCTCGTTACGAGACACCAGGTCGTAGGCGTAATCAACAGCCTGATGGACCCCCTCGACATCGCCCAGCTTCCCCAGGGCCCGTGCGAGACCGTTTACTGCCAGCCGCACACTCTGCGGGCCGGAGTCCGCTTGGGCGAGACCATCTTGGGCATATTGCACGGCTTCAGCGTAGTGCCCGGCATAGTATTCGCAGAAGCTCTGCATGCCGCGGACCCACGCCATCAGGTTGGAATCTTCTGCGTAGTCGCCGAGCTGGAATGCTTCCAGGCAATAGGCACGAGCAAGCGGAAAGTTGCCGCGGCCAACAGCGATGTACCCCAGCAGACCCGAGGTTTCGCTCGCGATTTCGAACAGTCGGCGCCGCTGCTGGGGATGGCTGCACTCGTTGAGGACTTGGTCGATCCATCGGCGCTGTTTTCGCAGAGTAGCAACAAGATCGGCAGGCTCAAGTGTCTCGTACCGCGCGATACTTCGGACCGTACTGCGCTGCAGATGCTGAATCACCTCGGCGTTGACCGAGCGGCTCAGCTTGTGAACCCGGCTCAGCACATCGATCAGGTCGTCGTCTGCTCCGTGGCCGGCCCCGACCAATGACTTCCCTGAGTCGCCATCACTGGTAGGTGGCCCGGCGTCCCCGGGCAAGAGATGCATCGGTGAAGGTTTGCTCGGCAGAGAGCGATCCCGATCCGACGTATCCTGGGCGGGCTGCTCCGTTCGAGCGACCAATCCGTGCCGCTCTCGCCACGCCGCCTCCCCCTCAGCCACGATCTGCTCGAAGCGGTCGCGGTCCTCGGGTGTCGCCCGCTGCTGGTAGGTCGTATCCAGGATGGCTTGGGTACCAGATCGCGGCGTGACCGCGCTCAGCCCGCTGCGCCAGTTCGTGATCGTGGTGGTCTCGACACCGAGCAGTGCGGCGAACTCACGGATCGACTTGCGCATTGCTTCTTGGAGTGCGGCGGCTTCGAAGCCGGTCCACTGTCGCGCTCGTACCATCGCCTTTGCCTATGTTTTTGGGCCTGACCTGGGCAAATACCTACGCTACGCCCACAGTACCCCATCACCGCGCGGTTACAGCCGAAACCACGTGTGCGCCAGGGTCAAAAGCGGTACCCGGTACCGGGCCGACGCCGCAAACCCCTCACGCGGCGCACCGGCGGCCAGGGTGGCGGGCCGGTGGCGAAAGCCCCCGGTATCGGGTACCACTCCGAACTTTGCCGCCTGGACCCGGAAAGAAGCACTGCGCGATGCCCACCAGTTCCCTCGCCATCTATCAATTGATCGCCATGACCGGACAGGCGGCGCATCAAGCGCCCCTAGTGCCGTTCACGATCTCGCAAGCGCATGCGGTGATGCGTTACCACATCGCTTGCCGGGCGAAGCGCTGTCCGCGAAAGGCCGCCGCGCTCAACACTCTGGTCCAGGCCGGCCGGGTGGTGCCCTCCGAGACGAAGCCGCGGTGAGCCGCTATGAGCGCACCGCCCAGCGGATCCCCGGAGAATCAGCCACCTGACTCCAATGAAAACAATTCGGCTAAAGCGACATCGAAGTGGCCGCCGTTCGAACCGCTGCCGTCGAGCGAGATGCTGCTGGCGGCGTTCGCCGGGCTGACGCCGATCACAAACACCGACATCCTCGATCCGGCGGGCGACCTGGTGGTGAGCCGGGAGCGGTACCGGCTGGCGTCCGAAGTACTGGCGAGCGGCGCCGTCGCTAACGAAAGGGTGCAGTCTGTTGCGACGGCGCTGGTTTCGGCCAAAGAGGAACTCGACTTGCTGGTGACGATCATCGACGACGCCGTGGGCAAGCGACTGCAACGTCGCCAGGGCGGGGCGCAACCCGCGTGCCCGGATGCGGAAGCCCGGCCGGTGCCGGTGCATACGGAATCGGTCGGGCAGATCGCGGCCCGGATGGCCGCGCTATGGGAAGTTGTCAGCGCCACCGCGGGCGACGTCGGTGACCTGCCAGAAGCCGACCGGCTGATGGAACTGTGCGAGGGCTACGACAGTCTGGTCGCGGACATCGAAGCGGGCCAGCGCCTTCCGCCAGGGTTGTGATGCGCCATGCAACCGACACAGCCGCCGCGGCGAATCCGCCACATCCACATCGAATCCGGCGCGCTGCGCCTGGACTTCCAAGCCAGCGCCGAGCAGGCCCAGCACGTAGCCGACGAGTTGGCGCAGGGATTCCCGGAGCTGGTGGTGACGGTCGATGACGACGTACAACCCGATTTGCCACCGCTCCCCTGCGCCGCGCTCTGGGACTAACCCGTTTTCTCCATCGCCCACGTTCCGTGGCCGTGCGCGCCCACTCATATCGTCCAAATCCAGAGGGATACAACATTTATGTCGTATAAACGGCCCGAGTATGTCGTGTATGGGCCCACTCCAGAAAAGCCACTTGCCTTCACGCTTCCGCCCGTTGAGGCCCAACCCAATCAGCCGTTGCCGGATGCCGGGCCGCTTCTGCGGGTGTGCGCGGGCGCGGAGGAACCGACCACTGCGCTGCTGCGGTGCGCGCGGCAACTGGTTGGTGAGTGGCGTCATGTACACGAACATGGCCGCAGCGGCTCGGCCTCGGTCGATGAACAGCTCAACTTGCTGATCTGGCTGATCGACCGAGAGGCAGGCGGGCACACCAGCGGGATTGCGTTCGAGGCAGACGCTCCGATGTCTCCCTCGTCGTACGGCGATTGGGTGGCGTGGCTGGCGTGGAAGTACGCGCTATATGCGCTGCGGCAGCACGACTCGGAACACCACGAGCGCGACGCGGCCGAGCTGATGGCCTGTATCCGGGCGTTCGACCAGTTGGTCGCCGACGTGCAAGCAGGGCGGGTGCGTCTGCGGGAGCAGGCAGGGAAGTTTCCGCCCGAGACGGTCCAGCGATCCGCAGGAGACGATCATGACTACCTCTGACCCATTGCCTCACAAGACGTTTGTCTCCGCAGATGGCAAATTGGCGGAGTTCATGTGCCAGGTGCATCTGATGGAGCTGACCCGCCCCCGCGCCCGGGAGCTGAGGCATATCCACCGCTTTCACCACCCGGACGAATGCATCGTGCATCTGGAGGCGGCTTGTCTGCTGCTGATCGAGGATGGCTTCTGACCAATGCAGCCGCTCATCGTCGCTATCCCGTGGGTCGGGTCGGTCTTCTTCATCGGCGTGCTGTGCTTCCGGCTCGGCTACTGGTGGAAGACGACGGAGCTGCAGGGCCGGCATGCGGTAGGAAATGTGCCGGGGCGAGACGATCGGTGGGAGTCCGACGAAGCTGACCTCGGTGACGAAGCATCGATGAGTGCATCGCCAGCGGCAAGACCGGGGCAGTGGCGGAGCGATGATGACGACACCGGGGTGATGCCGGTATCGACAACGCTGTAAATGACCAGTAGGGAACGTAGCCCGCTCCGTTTCTGGAGCGGGCTACTGGCGGTGCGGAGACTTCGGTTTGTACCCGTCGGCGCGGCCGATTTGACTGTGCGGTCAGCTCTCGCGGTACCGCGCCAGTACCTGCTTCACGGCATCCGTGACCGGTGGTTCCTCTTCCAGGCTGGTCCAGGTGTAGGCGTCGTGTTCGGTCAGCTGCACAGGCTCGGCATGGCCGACCTCGACGGTGAAGTTGAACTGTCGGCTTTTCTTGCCGCTGCCGGACTGGTAATCGAACTCGCCGAGGTAGTTCGTGATGGCGGTGACCTCGAGGCCGGTCTCTTCCTTGACTTCCCGAATGAGAGCTTCGTCGATGGCTTCGCCGGGATCGACTTTGCCGCTGGGAAGTTCCCAGATCCCACCCATGAAATCATCGGCGGGTCGTTGCAGCAGAAGGACTTTGCCGCCGTGCTGGACGACGGCACCGACGATGAGTTGTTGTACCTCGTCCCGGTCGGCTTCGCACGTCAACTGCTCCAGCAGTGTTGTCTCGATCATCTAGTTCTATCCTTTCAGGTCGGCGTGGTGGGTGATGACTTTGTAGAGCGCTTCGATGTAGCGGTCGACGAGCGGCAGGTCCTCGTCTCGATGCCACACAGGAAGCTTGAGCGTGGCGTGGTGGAGCTTTTCGGCGCGTGGGTAGTCGCCGAGAGCGTAGGCCAGCTTGCCAGTGAAGGCCGGAAACAACGGACCTGGCTCTTGGAACAGCGGTAGCAGATTGAGGGGGCACGTCGATCCGGGCCGGTCGAACTCGCGGCAGCCCTCGGCCTGGAGTGCGGCGTGAAAGCGCTCCACCGGCACGTCATCGAAGAATTCACTGTCGTAGAGAATCGTGAGTCCGTACCAGGCTGGTCGCGTGTGCGGTTCGTGCCAGGTGATGGTCAGGCCGGGCTCTCGCCGGAGTTCGTCGTGGATGTACTCGGCGATGCGTTGACGCCCTGTGAGGTAGTCATCCAGATGTGCAAGTTGTTCCAGCGCGAAGGCTGCGGCCAGCGGGTGGATGCGATGTTTGAGTCCCATGCCTGTCACGGCGTAGCGGCTGAGGTCGGAGCGGGCTGGGATTTCGTTTCGGCACCGCTTGTTGTACTGGCCGTGCAGCAAGACGCGGTGGTACACCTCCTCGTCATCGGTGAGGATGAAGCCGCCTTCCCCTGCGGACAGCGGTTTCGGCCCGTTCATGCTGAACGCGGCGGCTTGCCCGAATGTCCCGATCTTCTGCTCACCGATGCTCGCGCCGTGAGCATGGGAGGCGTCTTCGAGCAGCGATAGCCCGTGGGCGTCCGCCAGTGTGCGTAGACGTTGGACTTGTGCGGGCATCCCCCACATATGCGTTACCACGATGGCTTTGGTTCGCTTGGTAATGCGTCGCGGCACGTCGACCGGATCAAGGTTGCCACTGGCGTCGCAATCGGCGAGTACGGGGGTAGCGCCCAAGTGCAGCAGCGGTGTGGCGGTGGCGAAGAAGGTATACGCAGGGACAATCACCTCATCACCTGGCCCAATGCCGCAGGCGGCATACATCGAATACAGCGCAGCGGTGCCTGAGCTGGCGAGCACGGCGTAGCGGGTGCCGAAGTAGTGCTGGAGTGCGTCTTCGAGTCGGGCGATGACACCGGAGCGGTCATAGATCGAGATGGCCTCGTCGAGCTGATCGAGGATGGCGATGCTGGTGGCCTCGGTCAGTGGGGGCCATGCAAAGTGCGGTGCTGCTTCGGTTATGACGGGTGGGCCGCCGAGCAGCGCCAGTGGTGAGGTCACAAGAGCTCCTTGGGATTGATGTGGTTGCGGGTGCGTGCGGCCTCGTAGCAGGCGGTGACAAAGGCCATGTGAGCGAGGTTTTCGGCAGGACCGCTGAGGTTCGGTCGCGTGCCGTCGATGACGCGGTGGAAGTAGTCGATCTGGCAGGCCGCGGCTGAGGGCCAGGCTTGTTCCCGACGCAGCGACTCGATGACCTCGCCGCTGTTGGTCAGCCGGCGGATGCGGCCGCGTTCCAGATGTACGACGCCGTCAGACCCGACGAGCCGGATCTCTTCGGTCTTCGGCCCGATGAACCGCGAGAGCAGCAACGAGCCATAGAGGCCGCTGTCGTAGGAAAAGTGGACGAGCGCGGTGTCTTCGGCGTCATAGCGCCGGTCCGGCCGCGCACCGACCGACAGCTCGGCTGTGATGCTGTCGGGCAATCCGAAGTACCACAGGAGCAGGTCGATGAGGTGGTAGCCCATGTCGATCACACAGCCACCGCCCGCCTTGGCGGTCTGCCCGCGCCAACCCTCGGACGGATCATCGACATGCACGGTGTAGCGGGCGTCGATCAGAAACGGCGTGCCGATCTGATCAGCGAGCTGCGGGAAGCTCGTGTATATCGGGTTGAATCGCCGTTGCAGCGTGACCATCAGTTCGATGCCGGACCGTTCGCACAACTGCGCCAGTCCGTTGGCCTCGACCAGGTCGGTCGCGAACGGCTTCTCCTTGAGAACGTGGACCTTATATTCCGCGGCCGACTCGATCACCGCCCGACCGACATCGTGCGGCACGCAGACCACCACCAGGTCGAGCGCCTCGGCCTCGAACATTTCGCGATAATCGGCGAAGCCGGGCACCTGATGCGCTGATTCCTGCTCGCGCACGACACTCGCATCCTCATCACAGACGGCGACCAGCTCGACGTGGTGCGAGGCTACGAGTGCTGGAAGGTGATCATTGATCGCCTGGCGCCCGAGGCCCACCACACCGGCGCGCAGTGTTGGACTGCGGTCAGCGACACGGCGCGACGTGCGCCATCCAGATTCGATGTCCGGGCGGGTGATGCGCGACACCGGTGCCGCGCCGCGCGCGCCTCGGACCGATTCACATGGTCTCATTCGATCCCCCAACTGATCGCCGTGCAGACGGCCCTGCATATCGGAGCCGTCGTCCCAGACTCACGCACGCGGCGCGTCTAGAAGAGGGCAATTTACGGGGCAGATAATCTGCCCGACCGAGCGTCGGTGCTGCTGGATAGACTGAACCGACCGACATCGGCGAGGGGACGCATGCAACCGAACGTGCAACTCCAGCAGCGACGAGAAGCCACACCGTCGCGGGTGACACCTGGTCAGGTGATGGGCCGCGCCGAGCTGGCCGAGACCGTCAACGCCTATATCTGGCGCCAGCACGGTCAGCGGCGCGAACTCGATGCCCGCACCATCGCCCGCTACGAGCGCGGCACCGTCCGCTGGCCCAACAAGCTCTACCGGGAAGCGCTCCGCACCATCCTGCACGCCACCGATAGCGAACTGGGCTTCGTACCGAATCGGAGGCGCCGCGAAACGCCGGCGATGCCGGACCGCACGCTCACGGTGAGCCTGTTCAGCCCTTTCGACCCAGCCAGCGGTCCCGCCCACTATTTCGGCCCGAATGTCGAGGATAAGCCGACTGGCCGTGTCGGCATGACCGAAGTCATCAACATCCAAACAGCCACCCGCACAATCGCGTCCGCGGAGAACCTACGTGGTGGCGGCTCGATCAGCCTTGTCGCGGGCAGGCAACTTGGCCGCTTCGCGCGGCTACTCGATGCGAAGGCGTCGCCGACTATCCGCAGGGCCCTGCTCGAAGCGATTGGCAACTTCGGCAGCGTCGCCGGATATGCGGCCTTCGACATCGGCGATCACACGGAGGCTGAGCGAAGGTTCCGGCTCGCTTTGTGGTGCGCCGACACAGCCGGATCCTGGGAGCTGCGCGCCAGCACGCTCGCCGACATGGCACGCAAGATGGCATATATCGGCAACGCTGATAGCGGATTATCGCTCATCGAGCTTGCCCAGGTGCGATCCGACCGGCTGTCCGCCACAACCCGCGCCATGCTCAGTGCCCTACGCGCCCAATACTTGGCCGCCGTGAAACGACCCGACGAAGCACTCTCCGAGGTGGCACGCGCCGACGAATACTTCGCCCAGCGCAGCCCCGCCACCGACGCTCCCTGGCTGTGCTTTTACGACGAGGCCGAGCACCTCGGCAGCACCGGCAAGGCCCTGATCCCGGTCGCACAGGCGCAGCACCGAATCGATCTGGCCGCACCAAGAATCGAGCGTGCCGTCGAACTTCAAGCCGCGGAATACCCTCGCTCCCAAACGTTCTCGCTTACCCGGCTGGCAACCTTGACTATGCAGCTCGGCGATCCGAAGGAAGCAGTCGCCCTTGGGATCCGTGCCGCCACACAGGCCAGCCAGCTAGATTCCCATCGCATCCACAACGAACTGCAGCGACTGGCCGCTGCTTCGTCACCTCACCGGCGAATGAGCGACGTCGTGGAACTGCGCGAGGTCATCACCCGCCGATGTCCGGCGAGAGCAGCGCTATGACTGCCACAACGGTATCCAGGGAAGTACTGGCGAAGGCCGCCCAGCAAGCCGGGCTCGAGCTGCATCAGCCAAAGGTGATCCGCGAAGGATCTCACGCCATCTACCGGGTCAGTGACATCGTGGCGCGGATCGGAAGGCGCGGCAGCCTGGAGGATGCCGAGCGGGAACTGCGCGTGTCGAGATGGCTCAATAGCTCCGGCATCCCGACCGTGGAGGCGGTATCAGAGCTGCCTCAGCCGATCGTTGTCGACGACCGCCCCGTCACCTGGTGGCACCTCATCCCGCAACATCGGCCAGCCACACCTGCCGAACTCGGAGCCATGCTCCGTGCGCTCCATTCGTTGACACCGCCAGCCCATTTCGAGCTGCCGAGATACGACCCGTTCGGCGATCTTCGCGAGCGATTGGCCACCGCGGGCGTGGTGGACGTCGATGACCGAAGGTGGCTGCTGACACGCTATGACAAGCTGCGTAAACAGTATGACAAACTGCCGGAACCTCTGCGCCTCATGGTCATTCATGGCGATGCCTGGCAAGGCAACCTGGTCGTGCCTCCGTCAGGCATTACGACGGTGCTGGATCTCGATAAGGTGTCGCTTGGCCGTCCGGAATGGGATCTCGTGCAACTGGCCGTTGACTACACCGACTTCGCGCGAGTCTCCGACGCCGATTACCTGTCCTTTGTGAACGCCTATGGTGGCTACGACGTCACGACCCGGCCAGACTTCCGCGTATTCGCCGATATCCAGGAACTCAGATGGGTCGGGTTCGCTCTCGAACGAACCTGTGCGAGCAGAACTGCTGAGAGGCAGGCCAAGCATCGGATCGCATGCCTCCGCGGAACAGTGTCGCGACCCTGGCAATGGGAAGCGCTGTGACGGCGGCGGTCTCGTCCAGAAGGCCCTCATTCCCTCATACGGGGGATTGGCGGATTCCTCTCTCGCGCGTAGTCGCGCGTAAACGAGGTCAAGCCAGGGGTAGTTACACCGTCCACAGCACACACCTGTCCTCGGCCATCCGGTAGAGAAGGAGCCGATCCCGAAACAGGCTCCAGGATCAATCTTGGCCTTTCAAGATCTGTAGCAGTCGGGTTGCGGCGTGGGCGAGGGGGATGGTTTCCTGCTCGATCCGGCGAAACGCCTTCGTCCGATCGGTTCCTGGAGGGCATCGGATGCTCGGGAGCGGTCGCCGCAGTGCACACTATGGTGCCAGCCGGTGGATAGCGAGTGCCCCGTAGCCGTCCGAGAGAGTCTATGACACTGTAGATTTCGGTTGGCGCGGCTGATCGACGTGGTGAGGGGAGGGCGAGTGACCGATCGTGTGGATGTTGATCCGGCTGAGGTGCACGCCACCGCTGGCTGGCTGGAAACTTCGGCGCGGGAGTTCACCGACGAGCTCAATCGCTTGATGAAGCAGGTGCGGTCGTTCGTCGGCGGTGATTGGCAGGGCCTGGCGGCCGGATCCCATCACGACGCGTGGGCCGAGTGGGAAGACGGCGCCCGTCAGGTGATCGCTGGCCTGGAACATGATGCGGCTGCCCTGCATGCAGCAGCAGACGGTTTCTCGACCACCGATCAGGGTAACGCCGACTCGATCGGCGCGGTCGATCCCGGAGTGGCATAGGTGGACAGCAGCGATTACCGCGTCGATCTGGCCGGAATGCAGGCCCTGGTCGATCAGGCCGCTGATCTGGAGAAGCGAATCGACGATCGGGTACGCGACATCCATTCCCGCATCGCCGACCTGCACATCAACTGGACCGGCCAGGTCGCCGACGCGCACCGCGCCGCCGCCACGGAATGGGCCAGCGGTGCGGCAGAAATGAACGCCGCTCTTGGGGAACTTCGGCAAGCACTGGGGCGGGCACGAACGGTCTATCACAGTGTGGGCCAGACGAACGTCGGGATGTGGCCGCGGTGACGGCACCGACCGTCCCGGTGATTGTTCACCGTGCCGATGAATACGTGTCTGCTGGTGAGGTTTTCGGTCAGATGTCGACCGACATGGTGACCACACACTCATCGCTTGTCGCGGTCTTGACCGCGTATGCGGGAATGGCTGGCAGCGACAGCGTCGGCGGGCAGTGGGCAACCGGCTACGACGAGGCCGCCCAACTCGCGATCTCGACGTCGTCGAAACTGACGACCTCGTGCGGTCAGATCCGAGACTTGATCGTCGTCGGTGCTCACAATCATCAGGTCGCCGAAGCCGCTGCTGCTCACCGTGAACTCCCGCCGCCACCAGTGCCATCGCTGTCGGTGGACCCGTGTCTGCCCGAGAGCATTCCTTCTGCAGCGGGCGACGGGATCCCGGAGCCGTTCGGGTGGTCGTTCATCAAGGATGCCGTCGGCTTCGGGTGGCCGAACGGACATCAAGACCAACTCAACGCGGCCAAGACCGCCTGGCATACCGCTGCCGCCGACTTCCGCACGGTCGCCGGTCAAGTCCCCCACGCCGTCGACATGCTCACCAACCAGCAGTCACCCGAGATCGACATCGCGGTGACCACCTGTCGAGCGCGGCAATCAGATCTCCACACGTTGGCCGACACATGCCAGACCCTCGGAGATGCCTGCGGCGAGTATGCACACTACCTCGACGAAGCCCACCACCAGATCCTCGACGAACTCGAAGCTCTCGCCATCGAGACGGTCGCCGCCGAGGCCGCATTCGCAGTCCTCGCACCGTTTACCGCGACCGTGTCCGAATGGGTCGGCAATGCCGCCCTGGCCGGGCGAATCGCTGTGAAGGCCCGGCGTATCGCAACGATCATCGGTGAGCTCTCAGCGAGGGTGGCGAAAATCGTCACCAACACCGTCCGGCCCCTCGTCGAGCGGCTGAAACCTCTGCTCGAGAAGATCCGGCTCTGGGTGGAAGCGGCGAGAACCAAGTTCCTTGGTCGCGGCCGACCCGCCGCTTTGTACTCACGCTCCGGCGCCCTGTCGAACCGAGAAGTCCTCGAAGGCAATGTCGGACTACCCAGAACCATGGAAACGATCGAATACTACGCAAGACTGGCCGGTGTAGACCTCCGCGGCACCAAACTGGAAATACTCGATGACGCCGACACGATCTCCTACCTGGACTTCCAAGGGGCTATCGCCAGAACCGACTCCCTCGGAGTACAGCTCGGGCCAGCAGCTTTCCAGGACGCGGAAACACTTGTCCGCACGCTGGCACACGAGAGCGTGCACGTCCGGCAATACGCGGACGGTAGCATCAGCTCGATGACCAGCGCGCTGGAACAAGAAGCCTACGCAGCCGAGGACGCATTCGTCGATACCTGGCGGAGGAACACACAATGACCGAATCGCGCTTGATCGTCGAAAGAGTCGACTTCCTCCCCACGCGCGCGCAATGGGTATTCGTCACCGGCACGCTGTCCGGCGACCCCGTCCATATCGGCGACACGGTGGCCGTCGAAGACGCTGACCAGCGAACCATCACCACCATCAAATCCATCGAAATCCACAGTCCACCAGGCAAGACGACGATCGCGCTGGACGTCGCTCTTCGACCGCTGATCACCACGGGCACAGTAATCAGCCGTCAGGGATGTATACGGTGAGCAAGCAATTGTCACCCGCCCTGCCCGACACGGAGTTCCTCGTCGCCGCCAAGGCTTCGTCGTGCGCCAAACCGAATGACCTGATCTATTAGCCGCAGGTAGCCCAAGGAACCGACTCACAGCCATGACCAACCTCCAGCAATGGGAGCAGCGGCTCCAGCAAGACCTCGCCCAGATCCGCCGCAACGGCCAGCAACTCGCCAAGCAGGCAGCCAGCCTCCGGGGCCGCGGCGAAGTCCGCGGAGTCCTGATCGAAGTCGACACCACAGGCGAGATCACCGACCTGAAGATCGCACCCGGCGCCATGAAATGGACCAGCACCCAGCTCACCAGCGCCCTGCTCGACTGCCACCGCAAAGCCCGCACCGAAGTGCGAGCCAAAGCCGAACGCCTCCTGCAACAAGCCGACCCCCGCATCCGCGACCAGGCCAAACTCCTCGAAACAACACCAACACCCACAGGTCGAAGCAGGCCGACCAGCGAAGCCGACGTCCAAGCCGCCGACGATGCGTACTTCGAACGCCGAAACCTGTACGGCGGCTGGACCGACTGACTTCCCGCCCCACCACCAGTCCCGCCCGCGAGCCTGGCTGAAGCCGCCGCCTAGAACGCGATGCGTGATACCGCGAACCGGGACGCGATCGGCAGGCTGGCCTGACTGGACCTACCGTGTCAATGGATGACCGTTATCGGGTCAATCTCGAGCAGCTCGAAACCGCAATCCGTGCCATGAAGTCGTTCGGCCGCAGGGTCGAAGACTGGTTGGACGAGGTGGAGCTTCACATCGCCGAATTACATCTGACGTGGGCGAGCAAGACACCGTGCGGCGGCACAGCAGCTCCCGCACGAGAAGTAAGCTCCCGGCGTGAACGAGATGCGCGAATCTCGACGAACACGCGGGAGTCTCCGGGAAATGGCTGCGCGAGTTTG
Organism: Nocardia sp. NPDC004573; assembly: GCF_053602135.1. Lineage (NCBI taxonomy): Bacteria > Bacillati > Actinomycetota > Actinomycetes > Mycobacteriales > Nocardiaceae > Nocardia > Nocardia sp. NPDC004573. The sequence goes on from NZ_JBSGDA010000032.1 coordinate 63,871, forward strand.
ACTTTCGTCTGCGCACTCAGGGACCGCTGAACTCCCCGTCCCATTCCCCGTAAAGGAGCCACCCTACACCTCTCCCAACCTCATTCAGAGGCTGGGAGATAGGGACTCCCCTGGTTTATTAACCGTTGTCAGTCAAGCGAACTGTCGACGGGACGATCTAGTTTCGGACTGGTGGTTGTATCGGATGAGTATTTAGAACCTGCATGATCGCGACGACGCAGGTATTAATGTCTCGAACAATTTGGCCACCCCAGAAGGACAGGACCGTCCAGCCACTGGCCCGCATCGCATCCCGTTTGGTCTTGTCCTCGGCTTGTTGCTCTGGCGTGCGGTGGTGTTGCCAGCCGTCGCAAAAGACCGCGACTTTGTGCTCAGGCCAGGCGAAGTCAGCAATGGTGACGGGGCGGGGTGTGCCATCGGTGGATCCGCGGTCGCCCCAGGCGTACTGGGCATGCCCCCGCGGGGCCTGGGCTTCGATGAGGGCCAGGGCCAGGCGGCGTTCGATCGGGGATCGGGGCAGGCCGTGGAAGCCATCAGCGAAAGAGCCGACGCGATGGACAACGGCAGCTGGCGCGTTGATGAACTGACGCAAGAAGTCCGCCGCAACGTGTCGATTCAGCAGGTGGCCTTCGAGTTGGTTGTTGTATGAGCGCAGGCAGGCGTAGCAGGCGCGCTCGCAGGTGCAGCCGTCGAGAACGGGGACGAGTGCGGTGGCGACTTCGCCGAAGCGTTCTGCGAGTTGGCGCAGATATCCTGCTCCTCCGGGGACCTCCTCGTACAGTACCGCCAGTCGTAGAAGCGCCTCGACACTGTCTGGGTCAGGGCGCGGCCAGTCGAAGCCTGCGACCTCGTCCTCGCCGGCTTGCAGGACCACCCGGCACCCAAGGTCGAGTGCAGCCCTGACACTGGCGAGGAATTCCTCCAGTTGGCTGGCTCGGATGTCGAGCGCCTCTAGGTCGGGAAGAACATGCAAGCAATCGACGCTACGAGCGGTAGACAGCACACTGAGCTCATATCGGTGGCTGGCACAGATCGTGTCGTGCAACTTCGCGCGACGACGTTGCGACTCGGTGGGGTTGGGGCCGGGAATGGAATCGAAACACAACCCGCAACTGGTACAGATGGCGAATTGCTCGGGGTGGGCGCCATGCTGCACGCGGCCCCGGTTGAGCACGGTAAGGGCAGCATTGCGTTCCCACTGGAGCACCAAACCCGGACGCTCGAACAGCCATGTTTCGGCGGTGTTGGGAGCGCCGAGGTGGTGAGTCACCTCGAACGGCTGCCTAGAACGATTCTCCTCGTCGGCGCCGATGCGCTGGCGGCGCGATGCCCGCATCGCCCGCATCGGGACTGTGACCAGTGTTAGGAGGTCGACGTTGTCACAGGACAGACAGCTGGCCGAGGTGGAGTCGTTGATGGTGTCGCAGCGGGGGCAAAGGTTGGCCTGCGGAACGGCGCCGTGGCCGTCGGAATTGACGAGGTTGGAGCGCCGGAAGTCGACCTGATCGACAAGCCATTTCGCGCCGCGCGCGTAAACAAGCTGTCCGGGTGCGTAGTCCTTAACGGCTTGGATGCTGTCTTGGGACAGCTCGGCAGTCTCGCCTTCCATGGACAAAGTGGCCGTGTCGGTCGGAAATGCATAGGAGGGCAGGAATCCGACGGTGCTCAGGTAAGACAGCACGTAGGCGCGAGTCCGGTCGCTGCGGCGCATCGCCATCAGGCTGGCACTAATGGTCTGCAGTGCCCTGGTGGAATCCGATTTCCCCGGTGTGGCGGCGGCTTGGCTCCACTCCTCCAGGAGGGTCTTCTGCTTGAGGCGATAGGGCCCGACGGCCTCGTCAAGGTTCTCCAGCCACGTTGTCACGATCCCGTGTGCCCAGTCGGCATCCAGCCACGGCAGGTCCTCCTCACGCAGGCCGTGGCGGAAGGTGGCATGAATCCGTTCAGCGATCCGGTCAGTATCGGCCGTCAGTGCGTCTCGTACCGGTTGCAGGTCTTGTAGTTCACCGGCGTCATCTTCGGACACGAAATCGCCCATCCAGTTGGGCAGGTTTTCGCCGCATAGTTCTAGTGCCAACGCGCGGGCATGTCGAGTGATCACCCGTTCGTTGTCCATCAGGAAAGTCGGTGGCCGGATGGCACCGCGGATCATTTCGACTGGCCGTCGGTAGTAGTAGCTGTCGTGCGGCATCCCACCCGCGTAGGTCACGATGAGTGCGACCCGTTCCTCGCGGCGTCCTGCTCGGCCCGCGCGCTGGGCATAGTTGCTTGGGCGCGGGGGGACGTTGCGCAACACCACCGCCAACAGTTGGCCGAGGTCGACGCCCAACTCGAGGGTCATGGTGCACACGAGCAGGTTCAGCTCACCGTTTTTGAACCGTTCCTCGATGTCCTCGCGCTGCGTGAGTGGTATTTGACCAGAGTGTTCCTCGGCGGTGACCGCGAGCGGGTCGTGTCCTTCCGCGAGCTTCCTTTCGTAGTCGTCCGGGTTGTGCTGCCAAGGCTCCATCACACCCTTGCAGTTGAAGGTGGCACAAATGTTGCGGGGCGAGGATTGTGGTTGCACGGCGCGGCAGGCTCGGCACTGGTAGAGGCTGGTGGCTGGGGGCCGAATCTCCATGGCCTGCGGCGCGAGCTGCCACAGCACTACCTGAGAGCGGCCGGTACCAACCTGTGTCCGGTCAAGTAGGTTGTGCTGCCTCAAGAAGGCAACGAGCGCTCGAACCGTCCGTTCCTGGTCATCGGCGTTAATCAAGTGTGGGAAGGCGATTCGGACCAGGCGGGCAACGGTGCCTCGCGCGCCGAGACTGATCGGGACAGCACCTTTGACCTTCGCCGAGGTCTCACCCAGCCCCACTACGCTCGAGCTCGGTCGCATGATTGCCCCAGCCTCAACGAGGTCGTACTGGGCAGAGGGCTCCATCCTGGCCCGCAGCAATTCGTGCGCGACTCCACCACGTGTACGCACCAAGTCCAAGATGCGCCCCAGCAGCCAGCGCAGGGAATTCAGGTCGCTGCCGAGGCTCTCGGTCAAGGAGGACAAATCTTGCGGCGTGAGTTCGTCCAAACCGGGATAACCCACGGTGATCATGCCGAGGCGTTCCAAAGTTGGCGGGCGGCGTTCGTCACTGGCCACTTCGCCGAGGACGTCCCATTCGCAGACTCGCCGGACCCGGTTGCTGGCGTCCCGACCGGCGGGATCCCCATACAGTCCTATATCGCGTCCCATGCGGAACACATCCTCGACTAGTCCATCGAAGCTGGCCGCCGGTCGCCCCTGTGTAACGCGCGCCCGAACGGCGCGCGTGATCAATCGCCGAACCTGAACCGCGCGAGAGCGGCCACGGATGTAACCCGCCTGGAAGGCCGTGTCCTGCCGAGAATCGGCGAACACCAACAGCCGACGCAGCATCACGTCGTCGCTCTGTTCGGCCAGTCCCAGATGCAAGCTGAAGGCGGTCGCCGCAATCGCTGAAGCGGTACGCGCGGTGAACTCCTGTACCGCACCGACGTTGCGCCCGTATCCGCACACCGGACACCGGGTCAGTGGCTTGTCCGGCTCGGGCTCACAGACAAACACGCTTCTGGTAGGTGCGCCGCATCCATGGCAGGACAGGCCCATCGTGCTCGTGCCACAGCGCACGCACCGCCGCGAAGTAAACCACCGGGTGCGCGGCAGCGGCTGCTCCACGGGGTCGAATGCGGTGCGGCGAACTACGTAGCTGTTGGGATGACCACCACGGTTGTCGATCTCCAGATCAAAGTCTTGACCACAGCCCAAGCACACTCCCAGCGGCGTTGTCGCCTGGGCGTCGCAGCCCGCCTCCGGGCAGACCTCGGCTCCGTCCAACAGCAGGTGCTCTCCCTCACCACAGCATCGCACCAGATGGGGAAGCCCTCGCAAGAACAAGTGGACCTTGGCCTCCAGTACCGGCGGACCCTCCAGGGTGGAGGTAGCGGCGCCCAACAGTAGCCAGCCGGCGACCTCGTCGTGCAGCTGGGCTGGGTCGGTCGTGGCCCGTGCCGGTATCTTTGCCAGTTCGGCTACCAACTCGGTAATGGTGCGGGGTTCCGACAGCTTGGCCCGCAGTAGGTCGAGCATCGGGCTGTCGTTGGGGTCACCGAGAACTGCGCGCAATGCGATCAGGTCGGCCCCATCAGCCAGGGCGGCAGCCAATGCGTCGGCGTCTGGCGAGGGCCCTATCCGCCCCATCTCGGGCGCGGTGGGCGCGATCGGAGTTTCCTCGACGATGGCGCCGACATCGAACGGGGCACCGAAAAGGTTGGCGGCGAATTCGGCGGTACGTTCGAGATCGGCGGCGTGGTCACCGCCTGCGCTGACCGTGGCGGACAGACCGACGCAGACCAAGCCGTCGACAACGATGTGGCCGCGCAGGCGCCGCACCAGGCAGGCGATCTCGGTGCCCAGTGCGCCCTGGTAGGTGTGCACCTCGTCCAAGATGAGGTGCCGCAGCACGCCATCCCCGAACAGCTTGCGATCATCGCGGCGGGTGAGCAGATATTCGAGCATGGAGTAGTTCGTCAACAGAATGTCCGGTGGGGAATCCTGCATCGCGTCACGGAGGTTCTGCGGGGTCGCGCCCGTGTACACCCCATAGCGGAGACCGAGCTGCTCGCAAGCCGCCTTAACCCGGTCTTCCTGGTCGTTGACCAGGGCATTCATCGGATACAGTGCAATCGCCTTCACCCCCCTCCGGTGCCGATTGGCGTAGGCGTGCGCGGCAACCGGAATCAAGAACGCTTCGGTTTTGCCCGAACCCGTACCGGTTGCGACCAGCGTGTTCAACCCGGCGTTGATTCGGGTGATCGCGGAAGCCTGATGGGAGAACAATCGCTCGATCCGAGGAAAAGCGGCACAGACCTCCATAGGCAACCCGATGCGGTCCCCGAGCTCAGCAAGGGTGGTTGCCAGTTCAAACCGGGGCTGGACGGAGAGGAACGGACCGTGCCACAGCAGTGAGTCCTCATCCGCCATCTGCTCCAACCGCTCCCGCAGCAGCGGATCAGCGATCGGATAGGTGGTCCAGGTAAACCGTCGGTAGTCCTCACGAAGGCGGTCAGCAAGCTTCAACGGATCCACGAGTCCACGTCCCTCCCATACATGCCCAGTGGGCCGGTTGCTGTGAGCAATAGCCGGTTTCTCATCATGACGAGAGACCTGATGGGCACTCTAACGACCACCACCGACACTCGCCGAGAACTCCGGACGGGCAAGGCTATTGGACCAGGCGGGCGAATTCCTGGCGAACCAACTGCTTGTACTCTACATTCGGGCGCACGGGGCTGCTCTCGCTGCTCGCGCTCTGCGCGAAGTCGGCAAGAACCAGCTCCAACTGGTGCGCCGAAAGGCCATACAGGTGCGCGATCCGCGCGTCCAACGCCGCTCGAAGCGCCTGCTCCTGGCCTTGGGACAACGGACCGCACTCAACCCCGAGTACCTGGGCAAGCTCGTTGAATTCTGGTGTGCGGCAAGTCAGGCGGGCCGACAAATCCACTACGGTCTTGCCAGGACCACGATCGAGCGGAACATCGGCAACTGGCAGCGTCGCCATCACCGATTTGCTGACGGTGCTGGAAACCTTGCGTCTTACGACGAAATCAAGGGTCAGGCTGTTCAACAGCGCAACAACATAGACCATCGCCTCCGGGCCCAGGACGGTTCGATATCCGTTGGCCGCATGGTCAAATGATGATCGATAGAAGAAATGAAGCTTGCGGGTGAGCGCAATACCTGGCGGAATCACAGCTGAGATGAGAGTTCGTTCATCAGTCCCCCTAGCCACTTCACGAAAGCATGGGCGGTAATGATCACACGGAAGCTCCAGAACCCCGACGCGAGGTTCGGCCTGAGACAGAGGCCATTCACCTCGGTGGCGTTTGAGCGACTGGATATTTTTCTTCTTGGCACGCTTTTTCGCGCGAGTCACCAAGGCATCTTCGCCGATCCCCGATTTCAGTCTATAAGTCGGCTCGGCGAAATCATGGACGTACTGGTGGATATGTTTCCCTTCCAGCATCGGCATGCCCGTCGCATCAGCCGAGAAAACCGCACGATCATCGTGGAGGTCAAACTCGCGCCCCCAGTCGATCAACCAACCGCCTGCAGGCATTGTATCGAGCAAAAGCGGGCGCCTGTCGTAAATCGTGCCCAGTAGTTCCAATAACTCCGAGTCGCGGGCATCGGGGATTGCCAAAGTGTCAGGGGCTAGTGCCTCGATGACCTTCCTCGGGATGGCAACCGTGCGTTCATCCAGTCGAAGCAAGTGTTCAAGGTTGGTGACACCGCTGGTGAACGACAACGGGTCTGTAGTGCCCCCACGGCCAGCGACCAGCAAAAGGAACTGCTCGCGACTGTCTATGGGGAAGATCTTCTCGTTGTTGTCACATAGCACGAATCGGTCGACCGTGCAGCGCTCCAGCAATTCCCGGCGGTGTTCTGCCGTAGCGGCATCAGCAACCACCCCAGAATCGATGACCAACCCGATCCGCCCGTTGGATGTCAGCAGCGCCAGTTCGCGTTCCAGGAAAGTGCGATAGTAGTTGAAAGTCGTCCCGTGCGAGTACAACATTCGGTAGGTTCCAGAGCTTTTGATGAACAACTTAACACCGTCAAGATAACCATTGTCACGCTTTTTGGCTTCTAAGATGTCCACACGTTCAAGTAAGTGTCCCTGCCGAATCTGTTTGTCAGCCTTTCCCCTCAGCAAGGTGTACTCGGGGTCGAAACGACCATAGAATTCTGCGGCCTTGAAGGTGATGCTTTCCCATGGCGGGTTGCCGATCATTGCGTCGAAGCCCCCGTCTGGTCGATGAATACCTGACCGGTCGAAGAACACTTCGGGGAACTCGATCTCCCAGTGAAAGGGTCGTACCTCCTCACGAGTGCGGTCGAGCAACCGTTGACTGTCTCCGTACACAGGTTGGCCGGCAATGATGTCTCTTCGACCTTGCCGCCAGCTGGCTGCGCTCTGTTGAAGCTCGGGGTGAAAGTAGGGTGCGACCCACCAGTCACCGAGGGCGCGCAGTCGGGTCCAGTCGTCACTTTCGAGCAGCCGAGCGAAGACCTCTTCCTTCTTCCGAACCTGGAGCCGATCATCTGACGGCGTCTCGGCGAGTAGGCGGCGTTGACGCAGGACATACGTCAGATCGGGGGCATTCGACTCGAACAGCGAGGGCTGTTCCTCAAGGTCCCTTTCGACCCTGCGACCCCGGTCGATTGCCGGCTCTGGGACGCCTTCCCATCTATCGAGGGCAGCGCCGATGACGGAGTTGCCGCAACGCAGGTGGGCATCGAGGAAGGAGAGCGGTTTGCCTGCCGAGCAGGTGGTCAGCCACAGCGATACTTTCGCCAGCTCGACGGCCATCGGGTTGAAATCGACACCGTAGATGCAGCGTTCCACGATCAGTCGGCGGTAACGGGCGCGTTCGGTGTCGTCCAGCTTGTGATCGATGTCCTCACCAGCGCGGGCCAACGCTTCGCCGTATGCCTCGGTGAGAAAGTGCACGGCAGGCACAAGAAATGCGCCGGAACCCATGGCGGGATCACAGACCCGAAGGTTGAGGATCCGCTCCGGAGTTGCGTTCTCGACAAGGGGGCGCAACGTTTCGCCGACAACGAAGTGGGCGAGCTGGCGTGGCGTGTAGTAAGAGCCGGAGCCTTTACGTTGTCCGGTGGCTTCGAACAGGTAGAACGATCCGGTCGGGTACTCCTCGATGACCACTGCCGCGGGCGGGGTGTCCTCCGTGGCAAAGATCTGTTGGCGGGCCTGCTGACCGGTGCCGACCTGCACAAGCACTTTCGAGGTGTCGGCGATCTGTGGTTCGAAGGCGAGTAGGCCCTCGTAGATGCTGCCCAACTGTTCCACGCCGAGTTCGCGATAGTTAATCCGTCGGCGGCCGACCTGCCGGTTGTTGGTGCCGGTGATGGGTTGGGTCCAGGACAGAGCGCTGATCAGGTCGCGGACGTACCTATCGCCGACGACAAGTTCAGGGTCGTCGAGTTGGGGGCATTTGTCGGGGTCGAAGAGCCCGCCGTTGAAGCCAGCGATCTGGAGTTCGCCGGCGTTGATGCCGTCGCGCAGCAAACCCCATTGGGCGCGCAGGGCTGCCCACAGGTAGCCGCCGTCCGGCGCCCACACGACGTTGGGGTCGGCGGCATGGTCCCGCAGCATACGCAGCGAGTAGCCGTGGTCGTATGAGGGAGTGCCGACGGGCAGCAGGCCCCGGTCCTCCGAGTATGCGACGAACAGCAACCGGTAGGCGATCTTGAGGGCATCGGAGAACAGTTCGCGCGGACCAGGTATCAGGGCGCCACGGCGGCGTAAATCTGCCAAGGCTCCATCGGCGACTGCGCGGATGGCAATGCGGACACCGTCGGAGAGGTTCTCGCTGACAGTGTCTGCGGCCTCGGCACTAGCTTTCTCTGCCCGATCCCACAGGCTTCTACCGCCGGCGTCCGGCGTGAAGGCTTCCGGCCGTAGCAGGGCCCACAGCACGCGCCATTCGTGGTCGTCGCCCAGCTCTGCGAGCCCGGCGAGGTCGACGGCCAAGTAGCTGGCTTCCCCTCCAAGCCCGGGATCGCGGCGGATGACACGAAGCTCCGCGCCATTGGACAACAGTACGGCAGGCAACTGGCCTGACCGGGCCACAGTTTCGGCTTGGCGTTGGGGCCGCAGTTTCCCGGCCCGTCGGCCGCTCGGAGATGTATCGAGGTGCTGCCCGGTTGTGGTGATCAGAACCCAAGCCCGGGGTTGCCCCACCCCGGCGTCCTCAGCTGGGTCGTCGTAGGCAATGAGAGGTTCATCGAGGCTGTTGGGCACCGCTGGGAAGCGCCAGCCGAAGTAGGCCAGCCAACTCATCATTTGTCTGCGGGCCACCCCGAGAGTGGTGGTTTCGTCGAGGTCGGCAATCAATCGTCGCAATTCACGGCGAGCCGCCCGGATGCCGTCACGGTGTCCGTCGGAGTCGACGTGCGTGCTCTGCTCGTGCAGGAACAGACCTGGGTCGGCAAGATAGTAGGTGGACAGGGTAGCCCCGGCGACGGTGATATTGAGCATCAGCGAGCCTCGACCAATAGGAGGCAGCCCACCGGTTCTACGGGGTCGACATCGGCGACCTGGTATCCCTCGGCCAAGAGCTGGCGGCGCCGGTCGAACTCCGCATTGATCGCTGCCTGTGCATCTTCCAGGGTGTGGAAGGCACTATGCCCGAGGTCGGTGAACAACCCGAGCTGGAAGAACCCGTCGCCCACGTGATTGCTGAGCCGCTGTTCTGCTTCGCTCAGTTCCGCAGCATGCCAGCGATCCAGCTCACGCGCCATGTGCTTGGCTTCCTCGTGCAGTTGGGCTCGCAAACGCTCACCACGCTCGACAAGCCTGCGATTCGCTTCCATCGCTGCAATTTTTGCGGCCTCGATGAACCTGGGTTGAAGGAGCTGACGCGCTACAGCGACCGGGTCGTGGCCATTGGCCGGAGCTGGCCGCATCCGAAGTTTCTTCAAATCTGCGACGGCGTCGCGACTGGCGGAGCCAGGGGTACCGTCGGCACAGGCGGGCACGAGCACCGGGATGAGAGGCTCTTCCAGTAGCCGTCCATCGGTGGCCGTAATGCGGCCTATATGGGTGAACAGCCATCCCGATTCGCCGTCGGTGATCGCCTTGATGGCCACCCGATCTTGGGGATTTTCCTCGTACAAGCGAGCGCGAACCCGTTGCAGTACAGCACGTACCAGCGGGTGACCTGGAGTCAGGAAGGCCAGTCCCTTGTTTTCTGGCGCTAAAGCGACCCCCCGGCTGAAGGTCGCTTCGAATGCCCCCGAGGGAACCTGTGGGTACTGCGATAGCAGCGGGCCCGGCGTGATGGTTACGGTCTCGCCGCTGCCATCAACGCGTCCTCCGTTCTGCTGCACAACTGTGGTCACCAAGCTGCGAAACTCGTCGAAGTCCGGAAGTAGCCATCGACTACGGTCCGTCGCCTCGGTGGCGCCGCGCTCGGCTGCGCCCTCATCGCTCATCCCACGCAGCAGAGCGAGCGCGCCGCTGCGGGACAGGTAGTCGCGGATTTCGACGGCGGCTTTCTCCAACCGCGCCTCCAACTCCTCGGCGGAAATGTCCTCCAACAGTCCGTCGATCACCTCACTGCGACCGGCGACCCCGAGGATGTCGCTGGTGGAGCCGAGCTGCTTAGACCACGTCTCATGTGGTGCGTTTCGTCAGCTTCTTGAAGCAGGTCAGCGCCGCGGCGAGGGTGAGGAACGCGAGGAAGTGTGTGGCTTTGCGG
>NZ_JBSGDA010000033.1:0-3177 GCF_053602135.1 Nocardia sp. NPDC004573
CTCCACACGGGGAGCGGAAGAGCCGGAACCAAAAAATATTTGGCACTGACATTCATCGACACACTATTGAGTTCTCAAAGAACACACGCACACACATCCGGGCCAGTCTCGACCGGACCTTCTGTGAGGCAACTTTCCCAGCCTAACCAAGCAGTCAACCGAAGTCAAGACTATCGGAAGATCCGCTTTGGACTGGGCTACCAGGCGCTCCTCGTCCTACCGCGTTTCCCGGTCCCGCTCGGCGTCTCCGCCTCGCTTCGGCTCCGGGTTGGTGTCCGTGTCGCTCTGACCTGGACTAAGTTACGCGGCGGAAAACGCTACGTCAAATCGCCTGGAAGAACCGGCGTTTCCGCTGGTCAGCGGCTCGCGATCACTGTGAAGGCCGGCTTGAATCACACGGATGTGATTCAAGCCACCGCGATCGTCACACACCGGCCCGCAGCACCCCGGCGAGGTTCTTCTTGCCGCGCCGCAGCACGAGCCAGCGTCCGTGCAGGTAGTCGGCGTCTTCCGGGGTCCACTCGATATCGGAGATCTTCACGTTGTTCACCGCTGCGCCACCTTCGTTCACCGCGCGCCTGGCGGCGCCGCGGCTCTCGGACAGGCCGGTCGCGACGAGCAGGTCCACGATGGTGTTCGGCTCGCCGGCCTTGATCTGCGCGACCTCACCGTCGATCGCCGCTTCGCGCAACGCCGCGCCGAGGGTCGCCTCGTCGAGTTCGCGCAGTTCGCCGCGACCGAACAGCGCCTGACTGGCCAACTGGACCGCGCGGGTGTGGGTCTCCCCGTGCACCAAGGTGGTCATCTCGGCGGCGAGCCTGCGCTGCGCTTCCCTGGCGTGCGGGCGCTCCGCGGTCGCGCGCTCGAGCTCGTCGAGTTCCGCGCGCGACAAGAAGGTGAACCAGCGCAGGTAGCGCACCACGTCGGCGTCCGCCGTGTTCACGAAGTACTGGTACCACGCGTACGGGCTGGTCATCTCGGGATCGAGCCACAGGCTGCCGCCGCCGGTGGACTTGCCGAACTTCTTGCCGTCCGCGGAGGTGACCAGGGGGACGGTCAGGGCGTGCACGGACGCGCCGTCCACCCGGCGGTTGAGTTCGACCCCCGCGATGATGTTGCCCCACTGGTCGGAGCCGCCGACCTGCAGGGTGCAGCCGTACTTGCGGCGCAACTGCAGGTAGTCGTTGGCCTGCAGCAGCATGTAGCTGAACTCGGTGTAGGAGATGCCCTCGCCGTCCAGGCGCCGCTTGACGGTGTCGCGCGCCAGCATGACGTTCACCGAGAAGTGCTTGCCGACATCGCGCAGGAAGTCGACGGCGCTCAGCGGGCCGGTCCAGTCCATGTTGTTCGCGATGACCGCTCCGGTCGGCGAGTCGTCCAGGTCCACGAAGCGCTCCAGCTGGGAGCGAATGCGATCGGCCCAGCTCGCGACCGTGTCGGTGGAGTTCATGGTCCGTTCGCCGACGTCGCGCGGGTCGCCGATGAGGCCGGTGGCCCCACCGGCCAGCACGATCGGGCGGTGGCCGGCGCGCTGGAAGCGTTTCAGCGCGAGCAACGGCACCAGGTGACCGGCGTGCAAGCTGGCCGCGGTGGGATCGAAACCGGCATACAAGGTCAGCGGCCCGGCGGCCGCCGCCGCACGCAAGGCATCCAGGTCGGTGGACTGCGCGATCAGACCGCGCCAGGTCAGTTCGTCGATGATGTCGCCGCTCACGATGTCCTATCTTTCCGCACGAGGTCCGGGGCCTCGTGTGCACCTCAGTGTCACGGTGCGGTGTGGGTGGGTCGAACGATTTCGGCGAGTCGGTCCGCGACGTCGGCCGGAATCGTTCGCACAGTCGACACGGGGCGCGATCGCGGTCGAGGACAGCCGCCGAGACGGCGCAAGGCCGCCTACGAGCGGGACAGTGGCGATCAGGACGTCGGGGCACTGTCGCGCGAGCCGAAGCTCGCCGGTGGACGAGAACTCGGTCACCGGTCGCGGCTCCGTCTGGGCTGGTCGCGGCCATGCGCTCGCCCGGGTTCGATACTGCCGAGCGCCGGACAGCGAGCGCGGCGCACGACCTCCACGAGTGCTCGGCAGGCGCACCGACCCGAACGTTCCAGGTGTCCGTGGATCGCCCCCGCAACGCCGGTGACCGAAGTTCACCGGCCGCGTTGCATGTGCGGTCGACTCGACAGCGTTTCCCCCACCGCAGAGAAGCCCGGGTTGCGATCGAGCACCGTGCCCGGACGAACTACTGCGATGCGTTTCCGGCGATGGCGGTCATCCCTCTGTCCTCCAGCTCGATGGCGCCGGGTCGACGGCGCGTTCCTCCGAGGGGACGGGCCGCCGCGGACGTCGAGCGGCGGCGGAATCTCCTCCGCGTCGTCAGGCCGACTTCGTGGCGGGTAGCGGAGCACGCGGGCTGCGCCGGTAGACCGACACCGCTCGCGACTCCGGCAACCAGAAACGCCACGGCACATCCGCCGCGCTGCTGACGCCGACCCGCGGACCGCTCGCGATCTCGGCCGTCTGCACCGGACCGCGCAGTTCCAGCCGAATCGGTGACGACGGGTCGAACAGGCGAGTTCCGTAGTCCTTCACAGTGATTCCCAGCGCGCTGCCGAGATTGCCAGGGCCCCGGGCCAAGTCGAGATCGGATCGAGCCCCGGGCCGCCGCGCGCGCACTGCTTCGAGGCCCGCGATGACCTCGCCGGAGCGGATCAGCGCCGCACTGGCGACGCCGTCCGGCCCGCTCGTCACATTGATGCAGGTGTGCATGCCGTAGCTGAGATAGACGTACAGCACACCGGCCGGGCCGAACATCACGTCATTGCGCTTGGTCCGGCCGCGACCGGAATGCGAAGCCGGATCGGGCCACGGCCCCGCCGGGTCTCCCCCGTAGGCCTCTACTTCGACGATCCGCACACCGACCGGACCCGACCACAAGGTCGCCCCGAGCAAGCGACGGGCGGCGGCCGGCGGTTCTACGGCAAGTTCCTCGACAGACTGGGCACACACAGCCGCCATTGTCCTCGACGGCTACGACAAGAGTTCGCCCAGCCGCTCGGCGACCACTTCCCTTCCCGCGTGGCCGGTCGCGCATCGAAAAGGGACGCGGGATACGACGCACCCGTGGTCGACCTTCGCTGTCGGCCTGGCCGGTCGCACCACAAGAAGCGACTACGTACGTA
>NZ_JBSGDA010000033.1:3266-72753 GCF_053602135.1 Nocardia sp. NPDC004573
GGCCGACGTACGACGCACCCGTGGTCGACCTTCGCTGTCGGCCTGATCGGTCGCACCACAAGAAGCGACGCCGACGTACGACGCACCCGTGGTCGACCTTCGCTGTCGGCCTGATCGGTCGCACCACAAGAAGCGACGCCGACGTACGACGCACCCGTGGTCGATCTTGCTACCGGTACATCGACCGAACGCGGTCAGAAGTACGCGCTGTGCTCGCCGGACCGCAGGGTGAGCAGATCGTCGGCGATCACGGCGACGTAGCCCACGACGACGATCGCGGCCAATTGCGCCCAGGACACCCAGTAGACGCCGATCGGAGTGGTCGCCGCGACCGCGAGCGCCGCCAGCAGGCGTGCCCAGGGGCGCGGCAGTCGCAGGGCGAGGCGGAACCAGAACTGGCCGAGGAAATACAGCGCGACGCCGCCGGAAAGCGCCGCGGCCACGGCGACCGAGGTCGCTTCGTGACCGTGGGCGATGCTCATCTGGATGCCCGCCGCGGCCACGATGACGCCGATCAGCAACGGGTACAGGGCATAGCCGTAGGCCAGCACGGCAGGCCGGGAGCGTTCCCGGTCCGGTACCGCGGCCAGGGCGTGCTCGCCCCGCTCGTCGTCGACGCCGAAGTACGCCCACCACAGGACATAGGCCAAGCCGAGGCCCAGCCCCACGGTGGCGATGAGCTGCACGGTGATCTGTGCACCGGCCAGACCGGCGCCGATGGCGACGATGGATTCGCCGATCGCGACGATCACGACCAGGCCGTGGCGCTCGCAGAAGTGACTGGCGCGGACCACGAAGTCCCCGGTGTCGACGAGGTAGGGACTGATCACCTGGACCACGAAGGCGGTCCCCCAGCACGCGTACTGCGCCCAGCCGTGCACGAATCCGCCCGCCAGCACGAGGGCTGCGGCCACCGCGTTCAGGGGACCGATCCGCCGGATGGCGTTCGTCGCCGATGCGCCGCCCGCCGAGGCGAATAGCGCGGTGTGCACGGCGTTGACAAGGACGTATCCGAATCCGAAGGCGATGCCGGTGCCGTGGAAGGCGTCGGGGATCGCCAGGGCCAGCACGAAGAACGCGAACATGCCGACCAGCAACCAGGTGCGCCGGGTCGTACTGTTCGGCGCGACCTCGTTGGTGAGCCAGACGTAGCCGGAGTACATCCACCAGATCAACCCGAACAACAGCGCCACCTGGGCGAGCGCCTGCCAGCCCGGATGGTGTGAGTAGACGTGCGACAGCTGAGTGATGGTGAGGACGAAGACGAGATCGAAGAACAGTTCGAGCGTCGAGGCCCGCACCTGGCCGCCGTCGGCGGACAGGGCGCTCTGGTTGGTCACGGCTGGAGCCTAGAACGGCCGTCGCGGCGCCGCTGAAAGACCGGCCAGTCTGTTCCATTCGGTAGGAGATGGACCGAGGGCGCCGACGGTTCGACTGCCCGCACACCCCGAAAGGTCACGCCACCGGCCTCGGGGGCGTATCCGGGAGGAAATCGGGATGGTTCCGGATGTGTTGCGGGAGTGCGGATTTCTACCGTCGGTCCATGTCTTCGGATGCCCGGCCGCGCAGGCGGCTGCTCGTGGTTGTCGTCTGCCTCGCGACCTTGCCGATCCTGATCATCGGTGGGGTCGCCTGGATATACACCGGCGCGGTCGTATCCACCGTCGGCAAGACGGAATTCCGGAACGAACTCGCCATCCCTGCGTTGGCTCCGTCGCGGGTCGGCGCCGACGGCACGCGCACGTTCGAACTCGACATGCGCGCCGGGCAGCATGAATTCCTTCCCGGCCGGGCCACGCCGACCTGGGGGTTCAACGATGACTACCTCGGTCCGACACTGCGGGCGCGGCGCGGGGAGACGGTGGCGGTCACCGTGCGCAACACCCTGCCGGAGGCGTCCACCGTGCACTGGCACGGCATGCACCTGCCCGCGGCGATGGACGGCGGGCCGCACCAGATGGTGGCGCCCGGCGCCGCTTGGACACCGCAGTGGACCGTCGACCAACCCGCCGCGACCCTGTGGTACCACCCCCATCCGCACGGCGCGACCGAAGCCCACGTGCGCCGGGGGCTGGCGGGCATGTTCTTGCTCGATGACGACGTATCCAGCACGCTCACCCTTCCCTCGCAATACGGCGTGGACGATCTGCCGGTGATCGTGCAGGACGTGAAATTCGACGGCGCGGCCTTCGACTCCGCGCACGAGATGTTCCGCGACGTCGGGTTCCTCGGCGATCGGACCATGGTCAACGGAACGCTCGCGCCGTACCGGAACGTCGGCGACGAGCTGGTCCGGCTGCGCCTGCTCAACGCATCCACCGCACGGGTCTACACCTTCGAATTCGCCGGCGGGCGACCGTTCGCGCTCGTCGCCACCGACGGCGGCCTGCTGGAACGACCGAGCACGCAGGACCGGTTGCGGCTGTCGCCGGGTGAGCGGGCCGAGATCGTGGTGCGGATGCGGCCGGGCGAGCGCACCGTGCTCCGCAGCGGCGAACTCGACGCCGGACTCGACTTCTGGACCCAGCGTTTCGCCGGCGGCGACGACACCTTCGACGTCCTCGAGTTACGCGCGGCCGATACGCTGCGGCCGTCACCGGAACTGCCCGCGCTCTTGGCCTCGTCCGCGACGCCGGACGGCGGTGACGCGGTCCGGGAACGACAGTTCGACCTGAATCTGGCCGGGATCAACGGCACCCCGATGGCCATGGACCGCATCGATTTCGCGGTCACGCGCGGCACCACGGAGATCTGGGTGGTGCGCAACAACGATGGCATGCCGCACAACTTCCACATCCACGACGTGCAATTCCGTGTGCTCGCGGTGGACGACGGCCCGGCGCCCGCGGCATCGACCGGTCCGAAGGACACCGTTTTCCTGCCGCCGAACAGCACGGTGCGACTGGCCATGCGGTTCGACGGCCCGGCCGATCCGGACGCCCCGTACATGTACCACTGCCATCTGCTCTGGCACGAGGACCTCGGAATGATGGGCCAATTCGTGGTCCTGGAGCCCGGACAGACCCCGGGAACGCCACCCGCGCACCACGGCCACTGATGCCACACACACCGCTCTTGCCTGTTCCGCGCGGACACGTTAAATTCATCGCATAGTGAATTCAACACTCGATGAATTGAGGCGACCGTGTCGCAAGCCACCCCATCCCCCGCCGTCGAGGTGAAGAATCTGCGGGTCCGCCGCGGCGGCCGCGAAGTACTGCACGACGTCTCGCTCACCATCCCGCGCGGATCGATCACCGGCCTGCTCGGCCCGTCCGGATGCGGCAAGACCACGCTGATGCGTGCCATCGTCGGCACTCAGATCATCGAATCGGGCGACGTCAGCGCGCTCGGGCGCCCGGCGGGCTCGGCCGCGCTGCGCCACCTGATCGGCTATGTCACCCAGGCGCCGAGCATCTACAACGACATCAGCGTCCGCGAGAACGTCGCGTACTTCGCCGCGCTCTACGGCCGCGACCGCGCCGACGTCGAGGACGCGATCACGGCGGTCGGCCTGACCGACCACGCCCAGCAGCGCGGTGACGAGCTGTCCGGCGGGCAGAAGACCCGCGCGTCCCTGGCCTGCGCGCTGGTCGCCGAGCCGCAACTGCTGGTGCTGGACGAGCCGACGGTCGGCCTGGATCCGGTGCTGCGCGTCGAATTGTGGAAGCAGTTCCACGAGCTGGCCGCGAACGGGACCACGCTGCTGGTGTCCAGTCACGTCATGGACGAGGCCGAGCACTGCGACCGGCTGCTGCTGATGCGCGAGGGGCGGTTGCTCGCCCAGCTCAGCCCCGACGAACTGCGCACGCAGACCGGTGAGCAGAACCTCGAGACCGCCTTCCTCACCCTGATCACGATGGGACAGAACGCATGACCGCCCTCTCCGAAGCCGTGCCCCGGCGGATGCCGACGGTGCGCCCCTACGCCGCGACCACCGGCCGCATCTTGCGGCAGTTGCGCAACGACCACCGCACCGTCGCCATGATCCTCGTGGTCCCCGCACTGCTGATGTCGCTGCTGTATTTCATCTACAAGGACACTCCGACCAATCCGCTGAACCCGGTCTCGCTGTTCGATCGGGTTGGCATCAGCATGCTGGGCATCCTGCCGTTCATCGTGATGTTCCTGATCACCGCGATCGCCATGCAACGCGAGCGGACCTCCGGCACGCTGGAGCGGCTGCTGTCCACGCCGCTGACGAAACTCGACCTGCTCGCCGGATACGGCACCGCGTTCTCGCTGGCCGCCGCCGCGCAAGCGGTCGTCGCCTGTCTGGTCTCGTTCGGCTTGCTCGGGCTCCACGCGGCGGGCAGCCCGAGCTGGGTGGTGCTGATCGCGGTGATCAACGCGGTGTGCGGTGTGGCGCTGGGGCTGCTGGCAAGCGCGTTCGCGCGCACCGAATTCCAGGCCGTACAGTTCATGCCGGTCGTGGTCGCGCCGCAAATCTTCTTGTGCGGCTTGCTCGTTCCCCGCGGCCAGCTGCCCGATTGGCTGGAGGTGATCAGCAACGTGATGCCGCTGAGCTACGCGGTCGACGCACTGCAACAGGTTTCGACGCATCCGGAGGTCACCGGCGAGATGTGGCGCGATCTGGCCATCGTCGCCGGATTCGCGATCGTGGCCTTGTGCCTGGGCGCGGCCACGCTACGACGGCGGACCACGTGACGGCAGGCAATGGTTCCGGCGGCGCCGAGCGGCCTGCCCGCACGGGCCGCCGACCGGGGCAATCGGGCGCCCGCGAGGCCATCCTCGCGGCCGCCCGCGCGCGTTTCGCCGACGTGGGCTTCGACAAGACATCGGTGCGCGCCGTCGCCACCGACGCCGGGGTCGATCCTGCCCTGGTGCACCACTACTTCGGCACCAAGCAACAGCTCTTCGCCGCAGTGGTGGAATTCCCGGTGAACCCCGAGGCGACACTGCGCACCATCGAGGCCGCGCCGTTGGACAACCTGGGCGAGACCATTATTCGCGCGGTGCTCGGGGTGTGGGATTCGCCCGCGGGGCCGGGTGTGGTCGCCGTGGTGCGCAGCATCCTGGCAGGCAACGACGACCCGTCCCTGGCCAGGAGGTTCCTGTTGGAGGTCGTCCTGGAACGTGTCCGCGTGCGCATCGCCACCCCGCAGGACGACGGCCGGGTCCGGATCGGCCTGGTCGCGTCCCAGATGATCGGCGTGCTGGTGGGCCGCAAGATCGTCGGAGTGGAACCCCTGGCCTCGATGCCCGCCGCCGACCTGGTCGCGGCGGTGGGCCCGACGCTGCAGCGCTATCTGACCGGCGATATCGGCCCGGAGTCGACAACCCGCTGACCGTGGCGCGGCGGGGCCGTCACTCCACGACTTCGACGACGTCACCAGGCCACAGGTACTCGTAGAACGCCTTGGCTCCCTCGTGGGTCATCCGGACGCAGCCGTGCGACTTCTTTTCGATCGGGCCGACATGGAACGCGATGTCACCGTTGAAGAAGGTCGCGTACGGCATCGGAGCGTTGTGCATCGTGCTCCAGTGGAACTCTTTCTTGAACGACACGTGGAAAACCCCGGGCGGCGTCTCGTATCCCGGCATTCCGTGCGAAATCGGCGTGGGGCCGTAGACCACCTTGCCCTCGTCCATCAGCCACGCCTCGTCGGTGGACAGCCGCATGCACGCACGGGCCGCCGTGGAACACGGCGCGACGGGAGGCGGGGGCGGAATCAACGCGGGCATACCGGGGATGTCCGGGCCACCGGGCCAGAGCGGTTCGGCCTGGGCGGGCACCGCCATGGTGAATCCCGCCGCCGCGACTCCGAAGGCGATCGCACATCGAGCTGTCCAGTTACGTAAACGCGTATCGCCCATTACGTTCCCGACCTCTCTCCCATACGCCACTCGTGCCGCTCGTCCGGCCGGCCGCGTCACCCCTTCGCTGGAGCGAGCGGACCGTTCCGAGGTGCAAATGATCATGGCGGAGCCGGCTCGGAACGGTCAATGGACGCAAAACGACCGTGACGGATCCGTTGCCGGGCGACGGGCGAGTCGTGAGCGAAGCCGGACGGCCGTGCGGTGGGTCAGGCGTCGGCCTGCGCGGTGAACGCGTCGTGCTCGGCGTCGGTGACATCCCTGGCTTCGTCGACGAGCAGGACCGGGATGCCGTTCTCGATCGGGTATGCCCGGCGCAGGCGCGGGTTGTAGAGCAGCGCGCTGCCGTCGTCGGCACGGACCAGGCGCAGCGGGCCTTTGTCCTGCGGGCAGGCCAACAGGCTCAGCAATGTGGCATCCAAGGTGTGCTCAGGCATACGAGAAACCTACCTTCCGGCCGGGCCGGTCCGAGAACCGTCCGTATCGGCTGCGGGTGTCCGGCGGAACGAGATGTGGCGATGACCGAAGAAGCTCGCGCCCGCCACCAGAGCCATCACCGCGACCGCCGACGGGATGCTCGGCAGATGCAGTAGCGAGACCCCCAGCTGGAGCAACACCATGTTGAGTACCAAGCCGCCGGAATTCACCGCGACGAACGCCAGGAAATCCCGCACCAGGCGCCCGCGCACCCGGAACACGAGGGTTCGGTGCAGGACGAACGCCACGACCACGCTGATGCTGTAGGCCAGGGCGGGTGCGAGCGCGGCGGGCGCCCGGTTGCCGAGCACCGCCAACCACAGCACCGTCAGGGCCATGCCCAGGCCGGTGTTCACCATGCCGACGATCGCGAACGCGATCTCCTGGCGACGCACCACGCGCAGCAGCGGGCCTGGGTCGGCGGGCAGCGCCGCGGACTCCACGCCTTCGACATCCGTCTGGCAGGCCTTGGCCGCACCCGGGTTCCCGGCATCGGACCGCCGGACAGCCGGCGCACCCGGTCGATCCGCCGCGCCCGCGCTCATCGGACGGCGTCGGCCAAGTCGGTGTCCGGGGTCGCGGCCGCGTCGGGCGGCGATGGCGCGTCGCTCGCTTCGGCCGACCCGTCGAGCCGCCGCCTGCCGCGCAGGTAGGCCCACTGCAGCGCACCGACGCCGAGCAGCCCGGCCAGTGCCGCCGCGACGCCGATCCACAGGCCCGGCGGTTGCCAGGACAGCACCAGCTCACCGGAGCTACCGGCCGGAACATCCACGGCCACAAAGGTTTTGGCGACCAGCGTGGAGGGGATCGCTCGGCCGTCGATGGTCACCCGGTAACCGGGCCAGCCGAGCCGGGCGAACACGATCCGCCCGCCTCCCGGGGAGCTCACCCGCACCCGGCTGGTCGTGTCCGATTCGGCGACCGACGTGGCCGTCACGCCCTGGGTAGCCGCGATCCGGCCGTCCCGGCCCGAGATCGGACCGTCGACGCGTTCGAGCACGGAAATGTACTTCTCGTGCCCCGGGTAGTCGACCCATCTCCAGCCGGACGGCGCGGGTTGGTCGCGCGCGTCCGGGTAGAGAGCGCGCTGCAGCACGACCCGGTCGACCTTCATCAGATCGACGATGGTCCGGCCGGTGGTCGGTTCGGTGGCGAACGCCCGCCGGTAGGCATCGGGGCAGACGCTGGTGTCCCAGCGCATGCACAACGTCTCGCCGAACCAGTAGTGGCCGTTGGGGGTGTACCCGCTGACGTAGGTCAGCTCGAGATCCTTGGCGTAGTTGCCGAAGACCAGCGACCCGTACGCGCCGGAAAGGGTGCGTTCCGCAGGCGGAATCAGCATGCGGTCCGCCAGTTGCAGCGTGGTTCCGGGAAATTCGGGGAACGCTGCCTTCATCGCCGACCGGTTCTCCGGGAGATTCCAGCCCATCGGAGTCGGTTGCGCCGCCCATACCTGCAGATACGCGATCGGGAATACCGAAACGACGATCAGCGCGCACGCGGCGGCCGCGCCACGGCTGCGCCCGAGCCAGACCGCGGCGGCGCCGAGCGCGGCCACACCCAGCGCCGCGACGACATGCCGGATCACCTCGTGGGGCGCGGCCGAGAAGGAACGCGCCCACAACAGACCGATGAGCACCGCGGCCGCGACGCCACGCCGCCGCCAGTCCTGGACGGTGGCGAAGCGTCCCAGCAGCACGCACACCAGCACCAGCAGGCCCAGCGCCACCATCGGCAGCACCCGTGCGGGCCAGCGCAGCGGCCCGATCGCGCCGGGACCGGCCGTCCACATCAACGCCATCACCGCGAACAGCGCGGGCGCGACGATTTCGCGCGCCGAGCCGAGCGCCTTGCGCCAGTCGACGAAGGCCAGCGCCGGAACCAGGAACCAGGCGATGTAGACCACCGGCATCGGCTGCACGTAGCCCCACCAGGAGTTGAACGCGGGCAGCGTGCTGGGCAGACTGGCGTTCAGCGACTCCGACCACGGCACCGTGAGGAACTGGTCGTTGTTGATCTGCGCGGTGCCACGCCAGGTCACCTTCGCCGACAGCATGCTGGGCAGGTAGGTCGCCAACCCGGCCAGCGCGGCACACGCGGCGACCGTCAGCAGGCGCAGCGCCGGACGCCACGCCTTCTGATGCACGAGTTCGCCGACAGCGACGGCGCCCACCATCAGACCGGCTTCCACCGCGGGGAAGATGTACTGCACCGAGATGGCCAGATAGAGGAAGACGAAGGTGGGAATCGGCCCGCCGCGCCCGCGGGCGTACCGCACGCCGGAGGCCCACGCGTGGGCCATCCACGCGGTGCCGGTGAAGGCGGTCATCCAGCTGGCTTCGTCGAAGAACAGCAGCCAGCCGGTGAACGGGATGGCGGCGCCCGCGACCGCCGCCCAGGGCGCCTTCGCGCCGTAGGCCAGGCAGATCCGGTAGACGCCGAGCCCGAGGACGATGGCGAAGATCAGTTTCACCACGGTGGCGTACAACGCGAGGTTGTCCACCGACGGCGCGATCAGATCGATCAGCAGTTGCGGCGGATTGAGCAGTCCGGCTTCTTCGATGGTGTAGTTGCCCGCCATCCAGTGCTCGGGGACGAGCGCGGGGAGGCGTCCTTCACGCAGATACCGGCCGAGCATCACCCATAGCGGCGCGTACTGCGATTCGGTGTCGTCGGTGTAGAAATGCCGGACGTTGGCGGCTAGCACCGCACCGTATCCCGCGACCACCCCGAGCGCCGTGATGACGCCCCATGTCCAGACTTCGCGGGAAGGAAAGGTGCTACGTTCGGCCACGAGTCACAGACCCTACCGTCAACGCGGTGCCGCACGGGCAAGCCAGTGCCGGAATGCCGTCCTGGAAGGCGCTATCGCGCAGCGCGTCGGGTCTCGGCCTCCGGCTCGCGGTGAAACGAGATGTAGCGGTGGCCGAAGAAACTGGCGACGGCTACCAGGCCCATCACCACCACCGCCGACGGGATCCGCGGCAGGTGCAGCACCGATACGGCCAGCGACAACAGCACCGTATTCAGCAGCAGCCCGCCGGAATTCACCACCACGAAGCCGGCGAAGTCGCGCAGCAGGCGGCCGCGGACCCGGAACACGAGCGTCCGGTGCAAGACGAAGGCGACGACGATGCCGATGGCGTAGGCCAGCACCACCGCGACGGCGGGCGGCCACGCGTCGCCCAGCACCGCAAGCCACGCGACGGTCAGCGCGATGCCCAGCAGGGTGTTGCCCGCGCCGACCACCGCGAACGCGACCTCCTGTCGCCGGAACACCCGCACCAGGAGTCCCGGCGCGGGCCCGTCACCCATGGCCGCGGCCTCCGCGGCGACCGGACGCGCGTTCGTCCTCACGAAACGACGTCCGCCAGCTCACGATCCGGCTCGGTGCGCTCGGCGTCGTCCGCCTCCTCCGGCTCCTCACGGCGCCGGGAACGGACCTGCAGCCACTGCAGTACCCCGAGCCCGAGCACGCCCGCCACGGCGGCGGCGGTGCCGATCTTCCAGCCGGGCGGACGCCAGGTCAGCACGAGCTCGGCGTTCTGGGTGCCCGCGGGGACGTCGACGGCGATGAAGGACTTGGCGACCGTGGTGATCGGCAGCGACTTGCCGTCCAGCGTGACCCGGTATCCCGGCCAGCCCAATCGGGCGAACACCACCCGGCCGCCTTCGGCGGAGGACACACGCACCCGGCTGGTGGTGTCGGTTTCGGAGATCGACGTCGCGCTCACCTTCTCGGCATCGGTGACGCGGCCGTTCGTCGTCGAGACGAGTCCGCCAACGCGTTCCAGCACCGCGATGTAGCGCTCGTGCCCGGGGTAGTCCGCCCACTTCCATCCCTCGGGCGCCGGTTGGCCGGGCGCCTCGGGGAACAGCGCACGCTGCAGCACCACACGATCCAGATTCATCAGATCGACCAGCGGCCGCCCGGTGGTCGGTTCGGGCGCGAACATCCGCCGGTAGGCGTCGGGGCAGACGCTGCCGTCCCAGCGCATGCACAGCAGCTCACCGAAATAGAAGTGACCGCTGGGGGTGTATCCGTTGACGTAGTCGAGCTCGAGACCACGGGCGTAGTTGCCGAAGACCAGCGACCCGTAGGCACCCTCGACGCTCTTGTCCTGCGGCTGCAGTAGTCCGCGATCGCCCAACTGGATGGTGTTGCCCGCGAAATCCGGGAACGCCGCCTTCGCTTGCGAACGCTTCGTGGGCAGATTCCACGACATCGGCGTCGGTTGCGCGGCATCGACCTGGAAGTACGCGATCGGGAACATCGCGACGATGGTCAGCGCGCACGCCGCCGCGGTCCCCTTGGTGCGCCCGAGCCAGACCGCCGCCGCGACCAGCGCCGCCAGCGCGAGCGCCGCGATCACGTGCCAGATCACATCGTGCGGGTCGGCGGAGAACGAGCGCACCCACAGCAGCAGGATCAGCACGCCCGCCGCGATGCCGCGACTCTTCGGATCCCGCACCGTGCCGTAGCGCCCCAGCAGCACGCACACCAGGATCAGCAGGCCGATGGCCAGCATCGGCAGCACGCGCGCGGGCCAGCGCAGCGGTCCGACCGAACCGGGGCCCGCGGTCCACATCAGCATCATCATCGCGAAGATCGCGACCGCGCTCAGCTCCCGCCATGCCTTCTGGGCGCGACGCCAATCGATGAACGCGAGGGCGGGGATCAGGAACCAGGCGATGTAGGTGACCGGCAGCGGCTGCACGTAACCCCACCACGACGTGAAGGCGGGCAGCGAGCTGGGCAGACTGGCGTTCAGCGACTCCGACCAGGGCACCGTGAGGAACTGATCGTTGTTGATCTGCGCGGTGCCGCGCCAGGTCACCTTCGCCGACAGCATCGACGGCAGGAAGGTCAGCAGGCCGGCGAGCCCGGCACAGCCCGCCGCGAGCGTCAGCCGCAGCACCGGCTGCCACTTGCGCTGGTACACGAGTTCGCCCACGGCCACGGCCAGCAGCATCAGCACGGCTTCCACCGCGGGAAAGATGTACTGCGTCGAAATGGTCAGGTACAGGTAGACGAACACCGGGATGGGTCCGCCGAGACCACGCGTATAGCGCACCGACGCCGCCCAGGCGTGCACCATCCAGGCCGTGCCGGTGAGCGCGGTCATCCAGCTGGCTTCGTCGAAGAAGAGGAAGAAGCCCGACAGCGGCAGCGCGATACCCGCCACCGCCGACCAGGCGGGCCTGCCGCCGTAGACGAGGCACACGCGGTACACGCCGAGCGCGGCGATGATCGAGAAGATCAGCTTCACGACGGTGGCGTACAGCGCGACGTTGTCCACCGAGGGCGCGATCAGATCGATCAGCAACTGCGGCGGGTTGAACAGGCCCGCGTCGTCCATGGTGTTGTTGCCCGACATCCACTGCTCGGGCACCATGACCGGGAATTCGCCCGCGCGCAGCGCGCGGCCGAGACCCACCCACAGCGAGGTGTACTGGGATTCGGTGTCGTCGGTGAAGAAATGCCGGGCGTTGGCGAGCAGCACAGCGAGGTAACCCGCGATCACTCCGAGCGCGGTGATGACCCCCCACCGGTAGACATCTCGCCGCGAATAGACATCCGGCCGCGAGCCGGGCACTGCACTGTCCGTCACGAGTTCCAAACCCTACAGGGCAGCCCTGCGCTTGGCATCGGTCGCGGACGCCACCAAGATGAGGGCATGATCAGCTGCTCCGGTAGCCGCCCTGCGCCCCGTGCTAGAGTCCACACCGGTTCGGGCTCTGCAGTCCTGCGACGAGTACCGGCACGCACCGTCATCGAAAGTCGAACCAGCTGATGCCGATTCCCCCCGCCCGCACACTCCGTTCCGGCGCCCCCGCGACGAACGGTGCACCGGCGCGGCCCGGCGTGGACCGGCCGCACACGGTGTCGGTGGTCGTGCCGGTGTACCGCGGTGAGGACACGATCGCCGGCCTGGTCGCCGAGCTGCACGAGCTCACCCGCGCCTCCGAGACTCCCGGCGGCACGGCGTTCACCGTCACCGAGATCATCCTGGTGCACGATCACGGCCCGGACCGCTCCGACGTGGTCCTGCAGGAACTGCAGCGGACCTACCCCGCGGTGCGCACCGTCTGGCTCAGCCGGAACTTCGGCCAGGACGCCGCCACGATCGCCGGGATGTCGGTCGCCGCCGGTGACTGGATCGTCACCATGGACGAGGATGGCCAGCACGATCCCCGCTTCATCAGCACGTTCGTGGACACGGCGCTGGCACAGCGCGCCGATCTCGTCTATTCCAAGCCCAGCAACACCAGGCCGCACGGATTTCTGCGCAATCTGACCTCGCGCGGAGCCAAGCTGGTCCTCGCGACGCTGTTCGCGTTCCCGGATTCCACCCGGTTCGAGAGCTACCGGCTGATCCGCGGGGACATCGGCAGGCAGCTCGCCGAGGTCGCCTCCAACGGCGTCTACCTGGACGTCGCGCTGACCTGGGTGGTCGGCGCCGTCGCGCAGGCGCCGGTGGTGCTGCGCGCCGAAGGCAGGGAGGAGTCCGGGTACAACTACCGCCGCCTGTTCTCCCTGTTCTGGAAGATGGTGCTGTGCAGCGGCACGCGCGGACTGCGGTTGGTCAGCCTGCTCGGCGTCACCCTGGCGCTGGCCGGCGGCGTGATAGCCGCGATCGTCGTGTTCGAAGCGCTGACCACGGACGGCTGGGCGCCCGAAGGCTGGGCCTCCACCATCGTAGTGCTACTGCTGTGCTCCGGCGCCGTGCTGTTCTCGCTCGGGCTCATCGCCGAGTACCTGGGCGTCGCGTTGCACATCCTGGTGGGCAAACCCCTCTATCTCACCGTCGAGACGCCGACGCCGCGTCCGGCCGACATTTCGCCACCGACCGCCACCACCGCCAGCAGGGGGACCGACCGGGTTGAGCACTGACCGCGTCATCTTCAGCCGTCCGTACCGGGCGCGCCGGGAACTAGCGAATCTGGAGGCCGTGCTGGCCTCCGACCACAGCCATGGCGACGGACAGTTCACCGCGTCGGCCACCGCGAAGCTGAAGGCGATCACGGGCGCACCGCACGCCCTGCTCACCACCTCCTGCACGTCCGCGCTGGAAATGGCGGGCCTGCTGCTGGAGCTGGGCCCCGACGACGAAGTGATCGTGCCCAGTTTCGCCTTCACCTCCACCGCCACCTCGATGGCGCTGCGCGGAGCGACCTGTGTCTTCGCCGATATCGATCCGGCCACCGGCAACCTCGATCCGGAGTCGGTGGCGGCCGTGCTCACCGAGCGCACGAAGGCCGTGGTGGTCATCCACTACGGCGGCGTCGCCGCCGACATGGCCGGACTGCTGGAGCTGGCCAACGCGCACGGCATCGCCGTCGTGGAGGACAACGCGCACGGGCTCGGCGGCACCTGGCGCGGCAGGAAGCTCGGCACCATCGGCACGATGGGCACGCTCAGCTTCCACGACACCAAGAACGTGCACTGCGGCGAGGGCGGCGCGCTGCTGCTCACCGACGAGATCCTGATGGCCCGCGCCGAGATCATCCGGGAGAAGGGCACCGACCGGGCCCGGTTCCTGCGCGGAGCCGTGGACAAGTACTCCTGGCAGGACATCGGTTCCAGCTACTTGCCGAGCGAGCTGAACGCTGCGGTGCTGGACGCGCAGCTGGACGAGTTCGACGCCATCCAGGCCGGACGCCACCGGGTGTGGGACGCCTACGCCGCCGCCCTGCCGGACTGGGCCCAGCGCAACGACGTGCGCCTGATGTCGGTGCCCTCCGATCGCGAGCACACCGCGCACCTGTACTACCTGCGCACCCCGACCGAGCGCCGCCGCGACGACCTCATCGCACATCTGGCCGCACAGGGCATCTCCGCGCCGTTCCACTACATTCCGCTGGATTCCAGCCCGGCCGGCTTCAAGCTCGGCCGCACGCCGCGCGCGTGCGCCCGCAGCGCCGAGTTCTCCGCGACCGTCGTGCGCCTGCCGCTCTGGCCGGATCTCACCGACGCGCAGGTGGCCCGGGTGGTGGACGCGGTCACCGCGTTCACCGTCTGATCACGCGGTGAGCACGTAGAGCTTCTCCCGGCCGCCCGCGATCAGTGACCGGCGGGCCACCCGTGGGCCGTACGCCGTGAAGAGCTCGTCCAGCGTCTGCTCGGTGAAGCGGTGCGCCTGCTCGCCGTCGCCCGCGTCGGTGAACCGTTTGCCGATCGTGGCGAGGACCGGGTTGTCGCTGGTCGCCAAGTTGCGGACGGGCTCGGCGACGATGACCTGTGCGGTGGCCGCCGTGAGCATCCGATCGAGGAGGGGGCGCGGCTCGGGCAGGAAGTGATAGAGGCTGGCCTGCATGATGACGTAATCGGCCTCGGGCAGCGCGTCGCCGGAACGCAGGTTCCACACTCTGCCCCGACCGCCGGCTTCGTTCACGCGCGCGACGAAACGCTCGTTCAGATCGAGCCCCGTGTAGTCGACCGACTTGTGGCGCAAGTAGCGGGTGTAGAGCGTCGCGGGCCCGCAGCACAGATCGACCACGCTCGCACCCGCAGGCACGAGCTCCGCGATCGCGCGATACCGAGCCGTGTAGTGCCTGCCGTACAACCCGCGCATCAGAACCTCGTAGACGGTCCCGTTGCGGTAGATGAGGCTCGTTCTCACAGGCACTCACTATGCCATCGGTCGGTGAATCAGGCGCTTCGGCAACGTGAATCGCGGTCAGTCGCCGAACAGCGTGCGCGCCTGGTCCTCGGTGAGGATCTCGTAGGCATCCGAAGCCCGGTTGTACCACCAGGTGTCCGGTCCCGGCTCCGGCCGACCGGCCGCTTGCACCGCGCGGGACGACGGACGGAACGACGGGCTGCGCGGGATGTCGTCCACCACGTACACCACGTCGGGGCGCTGATCCGGATCCAGTACCCGCAACGCCTCGGTGATGTCCTCGGGGTCCAGGCGGAAGCCTTTGCGCACGGTCACCGCGGCCACCGCTATGCAGTGGTCGCCGACGTTGAGCCCGTAGGCGACTTCCATGTCGACGGCGGTGACGTCGTTGAGCACGTCGACCATCGGCTGGCCGAAGACCGGCCCGCGCCGGGTGTGGATCACCGTGTCGGTGCGGTCGATCAGCCAGTAGTCGCCGTCACTGTCGCGGCGGAACAGATTCTCCGTCGGCATCCATGAGTCGCCCGCCGCGAAGACGCCGCGCAGGCCGCCCGCGGAGAGGTCGACGCCGTCGGACGCTTTGCCGATCAGCAGGCCCACCTCGTTGTCCGCGCAGCGGCGGGCGAAGCCGGATCCGTCGACCAGGATGCGTTCGGTCAGCGGGTCGAACGCGACCAGCTCCACCTTCGCGGTGCCGGGGACCGGCCTGCCTTTGCAGCCGCGCTTCACCCCGGCCACATTCGCCAGCACCACGTCGCCCTCGATCGAGGCGTAGAACTCCAGCACACGGGCCGGTTCGAACTGCTCGACGGTGCGCCGCCACAGTCCGGCGGGCATACCGGAGCCGATGAACAGCCGGATCGGGTGGCGATGACCGGTCGGGAACACCTCGGCGTCGAGAATGTCACGCAACATGGTCCAGGTGTAGGTGACCACGGTGACGCCGTAGCGGTGTACCTCCTCAGCGAAGCGCTCCGGGTCCAGCGACCGGGCCAGCGCGATCCGGCTCCCGCCCGCGACCGCCCCGCCGAGACTGACCAGCAGCCCGGACGAATGGTGCAGCGGCGCGAGGCAGTACACGGTGTCCCTGCGGTTGAGATCGGCCGTGGTCGCGGTGCCGAACGCGGACAGCGCCCAGCGATGGTTACTGATGTACTTGGTCTCCAGCCGCTCGCCGGTGCCGGTGACGAGCACGAACGCCAGCTCGCGAGCGAGGCCGGGGTCGGGCCGGTACCACGCGGGCACGTGCACCCGCGCCGGATCGATCTGTTCCAGGTCGATCAAGCGGTCGCTCACGGGCAGCGCCAGCTCGCGCGTGTCGCCACCACCGAGTACCAGCACCTTGGCGCCGGTCGCGGCGGCCTGTCGCAGGTTCTCCGGATCGGAGATCAGCGTCTCCACGCCGGTCAGCTCGATCGCACGGCTCAATTCGCTGTTCGGGGCCAGCAGGACCGCCACCGCGCCCAGCCGCGACAGCGCCGCGACGGAGGCCAGCGCGCTGGGCCGGGTCTCCATCACCACGCCGACCCGCATGGCGGGGCGCACGCCGACGGAGATCAGTCCGCGCACCACGTTGTCGATGCGCTCGTTGACCGCCGCGTTGGTGTGCACGCGGTCGTCGAACAAGAACAGGTCCCGCTGCGGCGCGCGCCGGGCCTGCTCGGCGAGCAATCGGCCGAGCGATATCCGGGTGTGCGGCTGGATCATGCCCAGACGGGTCAGCCTGGGCAGCGCCCGCGCCGCTTCGCCTGCCAGTTCGATCGAACCCCGTACGGTGTTGTTCGCGATGCCCTCGAGCGCCTTGCCCACCCCGGTGCCCGCCTCCGCCAGTGTGGCGGCCGTGTGCACCACCCGGGTCGCCGCCGACCGAGGGCGATTGCTCGCCACGTGCTCGGCCATCGGCACGATCTCCGCGGGCAGCGGTTTGTCGCCGTTCATCCATTCGACCCACTGCCGCACCAGCGGCCAGGTGTGGTTGGTGGCCATGCTTCCGGCCACCAAGCCGAAGTGGCCCGCGACCAGCGTCGCTTCGTAGACCTCCGCGTTCGGCGCGGCCCGCACGATGCCGCGCACCGCGGCGGGTTGTCCGATGTCGTCGACCTCGCCGACGAACGCCAGGATCGGGCACTTCAGCTCGGCCAGCGAGATCGGGTGGTCGCGGATGACGAAACCGCCGACCATCAGCCGGTTGTGCGCGACGAATTGCTTGAGCAGGTCCGCCGCGGCCGGTCCGGCGTAACCGACCCAGCCATCGCTGTTGAGGAAGCGACGCTGCCGCTCCTTCGGCAGCAGCGCTTCCCGGTCGTGCAACTGACGCAGGAAATCGATCCTGGACTTGGCCGTCTTCACCGGGTCGAGCAGCTGGAAGCCGATCCGCACCATCGAGTCGGTGATCGGCAGCCGGGTGACCACGTGGTCGGCCAGGAAGTCCGCGACGTCGGAGACCATGCCGTAGGGCAGGCCGAACGGCATGCCCGCGACGATGTCGACCGGGCTGCCGAAGGTGACGATGCTGTCCACGCCCTTGCCGTAGCGGTAGGCGGCGGTCTGATAGGCGAACATGCCGCCCTGCGAGTAGCCCATCAGGTGCACGCCGGAGCCGGTGGCCTCGTTGACGGTGTCGATGGCGCTGTTGACGGCCAGCACGTGGTCGGCGAGGTCGCGCTGCCAGCCGCCCTCCTCGCTCGCCGGCGAGCCGAAGTCCACCACCCAGCAGTCGACGCCGCCGCGGTGCAGGATCCCCACGGCGCCGTCCTCGGCGTTCACGTCCCAGATGTCGGCGTTGACCATCAGCGGCGGGACCAGCAAGGCCACCGGACGCCCCGGGGTCGCGTCGTCGGGGAAGTAATGGCGCAGCCGGTACATGCGTCTGCGTTCCACCACCTCGAACGGCGAGGACGCGACGTCATGGGTCAGCCCGCCGAAGCGGATGACCTCCAGGCCGTTCTGCGCGGTCGCCATCAACCGCTGCACCGAGCCCATCACAACCTTCGCATTCAACTTCACCATCGCTCCTGGCCCTACCCTAGAACGTGACCCGCATCACACACCGCGAGGTGTTCAGACGAGCTTCCCACACCATCTGTCCATTATGTGTCCGCTGTGACACGTCACATGCCGGGGTGCCGCGGTCGGCCTCCGCGGCGTCCATCCATCGGCTCGAGTACCTCGCGGTCGCCGCTGCGGCACCGAGGAGCCGAACAGCCCTTCCGACGTCGACCGCCCCACCCCGCGCACCGGATCCAGGACGAGACACGGTCGGGTCTCCGATCGGAAGCACGGCACGGAGTCCGCTCGACTCAGCGTAGGGGACCCGGCACGGAACACAGCATGCCCGTCGCGGCGGCGTCGGCGGGTATCGGAGCGGCGGAGCCGGTTCCGGTAGATCGGCGCGGCTTCCGGTCGCGGTGAACGCACGAGGAGCACCGAACAGCGCCGGGCGCGAGTGAGCGCCCGGCGACAGCTAATCCTTCGCGACCAGAACGCAATCCGAAGACGACCCGGCGATGCCACCCGCCGTTTCCGGAATCGACCGCGTGTCGTGACCATCCGCCGGGCCACGAGACGATCTTCGAAATTTTCCTGTGCTCAGCCGCTTTCGGCGTCTACCATCAATCGTGTCTGGAACGCCATGGCGCGTAGGCAATTTCGTTCGATGAGCTCTGTGCGGGCATGCCCGCTGCTGTTTGATGTGAACACCCAGCGACTCTGAACTATCGGCGACCCTCAATCCACTCTGCTTCACAACCCGTCACCATGTCCCGGTGGCCGTCTCGAGGTGAGGACCACGCATGACCATTGAAATGCCAGTCCAAACGGAAAACAACGTGCGCAAGAGCCTGAGCACCAGCACAGCGGGGTTGCTCGCGCACACCACCAAATCCGAACCGCAGATGCAGGGCATCAGTTCTCGGTGGCTCACTCGCGCGCTGCCGTGGACGCAGGTCAACGGCGGCGTGTACCGGGTGAATCGCCGCCTGACCCACACCGTGGGCAACGGCGAGGTGGAATTCGTCATCGACGGTTCCACCGCGCGGGTGATTCCGCTGGAATTGCAGGAGCTTCCGGCACTGCGCGGATTCGACGACGAGGAAGTCCTGCGCGGCCTCGCGGATCGTTTCGAACAACGCGATCTCGA
The DNA here is from genome assembly GCF_053602135.1 of Nocardia sp. NPDC004573. Lineage (NCBI taxonomy): Bacteria > Bacillati > Actinomycetota > Actinomycetes > Mycobacteriales > Nocardiaceae > Nocardia > Nocardia sp. NPDC004573. The sequence continues at coordinate 22,344 of NZ_JBSGDA010000033.1, forward strand.
ACCCGGCACCGTCGTAGCGGAATTCGGCAATCCCATGGATCAGGTGCTGCTGATCGTGCACGGCAAATTGAGCAAGATCGGATCGGGTGAATACGGCGAGCAGACGAAGCTCGGCATCCTGGGCGGCGGCGATTTCTTCGGCGACACCATATTCACCGAGCCGTCGGCGATCTGGCCGGTCACCATCAAGACGGTCACGCGCACGACCGTCCTGGTCCTCCCGCGGCAATCGCTGACGGAGTTCATCGACAACACTCCGGCGCTGCGAGAGCAACTCGACCGCGTCGCCGCCGCACCCAGTCGTCCGCAGAACAACAAGGGCGAGGCCGATATCACGATCTCCTCGGGCCACGCAGGCGAACCGTTGCTGGAAGGCACCTTCGTCGACTACGACGCCGCACCGCGCCAATACGAACTCAGCCTCGCGCAGAGCGTGCTGCGGGTGCACACCCGGGTCGCCGACCTGTTCAACGACCCGATGAACCAGGTCGAGCAGCAACTGCGCCTGACCATCGAAGCTCTGTATGAACGGCGCGAATACGACCTGGTCAACAATCCCGATTTCGGTCTGCTGCACAACTGCGATCTGAAACAGCGCATCTACACCGAGTCCGGCTCGCCCACTCCGGACGACTTCGACGAACTGCTCAGCATGCGCCGCAGCACGAAATTGTTCCTCGCTCACCCGAAGGCCATCGCCGCGTTCGGACGCGAATGCACCAAGCGCGGGATCTACCCGGATCCGATCGAGGTGGACGGGCACCGTGTCCCCGCATGGCGTGGCGTACCGATCTTCCCGTGCGGCAAGATCCCGATCAGCGACACCCAGACCACCTCGATCCTGGCCATGCGCACCGGCGAAAAGGATCAGGGCGTGATCGGGCTGCACCAGACCGGGATTCCGGACGAATACGAGCCGAGCCTGAACGTGCGCTTCAAGGGCATCGATGACCAGTCGATCATCTCCTACCTGATCAGCTGCTACTACTCGGCGGCGGTGCTGGTGCCGGATGCCCTCGGCGTGCTCGACAACGTCTCGGTCGCCCGGCAAGCCGACTGACCGGGGGGATGGGCATGTCGGTGCTCTCCCGCGCCGGGGCGGCGCATGCCACCGATGAGGTGGCTGCCGCCGTCGTCGCGCTACTCACCAACACCCGGACGTCCGCTCCGGCCGAACTGTTCGCAACGAAAGCACCTGCTTCGTACGGTCTTTCGATCCCGGGTGCACCGGAGGGCGGGAAGCCCAGCCGCCGGTTGCTCGGTCCCTCCGGGCTGGGCGCGGCGGCACTACTGCTTCCGGATCGTGGAACCACGTCCACCGCCGCGACACCCTCCCCCGCCATCGGCGGCACCAGCACTCCTCCGCCGACCTTCGGCAGCGCACAAGTGCCGATTCCGGCGGCGGGGCGAACGCAGTCGCCGACAGCGCCACGCATCCCCGCGGCACCCACCGGACTCGGCACGGCGTCGGCCTTATCGGGAATCCACGGCCTCGCCACACTGCCACGCACGGCCGAGCCCACACCGCTTCGCCGAACCGAATCGGACGGCGCGGGGGATGCGGCGGGGTCGGCCGGAACGGGCACGGCGCATCCCGATCGCGCCGATCCGATCCCGCCGCTGTACTGCCCGCCGCCGCTGCGTGACGATCCGGCGCTCGCCGAAGCCGTCAACACCGGCATCGTCGACTGGGCCAGGGACATCGGGTTGTACGAAGGCCGGCTGGACGAATTACGCGACGCCGACTTCGGCCGGTTGATCATGCTCGCCCACCCGGACTGCGACAACGCCGACCTGCTGCTGGCGGCGGCGAAATGCGCGGTCTCGGAATGGTCCGTGGACGACTACTACTGCGAGGAGGACGCCGACGACCGGGCTCCGGACGGCACCCCCTCCAGCGCCGAGGCGGAGCTGGGTCCCCGGCTCGAATTGGCGGCCGCCGCCATGGACCCGGTGCACCTTCCCGCGCGCTACGTCGCGCAGCTCGAGGCGGCCCTCGACGCCGACCCGATCCTGCGCGCTTTCCGCACGTCTTTCGAGCACCTCGCCCGTTACGCGCGTCCGGCGCAACTGGCCCGGCTGCGCACCGAGATCGCGGGCTGGTTCATCGCGCTCGGTGCGGAAGCGGGGTGGCGGGCCGCGGGGCGGATGCCACCGGTCTGGGAGTACCTCACCAACCGGCAACCGCACAGTTTCCTGCCGTGCATGGCGCCGACCGACGTGGTCGGCGGCTATGAATTGCAGGCCGCGGAATACACCGACCCCGCGGTCCGCCGTGTGGTCACCACGGCGGCACTGGCCAGCCAGATGGTCAACGACCTGTACTCGATGGCGCGGGAGGACCTCTCCAACGGCAGGGAGTTCAATCTTCCGACCGTCCTGGCCGCCGAGGAGCGCTGCTCGCGCCGCGAGGCGGTGCTGCGCACCGCCGAGGTGCACGACGAACTGGTGCACCGGTTCGAACGAGAGGCGGCCCCTTTGGCCGCGCTGGGTTCACCGGAATTACGCCGCTTCCTCACGGGCCTGTGGGCCTGGATGGGAGGCAACCGAGCCTGGCACGCGGACAGCAAACGCTATCGCGACCCGCACTGAAGCTCCCCGCAAGTGAGCAATGAAGCAGTACCGCACCGAGAGAGGATGATCGCGCATGACCATGCTCAACCCGGAGACCGGGACCGTTCTGCGTACCAGCTACCAGAAATCCGTCGCCGCGTACTGGAACAACAACCCGAACGACGACCGGGTCAACACCAAACTCGGTGAGGTCGACGGGCTCTATCACCACCACTACGGCATCGGCGACCCGGACCTGTCCGTGCTGACCAGCCCGGAGGACACTCGCGAGGAGCGCATCGTCACCGAGTTGCACCGGCTGGAGACCGCGCAGGCCGATTTCCTGCTCGACCACCTCGGCGACATCCGTCCCGGCGACCGGCTGATGGACGGCGGCTCCGGTCGTGGCGGCACCAGTTTCATGGCCAACCAGCGCTTCGGCTGCCAGGTCGACGGCGTCACCATCTCCGAGTACCAGGTCGGCTTCGCCAACGACCAGGCCGTCCACCGCGGCGTCGCGGACAAGGTGCGCTTCCACTTCCGCAACATGCTGGACACCGGATTCGAGAGCGGCTCCATGCGCGGAATCTGGACCAACGAGACCACCATGTACGTGGACCTGTTCGATCTGTTCCGCGAGTTCTCCCGCCTCTTGGAGCCGGGCGGGCGCTACGTATGCATCACCGGGTGCTCCAACGACGTGACCGGCGGTCGCTCGTCCTCGGTGAGCTGGATCGACGCACACTACGGCTGCATGATCCATCCGCGCAGCGAGTACTTCCGCGCCATGGCCGAGAACGACCTCGTGCCCATCGCCGTGACCGAACTCACCGCCGCGACGATCCCGTACTGGGAGCTGCGCACGAAATCCGAGCTCGCCACGGGTGTCGAGAAGCCGTTCCTGACCGCGTACCGGGAGGGCAGCTTCCACTACCTGCTCATCGCCGCCGATAAGGTGGGCAGGTGACCGACACCTTCGTCCCGCCGTACACCGACCGCGAGGCCCTGCCCGTCGAGCTCGTCGACGACGCGGGCCGCGCGGTCGGCGCGTGCTCGGTCGCTGAGGCCCACCAGGCCCCGGGGCGACTGCACCGCGCGTTCTCCGTCTTGCTGTTCGACTCGGCGGGCCGGGTGCTCTTGCAGCAGCGTGCGGCGGTCAAGACCAGGTTCCCGTCGCTGTGGGCCAATACCTGCTGCGGCCACCCCGCCCCGGGCGAACCCGTCGCAACCGCGGCGGGGCTGCGCCTGACCGAGGAGATGGGCCTGACGATCGCGCTCACCGAGGCCGGGATCTACCGCTATCACGCGGCGGACCTGCGCACCGGCCGCGTGGAGTCCGAATGGGATCACGTGCTGATCGGGCGCCTGGACATCGGCGCGCCTCGGCCGGACCCGGCCGAAGTCGCCGACTTCGCCTGGATCCAACCGGACGCATTACGCGACGCCTTGGCCGACAATCCGGATGCCTACACGCCGTGGCTGGCGGGTGTGCTCGACGTCGCGGAGCACGCGCACGTCACGCGGCCTATCGCACCCTGATCGCCGCGGTCTCTCGCCCTGGCCCGAGGCAGCGAATCGCATCATCGGCTCCACCGCTGCCTCGATCCAGCCCGCAAGGTCGCGACGGCTTCCCTTCCCGGCTGTAGTACGGCTGGACAGGCGCGCTCGCCGCTGCGGTCGCCGGAGAGGTCACATGATCGAATGCGCATATCCGTGTAACACAATGAAGCCAACCTGAGAGAACTCATAGGAACGGCACAGGCTGCGGCCAGGACCGTTCTGCATCGTTGACGTTGTACGAGTTCTCGGTGAAGTGAGGTGTGTGATGGTCGAATTCGAGGTCACCGGAACGAGGGTGACGGTGCACGTGCTCGGCGCACATCAAGTGCTGGCGCTGCGCGACCACCTGACCTTCGATTTGTCCGACATCACCGCGCTCGGCCTGGCTGGAGTCGACCGCCGCCCGCCGTGGGTGCGCGCGCCCGGCGCCTTCTTCCCCGGCGTGATCGCAGCCGGGACTTTCCGCGGCAAGGGCCGCAAGGAATTCTGGGACACACGCTTCGACGGGCACGCCATCCGTATCGACTTGGCGAACGCCGATGTCACACGCCTGGTGGTCGACGTCGCCGACCCGGACGCCGAACTGCGCAAGCTCGCCATCGCGGTAGCCGCCTGAGCCTCGCTCAGGCGCCGAACGATCGCAGCGCGCCGGTGTACGGCTTCGGCGGCGGCGCGGCGAATTCGCCCCTTCCGGACTTGCGCAGACCGAGCGTGAGCAGCGATTGGACGGTCAGGGTCGCCGCCGCCACACCGTCCACCACCGGCACGCCGACCTCGGCGCGCACCTGCGCGGACAGATCGGCCATCCCCGCGCAGCCCAGAACGATCGCATCGGACCGGTCCGCCTCGACCGCTTCCCTGCACGCTTCGATGACGATCTTGCGCGCGTCCGGATCGCTGTCGAGGGCGAGCACGGGAATCTCACAGGCGTGGATACCGCGGCAGAAGCGCCGCATCCCGTAGCGCTCCGCCAGATCGGCCGCCCGGCCGACGGTCCGGCCCAGGGTGGTGACCACGCTGAACCCGCGACCGAGATGAGCGGCGGTACGCATGGCGGCTTCGGCGATCCCGATCACCGGTCCCCCGGCCAACTCGCGCGCGGCGTCGAGACCGGGGTCGCCGAAGCAGGCCAGCACGTAGCCGTCGACCCCCTCGGCCTCCCCGCGCCGGATCGCGGCGAGCAGGCCGGGAACGCTGAGCGCTTCGTCGTAGTGACTTTCGATCGAGGCCGGTCCCATCTCCGAGGTCACCGCGTCGAGCAGGGTGCCAGGACCAGCGACGGCCCTGGCACACTGCTCGATCGTGTCGGTCATCGCCCGGGAGGTATTGGGGTTGACCACGCGAATACGCATCAGGCCGCGCTCTCCCGCACCGCAGGCCGGGTGCGCGTGGCCAGGACGTAGTAGGCCACGAAGCCCAGGCCGCAACCGACGAACCAGCTGTACTGGGCCGCGGTGTACATACCGGTGACGTCCTTGGCCAGCACCGGGATCACCGCGACCAGCGCGCCGACGACCGTCGCGATCACCGCGGCCGGGTGGTATCCGCCGCGATACCAATAGCGTCCGCTGCTGGACATCGTGAACAGGTCGTCCACCGCCACGCGTTGCTTGCGCACCAGGTAGTAGTCGGCGATGAGCACCCCGAACAGAGGGCCGATGAAGGCGCCGAGCACCTCCAGCGTGTAGTGGATGACCTCCGGGTTGTTGTAGAGATTCCACGGCGTGATCAGCACCGAGCCCACCGCGGCGATCATGCCGCCCGCGCGCCAGCTGACGCGCTGCGGACTCACGTGCGAGAAGTCGAAGGCCGGCGAGATGAAGTTCGCGACGATGTTGATGCCGATGGTGGCGACAGTGAAGGTCAGTGCGCCGAGCACGATCGCGAAGGTGCTGTCGATGCGCGCCACCGTGGCGACCGGGTCGGTGATCAGCTCGCCGTAGACCGGCACCGTCAGCGAGGCGGTGATCACCACCAGCAACGAGAACAGCAGGAAGTTCAGCGGGAGACCGAGCAGGTTGCCCCGGCGCACCACGGCGAAGGACTTGCCGTACCGGGAGAAGTCGCCGAAATTCAACATCGGCCCGGAGAAGTAGGAGACCACGAGCGCGATGGCGCCCAGCATCACCGGCACCGAGTCCCATCCGGTGTACCGCACCGCGCCCAGGTTCAGATCGATCGCGCCCCAGCCGGCCTTCGCGATCAGGTAACCGCACAACAGGAACATCACCACGTACACCGCGGGCCCGCAGAAGTCGATGAACCGGCGAATGGACTCCATGCCCTGCCAGAAGACACAGGCCTGCACCACCCACAGCGTCAAATAGCTACCCCAGCCGAGCAGCGACAGACCGAGGAACCCATAGTCGCCTGCCACCGCGTAGGGCCCGAGGGACGGAAACAACTTCACCAATACGACATCCAGTGCCGCCGAAGCGAGAAACGTCTGAATGCCGTACCAGGCCACCGCGATCAGCCCGCGGATGATCGCGGGGATATTGGCGCCGAGCACGCCGAACGCACTGCGGCAGATGACCGGGTACGGCACGCCGGTCATCTGACTCGGCTTGGCGACCAGATTGCAGAAGAAATACACCAGGGTGATCCCGATCAGCAGGGCCACCAGTACCTGCCAGCTGGCCAAGCCGAGCGCGAACAAGCTGCCCGCGGTGACATAGCCACCGACGCTGTGCACGTCCGACATCCAGAACGCGAAGATGTTGTAAGAGCCCCAGTTCTGCTTGCGCAGCGGCGCGAGATCGTCGTTGGTCAGCCGTGGGTCGTAGCCGGCGGGGGCGATCCGCTCGGGGGCGGGTGCCGCGGCGATGGTTTCGGTCATGGCGCTTCCCATCCGAAGGGTGAAACTGTGATCGAAACGACGGTAGGAATCTGCTATTGCCCGTCCATTGCGCGGTTATTGCCCGGCTATTGCGCGGCAGATATATCTTCCGGCGCGAGCAGACCGGTATCGGTGGGCAAGGTCGCGATCACGGACTCCAGCCTGCGATGGTGATGTTCGGCGACGAGCAGCAGGCGCTCGACATCCCGGGCCAGGAACGCGTCCAGCATCAACGCGTGGTCGGTGTGCAGCCGCACTCGGTCGGCCCGGCCGATGTGCACCATCGACTGCACCGGCTCGGTGACGTTCCATGCCGCTTCGAGCATGTGCAGCAGTCGGAACATGCGTGAGGGCCGGGTCAGCGCCACATGGAAGGTGCGCGACCCACGGTGGTAGGCGGCCGGGTCGTCGTCGCGAATCGCCTGTTCCAGGGCCTCGTTCACATCCAGCAGTTCGGCGCGGTCGGCGGCGGAGTGGTTCATGGCGGCCGCGGCGAGCGAGGCCGTCTCCAAGGTCTGCCGCACGATGTACATCTCGCGCAACTCGGCGGCGGTCAGTTGCGCCACCGTGTATCCCGCGTGCGGCTCGTGGGTGACCAGTCCCTCCCCGATCAGCGTCTTGAGCGCCTCGCGCACCGGAATATGGCTCACGCCGAACAGTTCCGCCACCTCGCGCAGCGGGATGACGGTGCGGGGCGGCACCGCCCCGTCGAGGATCACCCGGCGCAGTTCGCCGAGGATGATCTGCGGGCGGCCGGGTGTGTCGACGACCAACCTCGCGAGCAGCGCCGAACGTCGTCTCGGGGGCATGGCAACACGCTAGGGGCAGCGTGTTGCGTCCCCGGTCACCCGTGTGACGGTCAGGAAACGTCTTCTCACAGTACCGACCGGTCGGGTGGTGGGTGCGCGTCCCGGCCACCGGTCTCGAGCGAAACGAGACACCTAGCATGGGATTGTTCGCGACGCCGCAGACGCTGAAAGACAGGCACAGGTTTCGATGACAGTTTCGGCAGGACAGTTCGTAGATCGTCGTTTCGCGCGCCTGGTGGCGGAGTTCGACCGGCTGTTCCGGCGTCCGTCCGACGGCGGCGGCGCGCTGGCGGTCTACCTGCACGGCGAGCCGGTGGTCGACGTCTGGGCCGGATATGCGCATCCCGACATCCCGTGGGCGCACGACACGATCGCGATGGCCTACTCCACCGGCAAGGGGATCGCCAGCACATTGGTGCATCGTTTGGCCGAGCGCGGCCTGATCGACTACGACGAGCCGGTCGCGACATACTGGCCGGAGTTCGCGGCGGCGGGCAAGGACCGCATCAGTGTGCGGGCGATGCTGACCCACCGGGCCGGGCTGCACCGGCTGCGCGGGCTGCTGCCCGGCCCCGTCGAGCGATTCTTCGACGACGCCGCGGTCACCGCGGCGCTCGCGGCCGCCGCGCCCGATCCACGGCACAAGGTGACCAGCGGCTACCACGGCATCACCTACGGGCACCTCACCGCGGAGCTGGTGCGGCGGGTGACCGGAGCGGAATTCACCGATGTGCTGCGCACCGAGATCGCGGAACCGCTCGCGGCCGAGGACCTCTGGTTCCGGGTCCCGGCGTCCGAGCGCGGGCGTATCGCCACCAATTTCCCGCGCCTGACGGTGGCGGGCATGAGCTGGGAGCGTAGCTCGCGACTGCTCGCCCGGACCCGTTTCGCGGCCGCCGCCGACACCACCCCGGTGGGATTCGCCGAGCTGGTGGCCGACCCACGCCTGTACGACTCGGTGATGCCCGGCCTCAACGGCGTCTTCTCCGCCCGTGCGCTGGCCCGCGTGTACGGCGCGCTCGCCAACGGCGGGCAGCTGGACGGCCACCGGCTGCTGAGCCCGGACACCATCGAGCAGATGACCCGGCGGCAAGTGTTCACCCCGGACTACGTGCTGGCCTTCCGCATCCCTTGGGCCCTCGGTTACCACGGCGTGCCGATGAAGCCGTCCAAGGCCGAACCGGTCTCGGCCTTCGGCCATTTCGGCCTCGGCGGCTCCGGCGGTTTCGCCGACCCGGTGACCGGGATGTCGCTCGGCTTCGTCACCAATCGCCTCGGCAGCAGGATCACACCGCTCGGCGACGCGCGCCTGGCCCGGTTGGGCGCGCTGGCCCACAACCTCGCCAGAGCGGCCTGACCTCGCCCGCCCGAGTGGCAGCATGGCGGTATGGAATCGGTCGACATAGCCCGGATCGAGGCGGCCGGGCGGCTGCTCGCCCCCGTGATCCGGCGCACGCCGCTGCTGGCCTCGCGGGTGCTGTCCGAACGCGTGGGCGCCGAGGTGTGGTTGAAGTGCGAGAACTTGCAGCGCACCGGTTCGTTCAAACCGCGCGGCGCCTACAACCGGATCGCGAATCTGCCGCGGGAGGCGCGCGAGCGCGGCGTCGTGGCCGCGAGCGCCGGTAACCATGCGCAGGGCGTGGCGTGGTCGGCGTCGTCGCTCGGCATCGCGTCGACGGTGTTCATGCCGGTCGGGGCGTCGCTGCCGAAACTGATGGCGACCAAGGCGTACGGCGCGCAGGTCCGCCAGGTCGGCGAGACCATCGACGAATCACTGGACGCCGCCCTGGATTTCGCCGACCGGTCCGGCGCGACGCTGATCCACCCGTTCGACCATCCCGATATCGTGGCCGGTCAGGCCACCGTCGGCACGGAGATCGCGGAGCAGTTGCCCCAGGTGGGCACGGTGCTCGTGCCCACCGGCGGCGGCGGCCTGTTGGCCGGAGTCGCGCTCGCGCTGCGGCAGCTGGCGCCGGACGTGCGCGTCATCGGGGTGCAAGCGGCGGAAGCCGCCGCCTGGCCCGCCTCGCTGGCGGCGGGCCGCCCGGTGCGGGTCGAGCGGATGGCGACGATGGCCGACGGCATCGCGGTCGGGCGTCCCGGCACCGTGCCGTTCGATCATGTGGCGCAGCATGTTTCGCGCATCGTCACGGTGGACGAGGAAGCGCTGTCGCAGGCGTTGCTGCTGTGCCTGGAACGCGCGAAGCTGATCGTCGAGCCGGCGGGCGCCGCCGCGGTCGCCGCCCTGACCAGTCACGCGCCGGAGGAACTCGGTTTGCGCGGGCCGGTTTGCGCGATCCTGTCCGGCGGCAACATCGACCCGCTGCTCCTCACCCGGGTGATCGGGCACGGCCTGAGCGCGGCGGGCCGTTATCTGGCCGTGCGGGTGACCATTTCCGATCGCCCCGGCGCGCTGGGGGCGCTGCTCGCGGTGATCGGGAAGACGAGCGCCAGTGTGGTCGACGTGGCACATTCGCGGACCGGGACCTGGCTGGCGATCGACGAGGTCGAGGTGGCCCTCACCCTGGAGACACGAGGCCGCGACCACCGCGACGACGTGCTCACCGCCCTCGCGAACGCGGGATACGCGGTCCGCGTCTCGGATTGACCGGACGTCGCCATCGCACCTTCATCGAGTGACCCACCACCGAGGGACCTACTCGCGAAACGCCGCGACCATGTGCCGCTCGTGCGCGTGGAGAGGGGTTAGTGCGCGCCGCCGAGTTCCAGGGCGAGTACGCCGAGGATCACTAGCGCGATGCCGCCGACCTGGACGACGGTGAGCCGCTCCTCGAGGAACAGGACGCCTATCACCGCGATCGCGGCGACGCCGACCGCCGACCAGATGCCGTAGGCCACTCCGATCGGCATGCCCCGCTTCAACGCCTGGGCCAGGAAGAAGAACGCCGCGCAATAGCCGACAACCACCACGATGGACGGTACGAGCTTGGCGAATCCGTCGGACAGTTTCAGCGAGACGGTGGCGGTCACCTCGGAAGCGATGGCCAAAGCGAGCAGGAGCAAGGTCATTTTCGCAGCGTAGCCACAGCCGCACGAGCGCGCACCGGTCGGCGATCACCTTCCCGCGCCCGCTCCCCAGCACCGGGAATTCACGGCACGGCGACCACGGCCGACGCGTCGATACCATCGCGCCATGCGTTGCTCGGCCGTTGCGGTAACCGATTTTCCCTTCGATGAGGTGACGTGCAACGAGTTGCCGTACGCCGAGCGCGACGAGCGGTATCGGCGGTTGCACGAGTGGCCGGAGCCGAGCTATGCGCACCGCTGCGGGCTGCGCATGATCTGGAAGTACGCCGACGTGCGTGAGGTGCTGGACGCGACGACGCCCGGCATTTCCAATACGAATTCGCTGGACCCGCTGGTCGGTTACGCGCGTATCGCGGCGACACCGCGAGCCATACCGCATTTCGTCCGGCATCTGGTTCCGCCACCCGCGAAGGCCACCGCCAACCTCGCCGACGATCGGCTGCACAAGCGCGTGTGGAACACCATGGCCGGGCCGGAGGGACACTTCACGATTTCCGCGGCGGATCGGCCCGCTCGGGCCGCGCAGATGGCCGAGCACTTCCACGAGGCGGTGCGCGACGCGGGTTTCCGGGCCGGGTCGCCGTTGGACGTGACCGCCCTCTCCATCGGTTACGCCGCCCGGACCGTCGGCGCGGCGGTCGGCCTGCCCGCGGCGGACTGGCCGCACGTGGCCGCGTGGAGCGGAGCGCAATCGGGACTGCTCGGCCGGGTGATGCGTGGACGGGAACTGGCCGACGCGGTGAGCGCGCTGGGGTGGTTGTTCACGGTCAGCGGCAGAGCGGTGCGGGAAGGCCGGGGCAGCGAGGCGGCCGGGTTCGCGCGCAAGTTGCGCGACGCCGGCCTCTCCCATCGGATCGCGGTGTCGGCCATGGCGAACTCGCTCGCCGCCGGAGTGCACACCGTGAGCGGCAGCATCCAGCAAGGCGTCCAGCGGTTGCTCGGCGATCCGGACCGGACCTGGTGGAACCTCCTGACCGAACCGGAGGGCGGCACACGGGTCGCCGCGAAAATCCTGCAACTGGATCCCGGGCTGGTGGCGTGGAAGCGCCGAGCCAGGACGCCGGTCGTGCTCTCCAGCGGCACGCGGCTGCCCGCCGGACCGCTGCTCGTGCTGTTCGCCGCGGCCAACCGCGATCCGGCCGTCTTCCCCGACTGCACGGCGCTGAACGGCTCCGGGAAGTTGCCGTTGACCTTCGGCTTCGGCAGGCATGTCTGCCCCGGCAAGAGCATGGCCACGCTGGCCGTCGAGGTGTTTCTCCGGCAGTTGCGCGAGCTGGCGCCGGAGGCCGAAGCGGTGGCGGAGGCCGTCGGCGCCCGACAGCGCAGTGACCTGCTGTTCAGCGGCGCCGACATCACCGTCGTCGGATAGGCCGACTCACCGGACCCGGTCGCGAAACCGGCACTTTTGGTCGAGCCGGGCCTGCGGCCGCTGCCGCCCGCCTCGCGGATCGTGGCTGGTTCAGTCCAGCCAGGCCCGCGCCGCGGCCGCCGCCTCGCGCACCTCCGCCAGCTGCGCCGCGACCTGCACACCGGCGGTACCGCCGCGGGCATCCCGCGACGCGATGGACCCTTGCACGGTGAGCACCTCGCGCACCTTCCCGGTCAGCGCCGGGTCGACGGCGGCGAACTCCTCGTCGGTGAGCTCGTCCAAGCCGACGCCGCGAGATTCCGCGACGCGCACGCACGCACCCGCCGCTTCGTGCGCGACCCGGAACGGAACACCCTGGCGGACCAGCCATTCGGCGATGTCGGTGGCCAGCGTGAAGCCGGCGGGTGCGAGTTCGGCCATGCGATCGGTGTGGAAAGTCAGGGTCGAGACCAAGCCCGCGATGGCCGGGAGCAGCAGTTCGAGCTGCGCGACCGAGTCGAACAGCGGCTCCTTGTCCTCCTGCAGGTCACGGTTGTAGGCCAGCGGTTGCGCCTTGAGCGTGGCCAGCAGCCCGGTGAGGTTGCCGATCAGCCTGCCCGCCTTGCCGCGGGTCAGCTCGGACACGTCCGGATTCTTCTTCTGCGGCATGATCGACGACCCCGTCGACCAGGCGTCCGCCAGGGTGACGTAACCGAACTCCGGTGTGCTCCAGAGAATGACCTCCTCGGCCATCCGGCTCAGGTCGACGCCGATCATGGCCAGCACGAACGCGGCCTCGGCGGCGAAATCCCGCGCCGAGGTGGCGTCGATCGAGTTGGCGGCCGCCGAATCGAAATCCAGCTCCGCCGCGATCGCCTCCGGGTCGAGTCCGAGCGAGGAACCCGCCAGCGCACCGGAACCGTAGGGCGACACCGCCGCGCGGCGATCGAAATCACGCAGCCGGTCCAGGTCGCGCAGCAGCGGGTGGGCGTGCGCGAGCAGATGATGGGCCAGCAGCACCGGCTGCGCCGCCTGCAAGTGGGTCTTGCCCGGCATGACCGCGTCCGGATGCGCGGCGGCCTGCTCCACCAGCGCGTCGACCACCGCGAGCACGCCCGCGGCCACCCGGCGCACGCCGTCACGCAGCCACATCCGGAACAGGGTCGCCACCTGGTCGTTGCGCGAACGCCCCGCCCGCAACCGGCCACCGAGCTCCGGGCCGACCCGTTCGATCAGGCCGCGTTCCAGCGCGCCGTGCACGTCCTCGTCGGAGTCGGCGGGACCGAACGCGCCGGACGCGACGTCCGCCGCGAGGCGATCCAGGCCGTCCAGCATGCCGGACAGATCGGCGTCCGACAGCAGCCCGGCCTTGTGCAGCACTCGTGCGTGCGCCTTCGAGGCGCGGATGTCGTAGGGGGCCAGCGCCCAGTCGAAGTGGGTCGACTTGCTCAGCGCGGCCATGGCCTCGGCCGGGCCGGAGGCGAATCGGCCGCCCCAAAGCGCGCCTTGGTTCGTGCTCATGTGCTCGTCCGCCTCTCCGCGTCTTCAGAATCCCCGCCTCTCCGGGCCTTCAGGCCGTACAAGTCGAAACGGGGCTGTTTTACGTTCAGGTCCTGCGTTGGGTGACCGTCGGGTTCTGGGCGTACCCGGTGAGTCGCCCACATTCTTGCGAAATCGGGTGGTGCGTTGATTCGCGAGATCAGTTGGTGCGTTGATTCGCGAGATCAGTTGGTGCGTTGGCTTGCGGGATCAGTTGGTGCGTTGGTTTGCGACTCGGTTGCTCCGTTGGCTCGAGGAACCAGCTGTTGCGTTGGCGCGCGAGGGCGAGTGGTGCGGGTCCGGCTCGACGCGGCTCGGTGGTTGCTCGACACCATCTGCCGAGAGCGGCATCTCGCGCCGGGGGCGAAGGTGCTCGGAGGTTGCCTTACGGCTGCATCACGGCCCTGGTCAGCGCGTTCCGTATGCCGATTCGAGAGTACGGCCTCGCACGACGCATCGGCGTGCCGGTGCGTTTCGGCACCGGCACGCCCGTGGCCTACTTCTGGTTCAGGTCGCGGCGGGCGGCGACCTTGGAGGACAGGCCGTGGATCTGAACGAAGCCCTTGGCCAGGGACTGGTCGAAGGTGTCGCCCTCGTCGTAGGTGGCCAGGTTGAAGTCGTAGAGCGACTGCTCCGAGCGGCGGCCGTTGACCACGGCCGAGCCGCCGTGCAGCACCATCCGGATGTCGCCGGACACATGCTGCTGCGTGTCGAGGACGAAGGCGTCCAGGGCGCGCTTGAGCGGAGAGAACCACAGGCCGTCGTAGGCCAGCTCGCCCCAGCGCTGCTCGACCTGCCGCTTGTAGCGGCCCAGCTCGCGCTCGATGGTGACGTGCTCCAGCGCCTGGTGCGCGGTGATCAGCGCGATGGCGCCGGGCGCCTCGTAGATCTCCCGGCTCTTGATGCCCACCAAGCGGTCCTCGACCATGTCCAGCCGGCCGACGCCCTGGCGGCCCGCGCGCTTGTTCAGCTCGACGATCGCTTCCAGCACGCTGACCTGGCGGCCGTCGATCGCCACCGGCACACCCTTGTCGAAGGTGATGATCAGTTCGTCCGGCGCCTCGAAGTTCACCGTCGGGTCGGAGGTGTAGTCGTAGACGTCCTTGGTCGGGGCGTTCCACAGGTCCTCGAGGAACCCGGTCTCCACCGCGCGGCCCCAGACGTTCTGGTCGATGGAGAACGGCGACTTCTTGGTGACGTTGATCGGCAGCGAGTTCTCCTCCGCGAAGGCGATGGCCTTCTCCCGGGTCCACGCGTAGTCCCGGACCGGGGCGATCACGTTGAGGTCGGGCGCGAGCGCGCCGATGCCGACCTCGAAGCGGACCTGGTCGTTGCCCTTGCCGGTGCAGCCGTGCGCGACGGTGCTCGCGCCGTGGAACTTGGCGGCCTCGACCAGGTGCTTGACGATCAGCGGACGGCTGATCGCCGACACCAACGGGTACTGACCCATGTACAGCGCGTTGGCCTGGATGGTGGGCAGGCAGTACTGGTCGGCGAACTCGTCGCGGGCGTCGATCACGATCGCCTCGACGGCGCCGCAATCCAGGGCGCGCTGGCGCACCACGTTCATGTCCTCGCCGCCCTGGCCGAGGTCGATGGCCACGGCCACCACTTCGGCGCCGGTCTCCTTGCCGATCCAGCTGATCGCGACGGAGGTGTCCAGCCCACCGGAGTAGGCGAGTACGACGCGCTCGGACATGTTCTGTGTGCTCCTCGATGGTTCGGTGCTCGTCTGCGTGATACGGACCGGCTTCCCGCCACAGCGGCCCGCACGTCCTCCAAATGATTATGCACGACGATGCAAGCCCATTCATAATCGGGTGGGGCCAACCCTGAGCTGGGCCGACACCCTCCCCTCTACCCTCTCAGAAGCACGGGCGGACCGTCTGCCCATGGCAGGAAACACGCCCATTCGTCGCCGCGTTCCAGCATCCCGGCGAGTCACCCGTGTTGGTACGGGACCGGTTGCCGCGTTCGTGACGATCAGGCTAGTTGTTCGATCTTCGCGGCCACTTCCGCGCCGGTCAGCGGCTCGCGGGCGATGACGGCGATGGTGTCGTCGCCCGCGATGGTGCCGACGATGTAGGGCAGGGCGGCGCGGTCCAAGGCGCTGGCCAGGTAGTGGGCCGCGCCGGGTGGGGTGCGCAGGACCGCGATGTTGCCGCTGGCGTCGGTGGAGACCAGTAGGTCGCCGAGCAGTTTGGACAACCGGTCGGTGCCGCCGGTCACGCCGCGCACGGGGCTGCCGTCCTCGGGGACCACATAGACGCCCGCGCCGCCGTCCGCCGCGCGCAGCTTCACCGCGCCGAGTTCGTCGAGATCGCGCGACAATGTCGCCTGCGTGGTTTCGATGCCTTCGGCCGCGAGGAGCGCCGCGAGCTCGGTTTGGCTGCGGACAGCGTGCGCCGACAGCAGTTCGACGATGCGCGACTGCCGCCCGGCGCGGGTGCGGGCGATGGCGGGGCCGCTTCGTCCGGATTCCGACTGCGAGACGCTCACGGCCGCGCCTCGCTGGGGCGCGGGACCGTCGTACGCGGCCGCGCGCGGCGCACGCGCTGACACCGGCTCACCGCCGCACCTCGCTGGTCCAGCGCGGGCCGGGGCGAGGACCGATTCGCTCGCTGGGCACAGATGAGCACGGGCCATGCCGGGTGATACGCACGTCCTCGATCACGCTGCGCCTTCCGGCACAAGCGGAGCCGGTCACGCTCCGCTGCCGCCTTCCGGCCTGAACGCTCACGCCGCTCCTTCCGGCACGAGCGGAGCCGATCAGGCTCCGCTGCGGCCTGTTGGCATGACCGCTCACGCCGCTCCCCCGTATCGTCGCTCCAGCAGCCAGACCAGCAACGCCTTCTGCGCGTGCAGGCGGTTCTCCGCCTCGTCCCACACCACGCTGTGCGGCCCGTCGAGCACCTCGTCGGTGATCTCTTCGCCGCGGTGCGCGGGCAGGCAGTGCAGCACGACCGCGTCCGGCTCGGCGTGGGCGAGCAAGTCGGTGTTGAGCTGGAACGGACGGAACGGGCCCACCCGGTCCAGGCCGTCGTTCTCCTGTCCCATGGAGGTCCAGGTGTCGGTGACCAGCGCGTCGGCGCCCCATGCCGCGGCGACCGGGTCGGCGGTCACCGTGACGGTGGCGCCGGTCTCGGCGGCCCGCTTGCGCGCGGCCTCCACCACCCACGGCTGCGGCTCGAACCCGGTGGGCGCGGCGATGGTCACGTTCAGCCCCGCCGTGACGCCGCCGAGCAACAGCGAGTGCGCCATGTTGTTCGCGCCGTCGCCGAAGTAGGCCAGGTCGCGTCCGGTCAGCTCGCCCTTGTGCTCGGCGAGCGTCTGGAGGTCGGCGAGCACCTGACAGGGATGGAACTCGTTGGACAGCGCGTTGATCACCGGCACCGTGGCGGTGGCGGCCATCTCGTCCAGCCGGGACTGCTCGAAGGTGCGCCACACGATGGCGTCCACATACCGGGACAGCACCCGGCCGGTGTCGCCGAGCGTCTCCTCCCGGCCGAGCTGGGTGTCCCGGCCGTCCACGACGACCGCGTGCCCGCCGAGCTGGGCGATGCCCATCTCGAAGGAGAACCGGGTGCGGGTGGAGTTCTTCTCGAAGATCACGCCGACGCCGCGCGGGCCGTCCAGTGGACGCCGCGCGAACGGTGCTTTCTTGAGTTCGGCCGCGAGCGCGAGGATCTCGGCCTGCTCGGCCGGGCTGACGTCGTCGTCACGCAGGAAGTGCCGTACGGAGGTCATTGCGTCGCAGCCCCTTTCGCGTCCGCCAGCGCGGCGTCGAGGATCTCCGGCAGGTCGGCGACGAAATTGTCGGCTTGGGTCTCGGTGAGCACCAGCGGCGGCGCCAGCCGGATCACGTCGGGCTTGGCCGGGTTGACCAGGTAGCCCGCCTCCCGTGCCCGCGCCTCGACCTGCGCGGACACCTCGTCGGTGAGCACGATGCCCAGCAGCAGGCCCGCACCGCGCACCTGATCGATGAGCGGATGCTGCAGCAGTTCGATGCCGTCGCTGAGCCGCTTGCCCACCGACTCGACGTGCGAGAGCAGGTCGGTCTCGTCGATGGTCCGCAGCACCGCGAGCGCCGCCGCCGCACAGACCGGGTTGCCGCCGAACGTGGTGCCGTGCAGGCCGGGTGTGAGCAGTTCGGCCGCCCGCCCGTTGGCCAGCACCGCGCCGATCGGCATCCCGCCGCCGAGACCCTTGGCCAGCGTGATGACGTCGGGCACGATGCCGACGGACTGGTGGGCGTAGAACTTCCCGGTCCGTCCGATGCCCGTCTGCACCTCGTCGAGCACCAGCAGCGCCCCGCTGCGCGCGGTGATCTGGCGCGCCTTGGCCAGGTAGTCCAACGGCGGAACCACCACGCCGCTCTCCCCCATCATCGGCTCCAGGAACACCGCGGCGGTGTCCTCGTCGACCACGGCTTCCAGCGCCGCGGCGTCGCCATAGGGCACGTGCACGACGCCGGGTGGCATCGGCTCGAACGGGGTCCGCTTGGACGGCTGCCCGGTGAGGGCGAGCGCGCCCATGGTGCGGCCGTGGAACGCCTCCTCGCAGGCGACGATCTTGGGCCGCCCGGTCAACCGGGCGATCTTGAATGCCGCTTCGATCGCCTCGGTGCCGGAGTTGCAGAAGAACGCGCGGCCCTCCCCGTCGCCGAAGTGCGCGAGCAACCGCTCGGCCAGCTCGATGACCGGCTCGCTGGCGTACAGGTTCGACACGTGCCCGAGCGTGCCGAGCTGCTGGGTGACCGCCTCCAGGATCGCCGGGTGGGCGTGGCCGAGGCTGTTGACCGCGATGCCGCCGAGGAAGTCGACGTAGCGCTTGCCGTCCGCGTCGTAGACCACGGCCCCCGCGCCGCGCACCAGCGCGACCTTCGGTGTGCCGTAGTTGTTCATCAGCGCGGCAGACCACCGCTTCTGCAGTTCAGCTGTGCTCATTGTTTCGTTCCGTTCGGTGCGCCGGACCCGTTCGGGATGAGCGGGGCGGGAGTCACCATCGTTCCGATTCCTTCTCCGGTGAACAGTTCCAGCAGCACGGCGTGCGGGACCCGGCCGTCGATGACATGCGCGGTCGGCACCCCGGCCGTCACGGCGCGCAGGCAGGCTTCCATCTTGGGCACCATGCCCGCGTCGAGGCGGGGGAGCAACTCGGCCAGTGCGGTCGTATCGATGCTGGAGGTGAGCGAGGACCGGTCCGGCCAGTCGGTGTAGAGGCCCTCGACGTCGGTGAGCATCACCAGTTTCTCGGCGCCGATGCCCTCGGCCAGCGCCGCGGCGGCGGTGTCGGCGTTGATGTTGTGCACCACGCCTTCGGCGTCCGGCGCGATGGTCGACACCACGGGGATGCGTCCGGCGCCGATCAGGTCGAGCACCGCGTCCGGGTTCACCTCGGTGACGTCGCCGACCAGGCCGATGTCGGTGGGCTCGCCGTCGACCTCGACGGTGCGGCGGGTGGCGGTGAACAGTCCGGCGTCCTCGCCGGAGATGCCGACCGCGTACGGGCCGTGCGTGTTGATCAGGCCGACCAGCTCGCGGCCGACCTGGCCGAACAGCACCATCCGCACCACGTCCATCACCTCGGGCGTGGTCACCCGGAAGCCGCCGCGGAATTCGCCGTGCAAACCGAGCCTTTGCAGCATCGCGCTGATCTGCGGGCCGCCGCCGTGCACCACCACCGGGTGCACGCCGACGGTGCGCAGGAACGCCATGTCGGCGGCGAAGGCCTGCTTGAGGTCGTCGTCGATCATGGCGTTGCCGCCGTACTTCACGACGACGATCTTGTCCCGGAACTTCTGCAGCCACGGCAGGGCGCCGGCCAGGACGTGCGCCTTGTCGAGCGCGGACAGCGCGTGCAGCACCTCGCTGGTCATGAGCTGTAGGCCGAGTTCTCTTCGACGTAACCGTGCGAGAGGTCGGTGGTGCGGATGGTCGCGCGCGCCGAACCGACGTTCAGCTCGATCAGCACCTCGATGTCGGTGCCGGACAGGTCGACCGCGCGAGCGCCGGGCGCGCCGACACCGTCGACGCAGACCGGTTTGCCGTTGAACGACACCGAGATCCGGTTCGGATCCAGCGTCACCGGCGCCATGCCGACCGCCGCCAGCACGCGACCCCAGTTCGGGTCGGAACCGAACAGCGCTGTTTTGACCAGGCTGTCGCGTGCGACGGTGCGTGCCGCGGCCACGGCCTCGTCCTCGGTGGCCGCGCCCGCGACGGTGACCAGCACCCGTTTGGTGACGCCCTCGGCGTCGGCCATCAACTGGGCGGCCAGGTCGTCGCAGACCGCGAGCACGGCCGCGTCCAGCTCCTCCTGGCTGGGGGTGACCTCGCTGGCGCCGTTGGCCAGCAGCAGCACGGTGTCGTTGGTGGAGCAGGAGCCGTCCACGTCGAGCCGGTCGAAGGTGCGCGCGGTGGCGTTGCGCAGCGCCTGGTCGAGCTGGTCGGCGGTGACCGCCGCGTCGGTGGTGAGCACCACCAGCATGGTGGCCAGCGACGGGGCCAGCATGCCCGCGCCCTTGGCCATGCCGCCGACGTTCCACTTGTCGCGGTGGTGGAACGCCGCCTCCTTGGGCACGGTGTCGGTGGTCATGATGGCCCAGGCGGCGTCCGAGCCGCCGGACAGACCGCCGCCCATCTCGTGCACGATCTCGGTGACGGCGGGGATGAGTTTGTCCATCGGAAGCCGGTCGCCGATCAGCCCGGTCGAGCAGACCGCGATCTCCCCGGCTCCGGTCTCGGTGCCCCAGTTGCTCAGCGCCGCGGCGAGTTCCTCGGCGGTCTTGTGCGTGTCCTGGAATCCGCCCGGGCCGGTGCACGCGTTGGCGCCACCGGAGTTCAGGATCACCGCGCGCAGCCGCTTGCCGGTCAGGACCTGCTGTGACCACAGCACCGGAGCGGCCTTCACCTTGTTGCGGGTGAACACGCCCGCGGCCGGGTATTCCGGCCCCTCGTTGAACACCAGCGCCAGATCCGGCTTGCCGCTGGCCTTGATGCCCGCGGCGATGCCCGCCGCGCGGAAGCCGAGCGGTGCGGTCACGCCCTGGGTGCGGACCAGCTTGCCGTCGGCGAGGTCGGCTGTCGTCACGGTGCCACTCCTACGGTGGAAAGTCCTGCGGTCTCCTCGAATCCGAGGGCCAGGTTCATCGATTGCACCGCGGCGCCCGCGGTGCCTTTGGTCAAGTTGTCGATCGCGCCGATCACCACGAGCAGGCCCGCGTCGATGTCCACCGCGACCTGCAGGGTGACGACGTTGGAGCCGAGCACCGAACCGGTCTGCGGCAATACGCCTTCCGGCAGCAGGTGCACGAAAGGCTCGTCCGCGTAGGCCTTCTCGTAGACGGCGCGCGCCTGTGCCGCGTCGACGCGGGTCGGCGCGGTGCAGGTGGCGAGGATGCCGCGCGGCATCGGCGCGAGCACCGGAGTGAACGACACCGCGACGTCCGTGCCACCCGCCGCCGCGAGGTTCTGCGCGATTTCCGGGGTGTGCCGGTGCGCGCCCGCGATGCCGTAGGCCCGCGCCGAGCCCATCACCTCCGAGCCCAGCAGCCCGATGTCGAGCTTGCGGCCGGCGCCGGACGCGCCGCTCACGGCGACCACGTGCACGGTGGGCTCGACGATGCCCGCGGCGACGGCGGGAGCCAGCGCGAGACTGGCGACGGTGGGATAGCAGCCGGGGACCGCGATCCGCGTCGCGTCGCGCAGCTTCTCCCGGCCGCCGGGCAGCTCGGGCAGGCCGTAGGGCCAGCTGCCCGCGTGCGGGCTGCCGTAGTATTTCTCCCAGGCCTTCGGGTCGGTGAGCCGGAAGTCGGCGCCGCAGTCGATGATCACCGTGGACTCGGGCAGCTCGGCGGCGATGGCCGCGGACTGGCCGTGCGGCAGGCCGAGGAAGACCACGTCGTGGCCGGCCAGTTCGGCGGCCGTGGTGGGCGCAAGCACCCGATCGGCCAGCGGCAGCAGATGCGGCTGCAACTCCCCCAGCGCGGTGCCCGCGTTCGAGCCCGCGGTCAGCGCCCCGATGACGAGGCGCCCGGTTCGGTAGGCGGGATGCCCCAGCAGCAGTCGCAACACTTCGCCGCCCGCGTACCCGCTGGCACCGGCTACCGCGACCCGCACGACGGGTCCGACCGAGGAATCAACCATGTGATGATTATGCATGATTGTGCAAGCTCATTCACAGCCTGGTCGCCGCGAGCGTGGTCACGAGCACCTCATACCCCTCAGATCTGCGCGCAAACGACGGGCCCGCAGGGGGTCCGGGACAAGTCAGCGCAGCGCCGAACAGTCGATGTGCAGCGTCTCCGCCAACCCCGCTCGGCCCAGCGCGGTGACCCGTACCGCGCGCCCACTGCCGACGCCTGCGATCCACGTGAGCTCTTTCAGGCGGCGGCACAGCTGCGCGCCCGCCGAGCCGCCCAGATGGACTCGCCGCTCCGTCCAATCCAGACACGGCCTGGCCACCGGCCGCCGCGTGCCGCGCAGCGCCGCCGGGTCGACGCCCATCGGTCCGGTGAGCCACGCCAGACCGGGTTCGGTCAGCGCGAAACCACCGTCGGCACTCATCAGGCCGCGCGCGATCATCGCGTCGGTGACGGCCACGCCCAACCGGCCCGCGAGATGGTCGTAGCAGGTGCGGCCGCGGGCCAGCGCCGCCGCGACGGTGGCGGTGCGCAGCCCGCTCACCGCGGCGGCGGGCGGGTCCAGCTGGGCGACCATGGTTTCGAGCAGGTCCGCCACGTGCGGGC
Source organism: Nocardia sp. NPDC004573 (assembly GCF_053602135.1). Lineage (NCBI taxonomy): Bacteria > Bacillati > Actinomycetota > Actinomycetes > Mycobacteriales > Nocardiaceae > Nocardia > Nocardia sp. NPDC004573. The sequence goes on from NZ_JBSGDA010000033.1 coordinate 44,789, forward strand.
CCGCCAGCCGCAGATAGCGATGCCTGCCCTGCCGGTGCTCGACCACCAGCCCGCCGTCGCGCAGGCGGTCCAGATGCTCGGTCGCGGTGGACGGCGCGACCCCGGTGTGGCGGGCCAGCTCGCCCGCGGTCCAGGCCCGACCATCCACCAGCGCCAGGCAGATGTCGGCGCGGGTGCGGTCGGCGAGCAGAGCGGCCAGGGCCGCCAACTGGGCTCCTCTGGTCGGCATCCCACCATGATGGCGGGTCGTCGTTTCGGCGGTCGCCGAAACGTCCCGTCGCTACGGTCGCGGCATGACTTCGCCTTCTGCGGTGACGCCGCCGCCGACCGAGTTCGTCATCTTCCGCGGTCTGCATCACCGCGACCGTCCCCTGGTCCTGCCGAACGCCTGGGACTTCGCCTCGGCCGCCCTGCTGGCCGACGAAGGATTCCCGGCGATCGGCACCACCAGCCTGGGCGTGGCCGCCGCGGCCGGGCGCACCGACGGCGCGGGTGTCACCAAGGCGGAGACCTTCGCGGCCGCTCGCCGCATGGCAGGTCTGCCGGTCCCGATCACCGTAGATATCGAGGGTGGCTTCGACGAGCGGCCCGGCGCGGTCGCTGACTTCGCCGAGCAACTCGCCGCCGGCGGGATCGCGGGCGTCAACTTGGAAGACGGCCGACGCGGGTCGGCGCTGGCCGCACCGGAGCAGCAGGCCGCGCTGATCGCCGCGGTCAAGGAACGCACGCCGGAACTGTTCGTCAATGCCCGCGTGGACACCCTTTGGCTGGGTCTGGATCACGGCTCCACCCACGACCGCGTGCGGCGGTACGCCGCGGCCGGAGCCGACGGTGTCTTCGTCCCCGGTCTGACCGACCCGGCGCGTATCGCGCAGGTCGTGGCGTGCAGCGAAGTACCGGTCAATGTGCTCTATTCGCCCACGGGCCCGGGCCTCGCGACCCTGACCGAGCTCGGCGTACGCCGGATCAGCACCGGATCGCTGCTGTACCGCGCGGCGCTGTCGGCCGCGCTGGATGTCGCGCGCGCCGTACGGCAGGACACTGCCGTTCCGTCGGGCATCGTGAGCTATCCCGAGATCCAGCGCGTCTTGCCCGCCCAGCTGCCGTCCTGATCGGGAGACGCCGGAATATCCGCCCACAAATCTCGGCGACGCTGTCGATCCGCCCCAGGCCCGTTCGTGTAGGTGGTGAGACCGGCGCCGGGCCGGTCGCGGAAGGAGCGGAGATGAGCAAGATCATCGCGGTGGAGCACCTGACCTTGGACGGCGTCATGCAGGCGCCGGGGCGGGCGGACGAGGACAGCAGAGACGGATTCGCCCACGGCGGCCGGGCGCACCGGCACGACGACCCGGTGCAGGCCGAGGTCATGGGCAGGCACATGGCGGCCCACCGCGGCGCGCTGCTGCTCGGCAGGCGCACCTACGAGGACTTCGCGGGATACTGGCCACGGCAAGTCGGCGATCCGATGGCCGAGGCGCTGGACAAGACCGAGAAGATCGTCGCCTCCCGCACCGGGAGCGGGCCGCTGCCCTGGCAGAACTCGACCTGGCTCGGCGGCGACGCGGTGACCGCGGTGCCCGAGTTGCTACGGCGGCACCCGGAGCGGAATCTGGTGGTCCTGGGCAGCGGTGACCTGGTGGGCTCGCTGATGCGCCACGATCTGGTGGACGAGTTCCTGTTGCTGATCCACCCCTTGGTGCTCGGCTCGGGTCGCCGCCTGTTCGACGGCGTGGCGTTGGGCCGGCTGCGGTCGGCCGACACCGTGACGACCGGTACCGGTGTCGTCATCACCACCTACCGGCGTGGATGAGGAGGACCAGCGATGAAGCACTACCTGCTCAGCATCTACCAGCCCGACGAAGGCGTGCCGGAGAACCTGCCCGAGATCATGCGCGAGGTCGGCGCGCTGAACGACGAGATGCGGGCGGCGGGGGCCTGGGTGTTCGCCGCAGGCCTGCACGCGCCCGGCACCGCGACCGTGCTGCACGCCCGTGACGGCGACGTGCTCGTCACCGACGGCCCCTACGTCGAGGGCAAGGAGCACATCGGCGGGTTCACCGTCATCCGCGCCGCCGATCTGGACGAGGCGCTGGACTGGGGCCGCAAGCTCGCCACCGTGGTCGGCCTGCCCATCGAGGTCCGTCCGATCCAGGACGAGTAGATGGACGAACCCGTGACGGGCTCGGTGATCGAAGCGGTTTTCGCCGAGCACTACGGCCGGGCGGTCGCCGGTCTCATCCGCGTCTTCGGTGACATCGGCGTCGCCGAGGACGCGGTGCAGGACGCGTTCACCGCCGCCGTCCAGCGCTGGCCCGCCGACGGTCTCCCGCCGAGCCCGCCGGGCTGGATCATCACCACTGCGCGCAACCGGGCGATCGACCGTCTGCGCCGCGAGGCCTCCCGCGCGGACCGGCACGCGCAGGCCGCCCTCCTGCGTGCCGAGGACGAACCGGAAGAGGCGGTGAGCAGCGTGCGTGACGACCGCCTCCGGTTGATCTTCACCTGCTGCCATCCAGCTCTCGCACCGCAAGCGCAGGTGGCGCTGACCCTCCGGCTGCTCGGCGGGCTGAGTACCTCGGAGATCGCGCGAGCCTTCCTGGTCACGGAAACGACCATGGCGCAACGCTTGGTCCGCGCCAAAGGCAAGATTCGCGATGCCCGCATTCCCTATCGGGTGCCCGCCGACGCGGAGCTGCCCGGTCGGCTGCGCGCGGTGCTGGCCGTCGTGTATCTGATCTTCACCGAGGGGCACACGGCGTCCTCCGGCGCGCGGCTGGTCCGGACCGACCTCTGTGCCGAGGCGATTCGCCTCGGCCGTCTGCTGGCCCAGCTGATGCCGGATGAGCCGGAGGTGACCGGCCTGCTCGCGCTGATGCTGCTGAGCGAGTCCCGCCGAGCAGCCCGTACCGGTGCCGACGGCGCGCTGATCCCCCTCGCGGACCAGGATCGCGGTCGCTGGGACCGCGACCTGATCACCGAAGGGCACGCGCTGGTCCGGCAGTGCCTGCGCCGCGACCGGCCGGGGCCGTACCAGATCCAGGCGGCGATCAACGCGGTGCATGCCGACGCTCCCGTCGCCGCGGCTACCGACTGGGGTCAGATCGTGCGGCTCTACGACCAGCTGGCCGCGCTCACGCCGAACCCGGTCGTCGCGCTCAATCGCGCGGTGGCGGTCGCCGAGGTACGCGGTCCGGCAACGGCATTGGAACAGGTGGACGCCCTGCCGCTGGCGGGGTACCACCTGTTCCATGCCATCCGCGCCGACCTGCTGACCCGCCTCGGCCGCACCCAGGAGGCCGTTGCCGCCTACGACGCCGCCATCGCCCGCACGGAGAACGCGGCCGAACGGAACTTGCTGAGGCGCAGGCGCGCCGAGCTCGGTGGCCGGCAGCCGCGTGGGTGCGATTGACAGTCCGTGCCCATGCCAGGCGACCTCCGCGACTCGACCGCCAGCGCTTCGGCGAGGAACCGCATCGCCCTGTTGGTCGCGGCCATCACCGTCCGCCCCGGCGTAGGCTGCCGCGCGGCCACGCCGGGGAACAGCAAGAGGGGACCGCCCGGCCTGGGCCGCTGCCTGCCACGTTCTCCGGCATCGTGCGCAACCTGAGACCGCTTGCTGCGTGAGGTCGTCGGCATCACCGCGCCCCCGAGCGCTCCGCTCGTCCGCCGTTTCCTGGAAGACCTGCGCCGCCGCGGTCTCCCGGTCCCGAGCCCGTCGCCTTCCGGTCGACGGCACGGGCGTGAGTGGCGGCGGCTCAGTGCTTGCGCACGACGCGCTCGCCCGCGCCCGGCTTCCAGATGGTGATGTCGAGGTGGTCGCCGGCGACTTCCACCGTCGAGGCCCCGGTGAGATCGGCGACGTAGAAGTGGTCGAACTCCCGGCCCCGGATGTCGAACCCGGTCGCGTCGAACAGGTGCTGGGCGAAGCGGGCGTGCAGGTCCCGGTCGGGATTGTCGACGACGGCGCCGAAGAGTTTGGCGTCGCCGTCGGAGACGTTCGTGTCGACGGTGGCCGTGTGCAGGCAGAAGCGCGGGTCCCGGGCGAGATCGCGGAACTTGGTCGTGCCCGGCATTCCCGCGATCACGAGCGACTCCTCGAAGATCCGCGGCTCGATCGGACTGATGCGCGGGGATCCGTCGGACCGGATCGTGCCGAGCATGCAGAGATTGCCCGCCGCGCGATGCCTGCGCAGGAAGACCTCGGCGATGTGCGGTGCTTCGTCGGCGAATCGACTCCAAGTGGTCATGCCGAGGACGGTACGGCGAAAACCTGTCTTCCTGTGTCAAGGTTTGCGGCTAGTGTCGCGGTCTATGCGGGCTGGTCGATTGGTGCAACTGCTGCTGCTCCTGCAGACCCGGGGCAGGCTCACCGCACCCGAGCTGGCCCGGGAACTGGAGGTGTCGGTGCGCACCGTCTACCGCGACATCGAGGCTCTGTCGGCGGCCGGCGTCCCGATCTACAGCGAGCCGGGCCGGGCCGGTGGCGTGCGGCTGGTGGACGGCTATCGCACCAGGCTCACCGGCCTCACCACCGACGAGGCCGACGCGGTGCTGCTGAGCGGCCTGCCCGGCGCCGCCGCCGATCTCGGACTCGGCACCGTGCTGGCCACCGCGCAGCTGAAGGTGCTCGCCGCGCTGCCGCCGGAACTGCGCGGGCGGGCGACGCGCATCGCCGAGCGGGTGTACGTCGACGCCCCGGGCTGGTTCCACAGGCCGGACGAGACGCCGACACTCGCGACGATCGCCGACGCGCTCTGGCACGACCGTCGGTTGCGCGTGCGCTACGGCCGCAAGGACAAGGTGGTCGAGCGCCTGCTCGACCCGCTCGGCCTGGTGCTCAAGGCGGGAACCTGGTACCTCGTGGCCCGCAGCGGATCCACCCCGCGCTCGTACCGGGTGGGTCGTCTCGTCGCGGCCGAACCGACCGGCGAAACATTCCTCCGCCCAGCGGATTTCGACCTGCGGGCGCACTGGGCCGAGGCCGCCGACGAGTTCGCGCGATCCATGCTGCGTGTGCGGGCGCGCTGCCGGATCGCCGCCACCCATCTGCGCTTGCTGCGGCTGACGAACGAGCCGGCGGCGGTCGCGGAGGCGCTGGCCTCCGCCGGACCGCCCGACGCCGAGGGATGGGTGGAGGTGGTGGTGCCGTCGGAGTCCTACGAGGTGCTGGCCCACGGCCTGTTGCCGCTTGGCGAGCACGTCGAAGTGCTGGAACCGCCGCACCTGCGCGCGCGACTCGCGGCGACCGCCGCCGCCATGCACGCGCGTTACTCCGGAAACTAGGCCACAGCAGGCAGGCACACCTTCTCGGCGCAATGCGCGGAAGAACTCCCGCACCTCCGCGATCAACAGATCCGGCGCCTCCATCGCCGCGAAGTGCTCGCCGCGGTCGTCCTCGGTCCATCGGACGATGTGGTGCGCGTCCTCGGCGAGTTTGTACCCCGCGTCGCCGCGCCCGTACGCCGTAGCGGTCGTAGCCCAGGCGCGCCATGAGTGCCGCGACCACGTCCGCGAACCGCTCGGTCGAACCCGCACCCGGTTCCGGGATACGTCGGAGAACGCGAACCCCGGCGGGGAGGGCACGACGAGGTGGAAGGCGTCGGCCGGATCGCCCCCGTGCGCCCGCGGATCGCTGAGCGGCCCGAGCACCTCCAGGAACTCGGCGAACGACGCGGGCCGGCCCTGCCCGAGCACCAGCGGAAGAGCATCCGGCTCCGGTGAGCGGACGCGCAGGAAGTGCACGTGCCGCCCGTCGATCGCGGTGACGAACTGCGGCAGCTCATCGAGCTTCGCTTCCACCGCGCGCCAGTCGAATTCGGTACGCCGGTATGCGGCCGGCGGCCGCAGGTAGGACACGCGCATGTCCTTCTCCCACCCGACGCGGGGCAGGTCGCTCGGCCACACCGTGGCGGCGAGGCGGCGGCGCAGATCGTCGATCTTTTCCTGCGGAATGGCGATGCGGAACGGGCGGATGTCGGATGCGGTAGTCGTGCCCGCCACCGCGGGAAGCGCTCAGGACGGGATCTTTCCTAACTTTCCGGCATGCTGGCGGCATGCTGGAAACGTCGGCCCGCCTGCTGGAATTGCTGACTCTGCTGCAGACCCGCCCCGACTGGACGGGGCCCGAACTGGCCGCGCGGCTCGGCGTCACCGGCCGTACGGTCCGCCGTGATGTCGATCGGCTGCGCGAACTCGGTTACCCGGTGCACGCCACCCGGGGCGCGGCGGGGTATCGCCTCGGCGCGGGAGCCGCGCTGCCGCCGCTGTTGCTCGACGACGAGGAAGCGGTCGCGGTGGCGGTCGGGTTGCGCGGCGCCTCCGGCGGCGCCGCGACTGGACTCGAAGAGGCGTCGCTGCGCGCGCTGACCAAGCTGGAGCAGGTGTTGCCACCCCGCTTGCGGCATCGGGTGCGCACCCTGCGCGGCGCCACCTTACGGGTCGGCGCGCCGGTGCCGCAGGTTCGTCCGGACACGCTCGTGGCCATCGCCGAGGCGTGCCAGCGCCACGAACGCCTGCGGTTCGACTATCGCGCGCACGGCGGCGCGCTCGGCCTGCGCACCGTGGAGCCGCACACCCTCGTGCACTTCAGCAGGCACTGGTATCTGGTGGCATGGGACGTGGATCGCGCCGACTGGCGCACCTTCCGGGTGGACCGGGTCACCCCCCGAATCCCGACCGGACCACGCTTCACCCCCCGCGAACCGCCGGAAGGCGATGTCGCGGCATATCTTTCGATGCGGCTGTCGGCGCACGCCTGGCCACAGCAGGCGACGGTGCTGTTGCACCACTCGGCCGACGACGCCGCCGACCGGGTGTGGCCCGGGATGGGCGTCCTGGAAGCGGTCGACGAGCACAGCTGCCGCCTGCACGTGGGCAGCGACTCGCCCGAGCAGCTGGTGTGGATGATCACCTCGGTCGATCTGGACTTCACCTTGCTCACGGGTCCACCGGAACTCGCCGACGCCCTCCGTGCCCAGGCCGCCCGCTGCGAGCGGGCCGTGCGCGCCTTCCCCGCGCCGTGAATACGCCGTCGGCTAGCAGCGCCAGTCCAGGACGTCGGCCATCGATCGGACTTGCATCGCGTCGGGGACCGCTCGCACCACGGCGTCGCGGATCGCGACCACGGGCGGGAACGACAGTTGCCCCAGCGCGCCGAGCCGGCGCGAGCGGGCGGCGATCATCCGGGTGCGCGGCCCCCGTTCCCGGTCGTAGCCGCTCAGGTCACCGCCGCGCGCGGCCACCTCGGCCAGCACCACGGCGTCCTCCAGCGCCTGGCAGGCGCCTTGCCCGAGAGTCGGCATCATCGCGTGCGCCGCGTCACCCACGAGCGCTGTCCGGCCTGCCACATAGGTTTTCAGTGGCGGCAGGTCGTAGAGATCGTGCCGCAGCACCTCGGCGTCCCCGGCCGCGGCGAGCAGGGCGGGAATCGGCTCGTGCCAGCCGCCGAATCGGCTGCGCAACTCGGCGAGTCCGCCGCCCGCCGTTCCCGCGGGCATGTTCGCGGTGGCGAAGCAGTAGACCCGGCCGTCGGCGAGCGGAACGTAGCCGAAACGCTCGCCGCGGCCCCAGCTTTCACCCATCTCGGTCACCGGCTGATGCGGTGTGACCACGACGCGCCACGCGATGTAGCCGCCGTAACGCGGTCGTATCTCGCCGCAGACGGCACGGCGTACCACGCTGCGGATGCCGTCGGCGCCGACGACGACGTCTGCGCCGGACGTCCCGGCCGAATGCACCACCGTGCCGTCCGTCCCGGCCTCGGACACGGTGATACCGGTGCGCAACGCCGCCGCCGGGATCGCGGAGCGCAGGATGTGCAGCAGATCGGCGCGGTGCAGCATGATCGGGCTGCCGTACCGTGCCCGGATCGCTTCGGTGTCCATCCTGGTCAGCCACCGTCCCGCACGGTCGCGGATGCCCGCGGCGCCCTGCTCGACGGCTCGGGCGCGCACGTCGTCTCCCAGGTCGAGTGCGTCGAGCGCGCGCAGGGCGTTCGGCCACAGGGACAGCCCCGCGCCGACTTCGGTGAACTCGGCAGCGCGCTCGAGCACTTCGACGCGCCAGCCCCGCCGCAGGAAGGCCACCGCGGTCGCCAACCCACCGATGCCACCGCCCACGATGAGCGCCTCGGGCATCGCTACCCCTCTCTCCGGACCGCTCGACGAGCGGTTACCCTGCACGATACTACAAACGTAGTAAACGAAAACGTCCCCGTAACGCGGATCACTACCGCCGCAACGGGGAGATACTCACCGATCCGCCGAGGGTGCCGCCCCGGTCACGTCCTCCCGGCCGGACCACCAGTAGCACTACCCGCTGAACGATCGAACGCAGAAGATCTGCAGGCCCAGGTAGACACCTGCGCATCGCCATGGGCGCGATGACGCGCATGCCGGTTTTCGAAGGCGGCCGTGTCAGAAGAACGTGTGCAACAGATCCACCACCCGAGGCGTCGGGGCGTCGGCGTCATCGATCACCGGGATCAGCCGCCATTTGTCGAAGGCGGTGCACGGATGCGAGAGACCGAGCCGTACGACCGAGCCGAGGGGCAACTCGGCGTCGTCGGGCAACCGGAGGAAAGCGTGCTGGTCGTTCAGCGCGGTGACCGTCGCGTCCGGGTCCAGCGCGCCGCCGTGCGGTCCCGCGACGCGCTGCGGAATCGGGAGTCCCTCGTCGAACGGCAGATCGCGTCTACCGGCATCCAGCAACGCGAGCCCGGGTTCCGGGCGCGAGAGCGCGCGGGCCCAACCGTGCATCGCCGAGCGCAGCGGCCGCGCGCACTCGGGAGCCGACAGCGGCGACATGCTCGCGTAGAAGCCGTCGTCGTGGATGACATAAGCGCCCGAGCGCAGCACGACCGTCGTCGCGACGCCCCGCCGTCCCTGTTCGTCGGACAACGGGGCGAGGTACTCCAGCGCCAGTTCCGGATAGGCGCTGCCACCGGCGGTGACGACGGCCGCACCGCGGTATCGCCCCGCCGCCAGCAGTTCCCGGTGCAGGCGGGCGAGTTCGCCGAGGTAATCGCGCACCGCGCGGACACCGGTCGCCGTGCGGTCGTGGGCGAGCGCCCCCTCGTAGCCGCCGACCCCGGCGAGCGTCAACCGCGCCGCCGCGTCGAGCGCCGCCGCCACGGCATGCGCCTGTTCCACCGTGCGCGCGCCGGTTCTGCCGTGCGGGCCACCGAGTTCCACCAGTACCCGGATCGGCTTCGCGTCCGGGACGCTGCGCAGATGCGCGTCCATCAGCGCGACCGTTTCGACACTGTCGGCCCAGCAGAGGAACTCGAACGACGGGTCACGCGCCGATTCCCGCGCCACCCAGCGCAATCCGACCGGATCGACCAGCGCGTTGGCCAGCAATACCCGCGCGACGCCGAAGGACCGCGCCACCTGCGTCTGCCAGATGGTCGCCAGAGTGATGCCCCACGAGCCCGCGGCCAGCTGCTCGGCCCACACCTGTGGCGCCATCGTGGTCTTGCCGTGCGGCGCCAAGCGCACCCCGGCCGCGCGCACCCACTCGGCCATGACCGCGATGTTCGCCGTCAGCGCCGCGCGGTCGACGGTGAGCACCGGCGTCTCCAGCTCGTCGAGGGCCGGTGCGGCACCGCGCAGTTCCCGCACGCTCCGCCCCCAGAACGCGGGTGACATGCCCTTGTGTTCGGGACCGATCCGGCGGTCCGCGAGCGCCGCCACGGCTGCTTCGTCGATCGACACGACCTTCCTTCCTCCCGGCCCGGGCCGTTCGACGGCTAACCCGAGTTACGCAGGGCGGTGGCCAAGCCGTTCATGGTCAGCAAGATGCCGCGCTTGACCAGTTCGGAGTCGTCCCCGGCGCGCAGGCGGCGCAGCAGCTCCACCTGCATCTGGTTCAGCGGCTCCAGGTAGGGGAAACGGTTGTGGATGGACTCGGCCAGCGACGGATTGTCCGCCAGCAGATGATCGTTTCCGGTGATCGCGGCGTGCATGCGCACCGTCCGGGCGTGCTCGTCGCGGATCATGCCGAAGATCTGCTCGCGCAACGCCACGTCGTCCACGAGTTCGGCGTAGCGGGCGGCGATGTCCAGATCGCTCTTGGCCATCACCTGCGCCAAGTTGGACAACACCGTGCGGAAGAAGGGCCAGCGCCGGTACAGATCCGCCAGGGTGGCCAGGCGCTCCGGGTCGCCGCCGATCCACTCCTCGAGCGCCGTTCCGGTGCCGTACCAGCCCGGCAGCATCACCCGCGCCTGACTCCACGACATCACCCACGGGATGGCGCGCAGGTCCGCCACCGTGTTCGTCGGCTTGCGCGAGGCGGGCCTGCTGCCGATGTTCAGGTCGCCCACCTCGGCGACCGGCGTGGACTGCCGGAAATACTCGACGAAACCGGGGGTCTCGTGCACCAGCCGCGCGTACGCGGCGCGGGCACGGGCAGCCAGGTCGTCCATGATGCCGTAGGACGGCTCGGCGTCGGCGCCGAGTCCCTCCACGTCCAGCAAGGTCGACTCCAGGGTGCCCGCGATCAGTGACTCCAGATTGCGGTGCGCCGTGCCGGGTTCGGCGTATTTCGCGGCGATCACCTCCCCCTGCTCGGTGAGCCGCAACGAGCCGCGCACCGCCCCGGCAGGCTGCGCGAGGATCGCGTCGTAGCTGCGTCCGCCGCCGCGGCCGACCGTGCCGCCGCGGCCGTGGAACAGCCGCAGCCGGATGCCGGTCTTGCGAGCGACCTCGACGAGATCCAGTTCGGCCCGGTACAACGCCCAGTTCGCCGCCAGGTACCCGCCGTCCTTGTTGGAGTCGGAATAGCCGAGCATCACCTCTTGGCGCATGCCCTGCGCGGCCACCAGGTCGTGATAGACACCCACCTCCAGCGCCGCGGACAACGTCGCCGCTCCGGCGCCGAGATCCTCGATGGTCTCGAACAGCGGGACGATGCCCACCGGGCAGCTCGGGGGCCCGTCCGGCTCCCCCGGGTCGAGCAGTCCGCCTTCCTTCAAGAGCAGGGCGGCTTCGAGCAGGTCGCTGACCGACGTGCACATGCTGATGATGTAGGTCGGCACCGCCGCCGCGCCGAGCGTGTCCACCACCTCGCGTGCGGCGCGGACGATGTCGAGTTCCTTGCCGGCCAGTTCGCTCAGCCGTGCGTGCGGGCCGAGCAGCGGGCGGCGGGTGCGCAGCTCGGCCGCGAGCAGTTCCACCCGGCGCGACTCCGGCAGGCTCGCGTAGTCCGGGTGCACGCCGGCCCAGGCCAGCAGTTCGGCGACGACCTGCTCGTGCACCTCGGAGTTCTGCCGCATGTCCAGACTCTGCAGGTGGAAGCCGAAGGTCTCCAGGGCGTGGCGCAGCGCGGCCAGGCGATCGTCGGCCAGCAAGCCGTCGCCGCTGCGCCGCAGGGAGGCGTCTATCGCGTCCAGGTCGTCCAGCACCGCCTGCGGGCTCGGGTAGGGCCGTGCTCCGGCGTCCAGTCCGTTCGGCGGAATCTCGCCGAGCGCGGCCGACGCGGTGGCGGTCAGCCGGGCCCGGACATGATGCAGCGCACGGCGATACGGTTCGTCGGCGTGCGCGGCCGGATCGGGATATCCGGTCTCGGCGAGCGCGGCGACCTCGGGCGTCACGGCGACCAGCCGAGCCGACAGCGACAGCGTCTTCTCCAGTTCCACCAGCTCGCGCAGGTAACGCTCGAACGCGACGCCCGCCGCGCGGTAGGCGGCCTGACGCACGACCTCGGCGGTGACGTTGGGATTTCCGTCGCGATCGCCGCCGATCCACGAGCCGGGACGCAGCATCGGGCGCGGCAGCAGCTCCACGCCCGGCCAGCGCGAGCGCAGCGCGGCGCGCACTTCGGCGTTGATCGCCGGGATCACGTCGAACAGGGTGAGGTCGTAGTAGCGCAGACCCACCGAGATCTCGTCCTGGATCCGTAGGCGCGCCAGGCGGATCAGCGCGGTTCGCCAGAGACTCAGTACTTGGCGGCGGATCCGCAGTTCCAGGTCCGCCCGCTCGCGCTCGTTCTCGGCGTAGCGCTGACGCAGGCGCATCAATTCGGTGATCCGCGCTTGCGCGTCGAAGACGGTGCGCCTGCGCGTCTCCGTCGGGTGCGCGGTGATCACCGGCGACACCAGCGCGTCGGCCAGCAGATCGGCGACCCGCGTCCCGTCCAGCGCCGCCGCGTCCAGCTTGCGGTAGGTGGCCGCCAGCGACGAGTCCTGCGGCGGTTCGCCCGCCGCCTCGTGCGCCGCGCGGCGGCGATCGCGTTGGATGTCCTCGGCCAGATTCGCCAGCAGCACGAAGTAGCTGAACGCGCGGATGAGCGGCAGGGCCACCGCGATGTCCACACCGTCCAGCATCTCCGCGACGGCGCTGCGCTCGACCTCCTCGCGGCGCACCCGGAACGCTTCGATACGTACCCGCTCGATGAGGTCGAAGACCTCCGGTCCCTCGTGGTCGCGAATGGTGTCACCGAGCACGCCGCCGAGAAACCGGATGTCGTCGCGCAGCGGCCGGATGGCGTCCTGTTCGGTCTCGCTCATCGATTCGCCCATGATCAGACAGTATTGCGCGGGCCGCCGGGGTATGCGACGCGGCCCGCACCGGCCGCGACCGGCTCAGCCGGGAAGCTGGGAGAAGCGCAGGTGATTGCCCCACGGGTCGCGGAAGCCGCAGTCGCGCACGCCGTACGGCTGGGAGATCGGTTCCTGCGTCACCTCGACACCGGCGTCGCGCAGCCGGGCGAAGGTGGCGTCCACGTCGTCGGTGATGAAGATCAGCGTGCCCTGCGCGCCGTTGGCCAGCCGCGCCCGCGCCGCCGCACCGGCCGCCTCGTCCGGCACCATCTCCGGCGTCTCCAGGATGAACTCGATGCCCGGCTGCTTCGCCGGGCCGACGGTCAGCCAGCGCCCACCGGCGAACGGCAGGTCGGCCCGCACCTCGAGGCCGATCACGTTGCGGTAGAACTCCAGGGCCTTGTCCTGGTCGGCGACCAGGACGCCGATGTGGGTGAGGGCGAGATCTGCGCCGTTGCTCATGCTGCTGCTCCTTGTGGTCGTCAGGGTGGGGCAACAGTACAGACGACGCACGCGCGGCGAATTCATCGGCGGCGCGGCGCACTGTTTCCGCCGGCCGATCGACCCGATTTCAGCCCGCGTCTCGGGCGGTGAGGTGATCCGCACGGTGCAACAGGACCTGTTCGAGCAGTGACACCAGCACCTGCTTCACCGAATCACGTCGCCTGGCATCGCATTCCAGCACCGGGATCCACGTCTCGAGCTCGAGTGCCTCACGGACCTCGTCGAGATCGAAGCGGGTGCCGCCGTCGAAGCGGTTGACCGCCACGACGAAGGGCGTGCCGCGCGCCTCGAAGTAGTCCAGCACCGGATAGCAGTCGTCGACGCGGCTGGTGTCCACCACGATCACCGCACCGAGCGCCCCGTCGACCAGGTCGTCCCACAGGAAGACGAAACGGTCCTGGCCCGGCGTGCCGAACAGGTACAGCAGCAGTGCACTGTCCAGGGTGATGCGCCCGAAGTCGAGTGCGACGGTGGTCTGCGTCTTGTCCGCCCCGTGTCCCGCGTCGTCCACGCCGACCGCCACCTCGGTCATCGCCGCCTCGGTCACGAGGGGCTCGATTTCCGAGATAGCCCCGATGAACGTCGTCTTCCCGACGCCGAATCCGCCACTGACCACGATTTTCACCGACGACGGCATGGCAGGCGTGCGTGTGTCAAAGTGCCCGGACAAGGTCCCTGATCCTCTCGATGGCGGCGGCGGTGAGCTGATCGGCGGCGCGCACGGTCACGTGTCCGGTGGCGGCCAGGTCGCTGACGACGACCTTGGCGACCCCGATCGGGACGCCGAGCGCGGTGCCGATCTCGGCGATGGAATGCGGCCGCTGACACAACCGCACGAGGGTGCGTTGCTCGAAGCGCAGCGGTGCGGACAGCGCGGCGGGTTCGGCCCGCACCAACGTCTCGACGCGCAGTCCGTCCAACAGCGGTGTGGTGCGTCCGGCGGTGACCACGAAGGGGCGCACGAAACGGTCGTCGCCCCGAGCCGCTTCGTGTCTCATCGCGGCAGCGACTGGCGCAGTTCGGCGATGAGCGCGGGGTCCAGCAACGCACCCGCACGGTCGGCGAGCACCGCCATCTCGTAGCCGACCAGTCCGACATCGCAGCCGCTGTCGGCGATCACGCCGAGACAGCTGCCGCCGCCCATGGCGGACACCAGCAGGAATCCGCGTTTCATTTCGATCATGATCAACTTCAGCCCGTCGAAGGAATAACTGCGCGACGCGCTTCTGGCGAGCCCGACCAGCCCGGACACCATGGCGGCGAGCCGGTCGGCGGAGGCGCGGTCCAAGCCGTCGGACATGGCGATGAGCAGGCCGTCCGAGGAGACCGCGACCGCCTCGCGCACACCGTCGGTGTCGCGAACGAAGTTGGCCAGCAGCCAGTCGAACGTGTGCTGGTCGGCGCTCGATATGGGGGTGGTCACCGGATCTCCTCTGTCATGGTCGCTGCGGGTTGGAGTTCGTGCGCCGCGTCGGCCACGGGGACGCGGTGGTCACGTTCGGCGGCGTGCCGTGGGGGCGCACCACGCTGATGGCCCGATCGGAAGGCCGACAGCATGCCGCGGATCTGCTCGGGTGAGCGCTCGACCGCGGGGGCGGGCTCCGGCCGGACTGCCGGGCCGGGACGAACGCCCGAACTGGCGCCGCGAGCCTTCTTGTTGCGTTTGACCAGGCCGTTCTCGGTGCGCCGCACGGGGTTTTCGTCCGCATCGGATCGCATTGCGGCGCGGGTTGTTTCGGCTGCGCCGAGGCTTGCCGCCGGCTCGGATCGTGCGGCACCGATCTGGGTGCGGGCCGAAGACCCCGCCTGAACCGCTGTGTGAACCCCGGCAGTCGCGGTGGGGCGCGCCTTCGGCGAACTGGGATCGCTCTGCCTGGCGGAGCGGGGCGCGGGCTCACGCGGGTCGCCGCGCTGTTGCTGCTCCGTCTCGAGCATCCCCGGCGGCAGCGTCAGGCGCGCGACGATGCCGCTCACCGGCGAGACGCTCAACTCGACCACGATGCCGAGCCGCTCGGCGAGCCTGCCGACCACGTAGTGACCGAGATTTCGGGTCGGCGCGACGATGAAATCCTGCTCGCCGCGCAGTCGCGCGTTGGCCTGCGCCAAGTGACCCGGGGGCATGCCGACACCGTGATCGACCACTGCGAGCAGGTATCCGTTCGGTCCGGCACGCCCGTAGATCTCCACCTCGAGATCCGGCGGGGAGAACGCCAGCCCGTTCTCGATCAGCTCGGCGAGCATGTGCGCCAGTTCGCTCGCCGCGGCACCCGCGACCAGGACATCGTCCATCCGGCGCAGCACCACCCTGCGGTAGTCGTCGACCTCGGACAAGCCGGCGCGAATCACGTCGCTGAGCGGGATCGGTTCGGCCCAGCTGCGCGGACTGGCCTCGCCGACCAGCACGAGCAAGCTCTCGGCGTTGCGGCGCATCCTGGTGGCGAGATGGTCGAGGTCGAACAGATTCGACAGCGCCTTGGGATCGAGCTCTTCGCGCTCGAATTCGCTGATCAGGCCGAGCTGGCGACGCACGAGGTTCTGGCTACGGCGGGCCAGGCTGACCATCGACTCGGTGGTGTTGCGGCGCACCAGCGCCTGCTCCGACGCGAGGTCGAACGCGGTGGACTGCACGCGATCCAGCGCTCGAGCCACGGCGGCGATCTCGACGCCCGCGCCCGGTGGCGCTCGCACCGGGGCCGGCGGGTCCGGCGGCCGGGTGTCGGCACCGGTGCGCCAGGCGGAGATCACCTCGGGCAGTCGTCGGCCTGCCACGTCGTCGGCGTCCGCCGCCAGCGTGGCCAGCGGCCGGACGATCGCGCGCACCGCGGCGACGACCAGCGCCACTTCTACCGCGATCGCCGCCAGCGCGGCCAGCACGAACGCGCCGAGGATCAGGGCGGCGTTGCGGCGCAGCGTCTCCGCCCGCTGCCGGACGTCGTCGCCGACCGCCTGCTGCACCGTGCGCTGCTCGTCGATGACCGCGGTCATCCGGGCCCACCAGGTGATCGGATCGACCGGGCGGGCCAGCGGTCCGGCGCTGGAGGCGATCGCGATGTTCTCCGACTCGGCAGCCGCGACCGCGTCCGCACCGTCCAGCACGGCGTCCAGACGCGCCTGCTGGGCCGAGGTCGCGTCGCGGGCGAACGCGGCCAGACCGGCCAGCTTGGCCGCCCGGATGTCGAGGAACTGCACGTACTCGCCCGGCCCGAAGGCAGCCGAGGCGAAGACGCCGTTCAGGAAGCCGCGTTCCCGGGCCGTCTGCTCCTTCGCCTCGCCCAGCGCGTGCAGCGCTTGCAGCCCGTGCCGGACCGCCGGGTCGGCGGCCTGGTCGAGACCGAGGGTCAGACCGTTCAGTCCATCGATGGCGTCGGTGTAGAACTGGAACGCCGCCTGCCGGGATGTGCGCTGGGCATCGATCCCCGACCGGGTCACGTCCAGGTCGGTGAACGGCCGGGCCGCCGCACGCACCCGCTCCGCGCCGGGCGGGCCGTCCGCCGAAGCCTCCCGCAACATGCGCAGGGCGCGGTCGACCGCGTCGCGCTGGTCGTCGACCGGCTGCCGCAAGCGCTGGTCGCCACCGAGCAAGCCATTGGTCAGGCCGCGCTCGCGCTGCGTCTCGTGCACCAGATCCTGCACGGCCAGCGCCAGCGAGACCGCGCCCACCGTGTCCCGGCTCTTGCGATACGCATCTATCTCGCGGGCGACCATCGCGCCCAGAAGGGCGAGCACCAGAACGAGCGAGACGACGAGGATGCGAGCCAGCTGCCCGCGAATGGTCCGCGGACGCACGATGCCGCTGCCCGGCGTTCGGCGTTCACCATCGGGAGCGCGGAGCGGGACAACCGTTGCGCCCCCGGAATTCTCCGGTCGTCCAGGTGACGGCACCACCCTCTGCTCCTCCGATCAGCCGCCGCGCCTGCTCCACAGCGAGCACACGGAAATCAAGGGCAAACTGTCACAGGGCCACCCCGCCGTCAACGCGAAAATCGGACAAATCGGACAGTGTGCGGACTTCTAAACACACTGGCAACGAGGAGTTACGAGTACGACAAACCGACATCCGCGCGCACGCGCGAGCGGACGCCGAGACCCGTTGGCTCGCATCCGCCTTCGACCGCCGCGAGTCCGCTACAGCGGACAGGCACAGCGCACAGTCACGAGACCCTCGTCACGACCGGTGCCGGAGCGCCACGCTCAACCCGCGCTTCTGGCGACAAAGTGATCCGCCCGGTGCGACAGCACCTGTTCGAGCAGTGCGACCAATACGTCTTTGACCGAGTCGCGCCGGCTTGCATCGCATTCCAGCACGGGGATCCAGTCCGCGAGCGCGAGCGCCGCACGCACCTCCCCGATGTCGGCACGGGCGCTGCCGCGGGCGTGGTTGACCGCGACGACGAAGGGCGTGCCGTGTCGCGCGCAATAGTCCAGCGCGGCGTGGCCGTCGTGGACGCGACTGGTGTCCACCACGATCACCGCGCCGAGCGCGCCCTCGGCCAAGTCGTCCCACAGCCAGGCGAGGTCGTCCGCACCGGGGGCGCCGAACAGGTACAGCAGCAGGGAGCTGTCCAGGTCGATCCGCCCCACGTCGACGGGGACGGTGGTCGGCTTCCAGTCCGCCCGCCGCTGCGGGTCGTCCAGGACGACGATCGGCTCGGCCGTCTCCGCCTGGGTCACCAGCGGGCCGATCTCGGAGACGGCCCCGACGAACGTCGTCTTCCCGGCGCCGAGTCCGCCGCTCACCACGATCTTCACCGAGGACGGCATGGTCTGCTTTCGCGTGTCGCAGTGCCAGGACAATGGCGCTGATCCTCTCGATGGCAACGGTGACGCGCACATCACGTGTCGGGCGGCCCGGTCGCGGACGACGGCTTGCCGACCCCGATCGGGACTTCCAGCGCGGTACCGATTTCGGCGATGGAAATGCGGCTGCCGGCACAGCCGCACGAGAAACGTGGTACCCGTCCTCGCCCGCCGCGAAACCTCGCGGTGCGACTCTGATACAGTCCGGCGCGACACACCGGAGGGCAAGAGGGCTGGATGGCGCACCGAATTACGTTGGTTCCCTTGGCAATAGCACTTGTGCTCGGAGCGGCCGCCTGCGGCGACGAGTCCGGCGGGGCACCGGCGACCACCACCACGCAGGCCGCGAGCACCGCCACCCAGCTGTTCGATCCCTGCACCGGCATCCCCGACACCGCGCTGACGAGCGCGGGCCTCGATCCGGCGAGCAAGCAGGTCGGTGTCGGCGGGGTGAAGCAGCCGGGCTGGGAGATCTGCGGCTGGAAGGGCGCTGACTTCACCCTCGGCGTGTTCTCCAATGGCATGTCCGTGGCCGAGTTCGAGCGCAAGCCGGGCAATGTCGACTTCCAGGACGTCACGATCGGTGGGCGCACCGGACGCCAATTCCGCGTCGACGACGCCGCCAAGGACCAGATGTGCGATGCGCTCTTCCCCGCTCGCCAGGGCCTGCTGCAACTGACGCTGGTCAACAAGACCACCGATCAGAACCCCTGCGAACGCCTCGCGACCGTCGGCGAAGCGATCGTGCCCACCCTGCCGAGATGAAAGACCCCCGGCCTCAGCCGCCGAGGATGTCGAGCACCTTGTCGGAGGTGTAGAAGGGGGCGAGGCGCTCGCGGATCAGCCCGGCGAGCACTCCTTCGCGCTTCGCGCCCTCGATGACCGCCGGTCCGTACCGGAGGATCTCCCGCATGATGTCGTCACCGGTGAGGCCGAGTTCGGGCAGCATGGCCGCCAAGGTGTAATCCCCGTACTTGGTGAAGAACACCTCCACGCACTCGTCCAGGAGCAGGCCGAAGTAGTCCTTCTCGCGGGTGGTGACGGCGATCTCGTAGCACAGCAGCACCAGCTCGTTGAGGTCCTTCCGGCTGAGGTATTCGCGCAGGCCGCTGACCGGTTCGTCGGCGTGCAGGTCCCAGAACTCCATCGCGGCGGCGTGTACCGGCGCGTCGCGCAGCATCTCGCGGATGGCGTTGTTGGTGCGTTTGAGCGCGAACAGCGCGCCTTTGCCCGCCAGATCGCCGACGAAGGTGCTGTCGGCGGCGACCTTCTTGGCGCGATTGGCCGCCGACTGGCCCAGTGACATCAGCGAGGAGACGCCCGGGATCTTCTCGGCGCGCTCCCGGTTGGCTTGCATGAAGTCGTTGATCAGCTTGTCCACGAACTTCGACGCGACGGTGGCCACCAGCGGGCTCTCGGTGAGCCGGTCCAGGATGCGCTCCTGCGCCTGGTGCATGCCGAAGATCTTCTCCAGCAGCGCCTCGACCGGTTCGCGTTCGACCACCTCACCGAGGGTGTAGTCGTCGTTGGCGGCGATGTGGTCATAGATGGAGTCGGCGAACACGCCGACCATGTCGGCGAACACCGGACTGCCGCCGATCAGTTCGACGAGGGTGCGGACGGTCTGCTTGGCCTGCTCGAGCTCCACGACATCCCGGAAGACGAGCGTGTCGGCGACTCCGAGGACCGCCTCGGTGTCGCGCGCGATCACCTCCGCGAAACGCTCGCCGGTCACCTCCGCGAGCAGGAATTCCACCTGGGCGTCCAGTAGCCGTTCGGCGATCTCACGCGGCTCGCTCATCGAATTCCACCCATCACTGTTCGTCCGGCCCGCCCGGCCGGGCTCACGGCTGGTGCGGATCGATGTCGTTGCCGTGCAACGATTTCCGGATCCGATCCAGGCGCTCCCGCGCGGCCTTCTCGCGTGCCTGCCATTGCTCGTCCACGCTGCGGCCCGCTGGAGTCTGCCGATCGAGTTCGCCCATCCCCTGCGCGGTGCCGTAGCGCTGCTCGACCTTATCGCGAACTGACTCGAAAGTAGGAACACCGGAAGCCGAATATCCGCCGCTCGCGGCGTCCCCGGTGATACCAGGCGGCGGCGCCGGTACCGCCGGTACCGCAGAACCGCCGCCTACCTGGCCGGATACCTCCGGAGCCGGGCGCGGAGGCATGGCCGCGTCGACAGGGGTGGCGGGAGTCACATCACCGGCGGCCCACACGTCATCGGTCTCCAACAGCCCGGTCAGCGCCGCATGGACCGCGGCGAACCCGGGACGCCCCGCCGTGGCGACCAGCAGCACCCCGGCGAGTTCCGCGTCCGACAGCCCCGCCAACCGGGTCACGATTTCGCTGTTGTCGCTCATACCGCCAGGCTACGCAGGCGCGGACGCACCGCACGTCGTTCAGGACCGCACGAGCGCACCTCCCCAGTCACGCACCAGGTCGTACCAGGCCGAGCCGCCCACGACGATCAGATCGTTGTGCCCGGCCCCGGGGAAGACGACGAGTCGTTTCGGCTCCGGCGCGGCGGCGTACAGCCGGTGCGCGTGCCGCAGCGGAAGTAGTTCGTCCTGGTCGCCGTGCATGATCAGCACCGGGGCGCGCAGCGCGCGGATGCGACGTTCGTTCGGATAGGCGTTCGGCACCAGCGGGGCGGGCAGGAACGGATACACCGACCGAGCCGCATCACGCAGGCCGCTGAAGGTGGACATCAGCATCACCCCGGCGGGCGGATGGTGCTGCGCCAGCTCCAGCACGACACCGCCCCCGAGGGATTTGCCCAGGTACAGCACCCGGTTCGGATCGACACCCGGCTGCGCGAGCAACGCACGCCGCGCGGCATGCGCGTCCAGGTAGGTGCCGTGTTCGGTCGGTCTGCCGGTGCTGCGGCCGTATCCGCGATAGTCGAAGGCCAGCACGTCGAAACCGGCCTCGGTGAGCAACGCGAAGATCGGCACCCGGTCACCGATATTGCCCGCGTTGCCGTGCGCGAACAGGACGTGCCCGACCGAATGCGCGGCGGGCATCCACCAGGCGTGCACCGTTTCCCCGTCCGAGGTGCGCAGGGACAGGTCGGTGTACGCCATGCCGAGCAGCGCCGGGGTCTGCAGCAGCGTCCGTTCCGGCAGGTAGGTCAGCGCGTTGAGGATCGGACGGGCCGGATGTCGCATGCCCCCGTTCTTACTCCTGGACAGGCGAGGCCGCGCCGGGCGGGTGCCGTGACACCGGCGGCTCACCACGCTTTGATCTCGATGGCCGAGGCGACGGCGACACCGGCAGAGCGGCTGGTAGCGGCCGATCGTCGCGCCTTACGAGACGCTGCCGACCGGCGACGGTTCGATACCGGGCAACGGCCGGATGCTTCCGACATCGGCGAAAGAGTGAGCCGGCACGGCAGGCCGCCCACCGCCTCAGCCGCTCGGGCAACCCGGCCGCGACCCCGGCGGACACCCTGCTCCACCTCGAGCGGCCTACAACGAGCGCCGGAAGACGGCGGGCGGGTGATACCGAAGCCGTACGCCCTCAACCGCACGGCCTCTGTTGCCATGAGAACCCGAGGTCAGCCGCGCAGCACCGCGCCAACGGCGTCGGCCGCCGCCGCGACGGCCGCGTCGCGCGCCGCACTGGCCTCGTCCTCGGTGAGGGTCCGGTCGGCGGCGCGGAAACGGAGGGCATAGGTGAGCGACTTGCGTCCCTCCCCCGCCTGAGCACCCTCGTACACGTCGAACAGGGCGATGTCCTCCAGCAGTTCGCCGCCACCGTTGCGCAGCGCGGCCTGCACCGACGCCGCGGGAACCGTCTTCTCGACGCTCACCGAGACGTCCTGGAGCACCGCCGGGAACGGCGACACCGTCGGAACCGGCCGGGCTTCCCGCAGCGGCAACGCGTCCAGGTCGAGTTCGACGGCGCAGGTGCGCGGCGGCAGACCGGAGCGTTCCAGCACGGCGGGGTGCAGTTCGCCCGCGTAGCCGACGACCGTGCCGTCCACGACGAGTTCGGCGCAGCGGCCGGGGTGCCAGGGCAGGTGCGCCGCCGCACGGCGCTCGATGGTCACACCGGCCGCGTCCGCGACGGCGTCGGCGAGAGCGAACGCGTCGGCGGCTTCGACCGGACGGCCCGGCCCCCACGGCCCCCGCGGCTCGCGGCGGCCGGTCAGGACGGCGGCCACGTGCACCGGCTGTTCGGGCAGCGAGTCCAGCAGTTCGGCGATCTCCTCGTCGGTGGGGCGACGGTCCACCGCCAGCGGATCGATCGCCCTGGTCCTCGCCCCGGGCAGCACGACCTGCGCGATGCCGTAGATCGCCAGATCACGCGCGCCCCGCGAGATATTGCGGGCGGCCACCTCGAGCAAACCGGGCAGCAGGGTGGTGGCCAGCTCGGCGCGCTCCACGTCCAGCGGATTGAGCACCTTCGTGGTGGCGCGGCGCGGGTCGTCGGCATCCAGACCCCAGGTGTCGAACACCCCGGCGGGCAGGAACACCGGCGGCGGGACCTCCACGGCGCCCGCGAACGCCAGCGCGCGGCTGACGGCGCGGCGACGGCGCTGGGTGGCCGTGAGTCCCCGCCCGGCCGGAGCCGCGGGCAGCACGGACGGGATCTGCTCGAGACCCTCCAGCCGCAGCACCTCTTCCACCAGGTCGGCGGGCTGAGCCAGATCCGGCCGCCAGCTCGGCGGGGTCACCACCAGCTGACCGTGCCCGGCCTCGCTGACGCCGACCTCGACGGTGCAGCCGATCTGGGCCAAGCGCCGCGCCGAGGTTCCGGTCGGGTACGTGACCCCCGCGACGCGGTCGGCCAGATCTATGTCGATCCGGATGGGCTCGGGCGCCGGAAGCGGGGCCCGGACGTCGGTCAGCACGGGTTCGACGGTGCCTCCGGCGATCTCGGCCAGCAGCGTGGCCGCCCGGTCGAGTGCGGCGACGTTGATCTCCGGATCGACGACCCGCTCGTACCGCTTACCGGCCTCGGACACCAGCTTGTGCCTGCGCGCGGTGCGGTAGATCAGCAGCGGGTTCCAGGTGGCCGCCTCGAGCAGGATATCGGTGCTGTCCGCGCCGACCTCGGTGCTCGCCCCGCCCATCACACCGGCCAGCGAGATGACGCCGGAATCGTCGGCGATCACCACGTCCTCGGCGTCCAGCGTGCGCTCCACGTCGTCCAGCGTGCGCAGCGTCTCGCCCGCGTTCGCGGCGCGGACCACCAGGCCGCCCGCAACCCTGGCCGCGTCGAAGGCGTGCAGCGGCTGCCCCAGCTCGAGCATCACGTAGTTGGTGACGTCCACCGCGGGCGAGATCGGGCGCACGCCCGACAACAGCAGCCTGCGCTGCAACCACCACGGGCTGACCGCGTTCGGGTCGATGCCGGTGACCCGGCGCGCCGCGAAACGGGTGCACTTCGAATCCGGCTCGACCCGGATCGACCAGGCTTCCTGCTCGTGGTCGGGCAGGGTCCGCACCGCCGGGTCGGCGTATTCGAGATCGAAACCGCAGGCCAGTTCGCGGGCCAGGCCGCGCACCGAGAAGCAGTAGCCCCGATCGGGCGTGATGTTCAGCTCGATGACCGTGTCGTCCAGGCCGAGCAGCGCGTTGGCGTCGACGCCCGGCTCGGCGGTGCCCGGCTCCAGCACCAGGATGCCGGAATGGTCCTTGCCGATGCCGAGTTCGGCGACCGAGCAGATCATCCCGTTGGAGACGTGGCCGTAGGTCTTGCGCGAGGTGATCTCGAACCCGCCGGGCAGCACGCCGCCGGGCAGCACCACCACCACCAGGTCACCGACTCGGAAGTTCCGGGCGCCGCAGATGATCTCCTGCAGCTCGGGCTTGCCGATGTCCACCTTGCAGAAGCGGATCGGCTTCTTGAACTCGGTGAGTTCGGTGATCTCGGCGACCCGGCCGACCACCAGCGGCGGCTCGCCGCCCTCCGGGCCCGCGACCCGCCGGAGCTCGTCGACCTCTTCGACTTCCAGCCCGACCCGGACGAACCCCGCGTCGAGCTCCTCCGGCGTCACCGACCACTCCGGGTTGGTGCGCTGGATGATATCGGTCAGCCAGGACTGCGCTACTCGCACGTGACGTTTCGCTCTCTCGATCGAAGGGTGGGGTCAGGACCGGATACCGAAGGGCAGCGTGAAACGCACGTCGCCCTCGACGATGTCGCGCATGTCCGGGATGCCGTTGCGGAACTGCAGCGTCCGCTCCAGGCCCATGCCGAACGCGAACCCGCTGTACACCTCGGGATCGATGCCGCTGGCGATCAGCACCTTCGGGTTCACCATGCCGCAGCCGCCCCATTCGACCCAGCCGGGACCGCCCTTCTTGTCCGGGAACCACACGTCGACCTCGGCGGAGGGCTCGGTGAACGGGAAGTAGTTGGGGCGCATGCGCGTCCGGGTCTCCGGGCCGAACAGCGCCCTGGCGAACGCGTCCAGCGTGCCGCGCAGATGCGCCATGGTCAGGCCCTTGTCCACCGCCAGACCCTCGACCTGCGAGAACACCGGCGTATGCGTGGCGTCCAGCTCGTCGGTGCGGAAGGTGCGACCCGGGCAGACCACGTAGATCGGCAAGTCCCGTTCCAGCATCGAGCGCACCTGCACCGGAGAGGTGTGCGTACGCAGCACCTGGCGCGACCCTTCCGGCGCGATGTGGAAGGTGTCCTGCATGGTGCGGGCCGGATGGTCGGGCAGGAAGTTCAGCGCGTCGAAGTTGAAGTGCTCGGTCTCCACCTCGGGACCTTCGGCGACTTCCCAGCCCATCGCGACGAAGACGTCGGCGACCTGCTCGGAGATGACGGTGACCGGGTGGCGGGCGCCGACGGCGGCGCGGGTGGCGGGCAGCGTCACGTCGATGGTCTCGGCGACCAGCACCGCGGCGTCGCGTTCGGCCAGCAACGTGGCACGGCGGGCCTCGAACGCCTCCGAGACCCGGGTCCTGGCGACGTTGACGCGCTTGCCCGCGTCGGCCTTCTCCGACTTGGGCAGGCTGCCCAGCGCCCGCTGCGCCAGAGCCAGCGGCGCCTTGCCGCCGAGGTGCTCGGTTTTCGCGACCGCGAGCGCATCCAGGTCGGCGGCAGCGGCGAACGCCTTCTCGGCGGCCGCCGCGGCCGCGGCCAGCGCCTCCTCGGTCAGCGCTGCGTTCTGCTCGCCTGCGTCGATGTCGTCGGCCACGATGCTCCGTCTCTCCCCTTCGGTTCGCGGGCACAGCTGATCGCCTGCCCGCACTGCTGCTGGTGAACGGCTGGCGTTCACAAAACACTATTGCGTCGACTACACACTATTGGATCGGCCGCAGGCACTTCACGTGGATTACCCCGACACGGCGCAGCCCCGGTGTTGGTCGCCGCACTTGCCCAGGCGCACCGAATAATGCGCCTGACCACTCCCGCAGGGCTTCGTTCGACACGACGAGCACAACCGCGGCCGCGCAGCGTACGACGCACGCATGGTCATCCGTTCCGAGCTGCGAAGCGGGGCACGTCAGGTCTTGCGCGCATGGCGGTCACGCGCGCGGGACGACTGTGGCGCGGTCGCTGACCGGCGGGCCGGAGTCCGGGCAGACGACGAACCCTGTCCGCGCACAGCACGGACAGGGACGCACGGTTCGGACTCAATTCGCCGCGCTCACCCGCCGCGGCAGCAGCAGCGAGGTCAGCGCCCCCGCCCCGACGATCGCCGCCCCCACCCAGACCGCGGGCACGAGACCGTCCACGAAACTCTGCGGATCCAGATAGGAGCCCGAGGAGGCGAACACCGACGCCAGCACCGCGACGCCCATCGCGACACCCACCTCCCGAACGGTGTTGTTGGTGCCCGAGGCCATCGCCTGGTCCTCGGGAGCCGCGCTGGCCATCACGATGGTCGACGCGGGTGCGAAGGTCAGCCCCATGCCCACACCCGCCAGCAGGAAGGGCGCGACGTACGAGCCGTAACCGATGTCGACCGTGGTGATCGCGGCCATCCAGGCCAGGGCGACGGCCAGCAGTACCTGCCCGGTGGTGATCAAGGTGCGCGCGCCGATCCGGTCGACCAGCAGGCCCGCGATCGGTGCGACCACCATCGGCGCCATGGTCCACGGCATGGTGCGCACGCCCGATTCCAGCGGGCTGTAGCCCTGCACCACCTGGAAGTACTGGGCGAGCAGGAAGATCGAGCCGAACACGCCGACCGAGAAGGCGAAGCCGACCACGTTGCTCATGCTGAAGGCCCGGGAGCGGAACAACCGCAGCGGCAGCATCGGCTCGGGTACGCGCTGTTCCCAGACCAGCAGGCAGGCCAGCAGCACGCCGCCGCCGATCAGTGCGGACAGCACGCTCGCCGTGGTCCAGCCGTCGTCGGCGCCGTGGATGACGCCCCACACGATCGCGAGCACGCCGCCCGCCGACAGCAGCAGGCCGACCGGATCGAGGCGGCGGCCACGGCCGTGCGATTCGGCGAGCACCCGCGCCGCGAACGGCAGGACCACCACCCCGATGGGCACGTTCAGCCAGAAGATCCACTGCCAGCTCAACCCGTCGACCACCGCGCCGCCGACGAGCGGCCCGAGCGCGACGCCGAGCCCGGCGATGCCGCCCCAGATGCCGATGGCCGCGTTGCGCATCTTCTCCGGCACGGCCGCCGACAACAGGGTCAGCGACAGGGGCATCACTCCCGCCGCGCCGAAACCCTGCACCGCCCGCGCCGCGATGAGCATGCCCGGGCTGGTCGCCAGCGCGCAGGCCGCCGACGCCAGCGTGAACAGCGCGATACCGGCCAGGAAGACGCGGCGCCTGCCGAGCCGGTCACCGAGGGCGGACGCGGTGAGCAGCAGGGAGGCGAACGACAGCGTGTAGGCGTTGACGAACCATTGCAGGTCGGCCAGCGAGGCGCCCAGCTCGGTGCGGATCACCGGAAGCGCGTTGGTCACGACCAGGTTGTCCAGCGTGACCATGAACATCGGGATGCCGACCGCGGCCAGCACGACGGCGAGCCTGCGGCCGCCGATCGTGGCCACGGGCGCGCCGACGGGCGGCGCGGCGATGGGGAGGGTCTCGGTCATGTCCAGTCCTTGTTGTAATCGACTGATAACTTATCTGGAGAAAGGTATGCATTGACTGATAACATGTCAAGGGCAGGTCTATTACCAGCGGAAACGGAGCACGATGGCGACGCGAACGAGGATGACGGCCTCTGAACGGGGGGAGCAGGTGCTGCGCGCGGCGGTATCAGCGTTCGCCGAATCCGGTTACGCCGCTACCCGCACCGACGAGATCGCCCGGCGCTCCGGCGTGTCACAGCCATACGTCATCCGGCTGTTCGGCACCAAGCAGAACCTGTTCCGCGCGGCCCTGCACCGCGTATGCGACCGGATCGAGGAGATCTTCCGGACCGCGCGGACCGAGGCGGCGCCCGATGCGGACCCGGAGGCGGCGATGGCCGCCCTCGGCAACGGCTACCACCTCTTCCTCGCCGAACGCGAACTGCTCCAACTGCTGCTGCACGGATTCGCGGCCAGCGCGGATCCGGAGATCGGCGACGAGGTCCGGAGCCGATTCGGCGGCATCCACCACCTGATCCGGGACCTGACGGGCGCGTCGGAAACCGAGGCGCGGCGCTTCCTCGCCACCGGGATGCTGCTCACCGTGATGAGCGCGATGCGGGTAGCGGGCCCCGACGCGGTGCCCGCCGCCTGGGCGACGGAGATC
Organism: Nocardia sp. NPDC004573; assembly: GCF_053602135.1. Taxonomy (NCBI): domain Bacteria; kingdom Bacillati; phylum Actinomycetota; class Actinomycetes; order Mycobacteriales; family Nocardiaceae; genus Nocardia; species Nocardia sp. NPDC004573. The sequence goes on from NZ_JBSGDA010000033.1 coordinate 72,306, forward strand.
ATGGAGGACCTGATCGCCCGAGGCGACTGACGACCTCGGCCACGTCATGAGCGGCACCACCCGAAGGCGACGCCACTGACGGCGAGCGGTCACCACAGGAGCGCCGCGAACAGGCATTGCCGCATACGCTGGAGAATCAACCCGCTGGCACCAGCAGTCACCGGCGGCACATCTCCGAGCACCGTATCGGCGACCGCCGTGCGGATGAAGTAGTTCACAACCGTCGTGTATCGCCGGATCTCTGCGACGGCCTCGGGAATGAGACTCGGATCCCCACGGATCAGATCGAATTGGTCCAGCACCGCGTTCCAAGCCGGCCTCCCCACGCGCCCGGCACACCTCGACTACGTCTTTCGAGCGAAGCGAGACCGAGCATCCACCGTTCGCGGCCCGGCTCGCGTGTGCGCGGCCGCCGCGTCCGCGACGAAGGAGCAAGCGGCGGTCGCGC
>NZ_JBSGDA010000034.1:0-71704 GCF_053602135.1 Nocardia sp. NPDC004573
ACCAGCACCACCTCCACCGGCAGCATCACCGGCAACAGGTCCACGATCAACCCGACACCCGGTTACCGAGGCAACCTACTTGGACGAGGCACTAGTCGAGCGCGGCCCAGGATTCGATGATGGTGCGAGCGATCGAGATCGAACCGGGCAGCAGCAACTGGGCGCCCTCATCCCGCTTCGACCAGTCGCCCACCGCCAGCGCTTCGCGCACCTGCGCGCGCGTGAACCAGGCGGCCTCGGCGATCTCCCCGTCGGAGAAGATGAGCGGCTGTTCCGGATCGGCGACCGCCGCGAAGCCCAGCATGAGCGAGCGCGGGAACGGCCACGGCTGGCTGCCCAAGTAGCTGATCTCGCGCACGTCGAGACCGACTTCCTCGCGCATCTCCCGCTCCACGCAGCGCTCCAGCGACTCGCCCGCCTCGACGAATCCCGCCAGCAGCGAGAACAGCGATTCGGGCCAGGCGTGCTGGCGGGCGAGCAGCGCCCGGTCGCCGCCGTCGTGGATCAAGCAGATCACCGCCGGATCTATGCGCGGGAACTCCTCGTAGCCGCTCTCGGTGACGCGCGACCACCCGCCCTTCGACGAGGTGGTCACCGTGCCGTCCGCACCGTGGAAACCGGCCTTGTCGTGCCAGTTCAGCAGCGCGATCGCGGTGGACAACAACCCGGCGGTGCGGTCGTCGACGGCGCCGCCCGCCAGCACGCGCAAGTCGGTGAGCGTGCCCTCGAGCTCCGGATCGCGCACCGCCCAGAGATGGATGCCGTCCTCGACCCCGAGGAATACCGCGGCCGGGCTCGGCTCCGCCGACAACTCCAGGGCCGGTTCCAGGAGCAGCACACCGTCCTCCAAGCGCACCTGCCCGCGGCGGTTGACCCGCAAGAGTTTCGCGGCGGCCCAGCCCTCCTTCAGAGCCTGCGCGTCACCCCGGATCAGCTCGGCGCGATCGATCACGGAACGGGACAGCAACGGAACACCATTGAGCTGAAAAGCCGGCACGCTTCGAGACTATCGCGCCCGAGCTACCGCCCGGCTCCCGGTAGGGTCACTTACCAGCGCGACGGATGTACAGCAGTTTGTCGCCGGACTCGACCGCGTCGACTTCCGGCTCGCCCACCCGGTACAGCACCCCGTTGCGCACCACGCCGAGGACGATGTCGCTGAGATGCCGTGGCGAACCGCCGATCTCGGACGGCTCCACCTCGCGCTCCGCGACGGCGAAACCCTCCTCCGGGGTGAGCAGGTCTTCCATCATCTCCACGACCGTGGGCGTGGTGGTCGCGATGCCGAGCAACCGGCCCGCCGTCTCCGATGACACCACCACCGAGTTCGCGCCGGACTGCCGCACCAGGTGCGTGTTCTCCGCCTCCCGGATCGACACCACGATTTTGGCGGCCTTGTTCAGCTCCCGGGCGGTCAGGGTGACCAGCACGGCGGTGTCGTCCCGATTGGTGGCGACCACCACCGACTCCGCGTGCTGCGCGCCGGCCAGCCGGAGCACGTCGGACTGGGTAGCCGACCCGTGCACGGTGACCAGGCCGGCGTTCGCGGCCGCCTCCAACGCGACCACGTCGGTGTCGACCACCACGATGTCGTCGGGCTGCACCCCGTCGCCGAGCATGGCATCGATCGCGGTCCGCCCCTTCGTGCCGTATCCGACGACCACGGTGTGATTGCGCACGGTGTGCCTCCATCGCTGAATCTTGAAAGCCTGCCGGGAACGTTCGGTCAGCACGCCCAGTGTGGTTCCGACCAGGACGATCAGGAAAAGGATGCGCAGCGGGGTGATGATGACGATGTTCGCCAGCCGCGCCTCGGGCGTCACAGGATGGATGTCGCCGTATCCGGTGGTCGACAGCGACACCGTCGCGTAATAGAACGCGTCGAGGAACGACAGTTCGTTACCCGAGTTGTCGTGATAGCCCGCGCGCCCGAGATACACCACCAGCGCGGCCAGGAACAGCAGCGCCGTGGCGAACAGCACCCGCCTGGTCAGCGAGATCCACGGGCTGCTCTGCACTTCCGGGATGCGCAGCACACCGACCAAGGCGAAATCGGGACGGCTGGCCAGCCCCAGGCCGCGCGCTCGCTCACCGAACACCGGACGCACCCGTCATCTCGTCGCTCGTGTCGGTCATCCCCGGTATTCCTTGTCGCTCCGGCACAGCAGGGCAGCCTACTGTGTTTGTTCTTCCAGCGCCTGCGGCGCTGGGTGTTCGCGGCCCGGCTCGGGCCGCGAACGGCGGATGCTCGGTCTCGCTTCGCTCGAAAGACGTGGGTGCGGTGCGCTGAGCGTGTTGGTGTTCGAGCTCGGGACTCGGTGTGCGGCGGCATTGGATATCGAGTCGAGCGGTCCAGGCTGCGGGTGGCCCCGGTTCGACGCGCAGGGGCGTAGATGTAAGGGTGCCTCATGGCTGAAAATTCGCTGACATCCGTATCCGACGGCGGGCGGCGGCCTGCGCTGGCCCTCGCCGCGCTGCTGTTCGGGGCCGGAGTGTTGCACTTCGTCCGGCCGAAGCCGTTCGATTCGATCGTGCCGCGCTTCCTGCCCGGCAAGGCTCGCGACTACACCTACGCTTCCGGCGTGGCCGAGATCGGCGTCGCCGTCGCCCTCGCGATCCCGCGTACCCGCAGCTTCGGCGGACGGATCGCGGCGCTGCTGTTCATCGCCGTGTTCCCGGCCAACGTGCAGTTCACCGCGGACATGCTGGCCAGCGAGAAGGCGCCGCGGTTGCTCAAAGCCGGCTCGGCCCTGCGGCTGCCGCTGCAGATCCCGCTGATCACTCAGGCGCTGGCGGTGAGCCGGCGGGCGCGGCGTTCCTGATCAGCTCGGCCAGTTCCTCCGGACCGGCCAGGTTCACCGGCGCGATGGTCCGCCCGGTGCGCACGTAGTGGAACGCGGCGCCGATCCGGTGCAGCATCTCGTGCTCCGGCCGTCCCTCCCGCGCGGCCATCAACCGCGCCCAGGCCAGGCGGTAGACGGCCAGCTGCATGGCGACCGCCGGTTCCTCGGCGGCGCCGGGTTCGGCGCCGGTCTTCCAGTCGACGACGATCCAGCGCCCGCCCGGTTCGGCGAACACCGCGTCCATCCGGCCGCGGATCACGGTGCCCGCGATCGAGGTCTCGAACGGGATCTCGACCTCGATCGGGCTGCGATCGGCCCAGCGAGAATTCAGGAACGCCTGCTGCATCGCGGTCAGCTCGGCGTCCAGCCCCGCGTCGGCCGCGCCGCTGTCGGCCGCCCCCGGCAATTCGTCCAGACCCAGCAGTCGCGTGGAGCCGAACCACCGCTGCACCCAGGCGTGGAAGGCGGTACCGCGACGGGCCAGCGGGTTCGGCGGGTAAGGCAATGGGCGACGCAGGCGAGCGGCGAGTCGCGCCGGGTCGGCGCGCAACTCGACCAGAGCGGTCGCCGCGATCTGTCCGGGTAGCTCGACCTCCTCGGCGGCCGTCGCGGCCGCCTGGTGCTCGGCCAGCAGGGCGTCGACATCGGCGGCCCAGCCTTCGGGATCGTCGGGATCCGGGGCGGACTGGATGTGCTCCGGTCGATACGGGTCCTCGGGTGGAGGCGGCGCGAAGCCGGTCGCGGCGAATGCCCGTTCGTCGGACAAGTACTCCTCGACCGGGTCGGGTCCCGGGCCGGAGTAGGGCTCGATGTCCGCGTAGGGGTCGGCGTATTCGGTTGCCGTGAAATCCGCGAAATCGTCGGGCGGATACTCGTCGTCGGGCGGGTAGTAGAACGGTTCATCCGCTGAACCACCCGTCTGGTCGCCAGGCGGAAGGTGGTTCGCTCGGCTCGCGGGATCCGGCTCGTCGGCGCGCGGATAGTAGGCCGGTTCAGCGGCGTCACCCGACTCGACGCCCGACGGATCAGCAGCCGACTCACCAGAGCCACCCCACTCGCCGCCCGACGGGCGGTAGTCGGGTTCCACTGCGCGATCCGGCCTCACCTCGGCCGGGTCGTAGGCTCGTTCGCCCGCGGACTTCGGCTCGGCGCGCGACGGGGACGAAGCCGCCGCTTCCATGAAGCCCGGCTCATCGTCGGCAGGTGCAGGAGGGTTCCGAGTCCGGCGGTTCGGGCCGATCCTGGGCTCCTGATCGCCGCGTCCGGCATCGGCGCGGAGGTCGGCGAGGGCGGCGCGGACCAGCGCGGCGCCCTGTTCGATCGGGTCGCGGCGGGTGCTGAGCGGGTCGCGGGGCCACTCGGCGGTCGCGGGATTGTCGGTGAACGGGTTGACGGCGTCGGCGGCGGGCGGGTCGTCCCAGCGGTCGATCGTGAGGACGCCGTGCGCCGGGCTGCCGGTGTCGTCGTTCGCGTGCTTCAGTTCCAGCAGGAAGTCCGAGGGGCCCTTCGGGGTATTGCCGGTCTCCGCCCAGTAGTGCGCCGAAACCAGCAGCACACGTTCGGTTCTGGTGAGCGCGACGTAGAACAGGCGGCGTTCTTCCTCGATTCGGCGGCGCTCCAGCGCTTCCTTGTGCGCCTTGATCGCGCGATCGAGGTCCGCCCGGTCGTACAGATCGGTGAGATCGAGCACCGGCACGCCCTCGGCCGCGTCGTCCTGCCGACGGTCTCCCCGCAGCGAGGTCGGCAGCTCGGCGAGCGCGCCCAGCCACGTGCCGGAACCGACCTTGGACGGGAACACGCCCTCCACCACGTGTGGGACCGCAACGATTTCCCATTCCAAGCCTTTGGCCGCGTGCACGGTCAACACCTGCACCCGGTCCTTGGCGACCTCGACCTCGCCGGGCTCCAGGCCGTTCTCGACCTCCTCCGCGGCGGCGAGGAACGCGAGCAACCCGCCGAGCGAGGCGCCGGTGTCCGCGGCGTATCCGGCCACCACCTCGGCGAACGCGTCCAGATGCTCGCGCCCGGCTCCGGTGCCCGCCATGGCGCGCCGGGTCTGGGTCTCCACCCCCACGCCGATGGTGCGCTCGACGTCGGCGACCAACTCCGCCAGCGGCTGCCCGCTGCGTTCGCGCAAAGCGGCCAGCTCCCGGCCCAGCGCCTCGATACGGGCGAAGCCTGCGGGCGAATAGTTCTCCGCCGGACCGGGATCCGCGATCGCGTCGGCCAACCCGGCCTGTTCGGCGGGTTCGGGCGCCACTTCGCGCAACGCCTCGTCCAGCGCGGCGCCGTCGGTGATCTCGGCCGGGCCCTCCGACCCGGGACGCCGGATGGACAGGTCCCTGGCGCGGCGGGCGAGCGCGGCGATGTCGGCGACTCCGATACGCCAGCGTGCGCCGGTCAGCACGCGCATGCCCGCGCTGCCCGACCCCGGTTCGGCGATCAACCGCAGGGTGGCGACGATGTCGGCGACCTCCGGTGTGGCGAGCAACCCGCCGAGCCCGACGATCTCCACCGGCAGTCCTTGCGCGCGTAGTGCTTCCGCGAGCGGCGCGGCATCGGCATTACGACGCACCAGTACCGCCGAGGTGGGCGGCTGCTGTTGCGCCGCCCGCCGGGCTGCCCACTCCGCGGCGATCCGCTCGGCCACCCACTCCCGTTCGGCGGCCACGGTCTCGGTCGACGCCAGCGCGACCACTCCCGGCCCGGCGTCGGGTTTGGCCCGCAACGCGTCGACCGTCACGCCGCCGCCCTCCAGCGCCTTGCGCCGCAATGGTTCCGCGACGAGATTGGCCAGCGCCAGCGCTTCCGGCGGATTGCGCCAGCTGGTCAGCAACGCCAGCGTCGGAGCGGGCACGCCCGCCGCACTGGGGAAGTCGGTGGCGAACCGGGGCAGATTCGCCGCCGAAGCGCCACGCCAGCCGTAGATCGACTGCATCGGGTCGCCGACGGCGGTCACGGCAAGGCGCTGGGCTTCGCGCGGGCCCGGGGTGTGGTCGCGTCGCCGAGGTGCGGCGTGCGGGTCGTGCGCACCGGCGAACCTCGGTTGCCCTGCTCTTTCCGTATCGACGTCGGAATCGTGCTGCGGAGAGTCACCGGCGCGAGCGTCGGCGGTCTGCGAAAACCCGGTGCCCGGTGGCACATTCGGATCGCGCTTGCCCTCGGCCGACCGCTGGGCACGGCTGTCCTGCGCACGCCGGTCGGTGGCCGGAGCCGCAGCGTCGTCCGAGGACCACAGTTGCCCCGTGGACGGCTCGAGATGCGCCTCCTGCGCACCGGGGCGTGCGGAGACGCTTGCGATCGGCGCATCCGAACCGCTGGGGTCGCCGCGCGACTCGCGCCCGGAGCCGCTCCTACCCGGCACATCCGAACCCCGAACGACATCGCGCGACACGTCCGCCGAACCGCTTCCACCCGGCACATCCGAACCCCGAACGACATCGCGCGACACGCCCCCCGAACCGCTCCTACCCGGCACATCCGAACCCCGAACGACATCGCGCGACACGTCCGCCGCCGTGCCGCCGCCCGACTGATCTCCGCCCGCCGTCGACGACTGTGGATCCGGCTCCTCTGGATCGACCACGCCGACGTGACTGGAGTTTCTTTCCAGCACAGTCGGATCGGTGTACTCGGCTGCGCCGGAGATCCCACCGCTTCGCGCCGGTTCACCCGAGAGCGGCTCGCCGAGGGTGCCGCCGGGCGCGCCGGGGTGTGCCGCCCGCGGGACATCGGCGGAAACATCCGCGTCAGCCGGATCTCGCCCTCCGGCAGCACCCAAATCGCCGTGCGCGGCTTGCGTCGGTGCCGCCGAGTCCGGCGCACCGCCGAACAGGGCGGCGAGCAGAACTCGCTGCGCGTGACCGGTGTCCTGGTACTCGTCGAGCAGGACCAGGCGGAAGCGGGCGCGTTCGGCGGCGGCGACCTCGGGATGCTCGGCGGCCAGGCGGGCGGCGAGGGACATCTGCGCGCCGAAGTCCAGTGCGCCCCGGCGGCGCAATGCCTCGGCGAGCTCCTGAACCAGGGGCAGCAGTGCTACCCGCTCCCGCTGCACCTGCACGATGTTCAGCAGCGTCTGGCTCGGCCCGCCCCGCTGCCGCGGACCGGCGGGCAGTGTGTACACCAGCTTCGCCAGTTCGGTGTGCGCCTCGGCCAGATCTTCGGGTTCGACCAGATGCTCGGCCAGTTGCCCGGACAACGCGAGCACCGCCTCGGTGACCGACACCGGGGTGCGCTCGGTCTCCAGGTCGCCGTCCCAGGTGCGAACCACCTGGTGGGCGAGCTGCCAGAGCTGGGTCTCGGTGAGCAGGGTCGCCGAGGGCTCCACCGGAAGCAGCAGGCCGTGTTCGGTGAGCAACCTGCCCGCGTACGAGTGGTAGGTGCTGATCTCCGGTTCCGCGCCGGTCAGCTGGGCGCGCAAGCGGCCGCTGGGGTCGAGTTCGCGCAGCAGCGGCGCGCCGGCGAGCCGGGCCAGTCTGGTCCGGATGCGGGCGGTGAGCTGCTGGGCGGCTTTGCGCGTAAAGGTCAGTCCGAGCACTTCGTCCGGGAGGACGAGCCCGTTCGCGACCATCCACACCACTCGCGCTGCCATCGTCTCGGTCTTGCCCGCGCCCGCGCCCGCCACCACCAGGGTGGGGCCGGGCGGCGCGGCGATCACGGCGGCCTGTTCCTCGGTGGGCGGTGGCAGGCCCAGGGCCTGCGCCAGCTGCTGCGGCGTCACCCGCCCGGTCACGGCGGCGCCCCGGCGACCGGCCGCGGCGAGACCGACGGCGCGCTCACTCGTCGGTCACCTGCCTTCCGCGGTCCTGCACGGGGCAGCTGCCCGCCACCGGGCAGTGGCGGCATCCGTCGTTGCGCATGGCGAGGTAGCTGGGGCCCTGAGTGGACGCGGCGGCCTGATGGATGGTGTCGCGCCAGTGCTCGAGCGCCTCGGCGTCCAGCGGCGGCTGCATGCGCTGAGTAGCGCCCTCCACCTTGCTCGGCTTCGCGACGTACACCAACCGCGCACCGCCGGGCTCGCCGGTGGCTGCTTCCGCGTCGGCGGAGCCGGATTCCGCCGGTGCGTCGAGCGCGCCCGCGGCGGCCGCCACCTGGTAGGTGGCCAGCTGCGCGTGATCGACGGCGGCCTGCTTGGTGATCGGGGACTTGCCGGTCTTCACGTCGACGATCACGAATCGGCCCTGCGCGTCGCGCTCCAGCCGGTCGATGCGGCCTCGGATCCGTACCGCGGGTTCGTCTTCGGTGCGCCCGGGCAACACACAGTCCACCGGCACCTCGACGCCGGCCTGGGTGAGTTCGCCGCGGGTGTTGCGGACCCAGGCCAGGAAGGTCTCCAGCATCGCCTCGGTGCGGCGCAGCTCCTGGCGGGAATGCCAGCCTGTCCCGGGATCCACCGCCTGCCAGGCGCGATCCAGCGCCGCGTGCACTTGGTCCTCCGGCACCCGGCCCGCCAGCGCCTGCACCAGCGTGTGCACCAGGTTGCCCTTGACGGCGTGCGGATTATCGCCGTCGGTGCCGCCGTGGCGTTCCAGCGCCCAGCGCAGCGGGCAGGTGCGCAGCAGTTCGACCGTGGAGGGCGACAGCGCCACCGCGCCGTCGTCCTCGGTCCACAGCGGACGCCCGGAGCTGAGTTCGGCGGTGCCGTACCAGTCGTCAGGATGGGTGCCGCGCACACCCGCGTCCGCCAGGCGCGCGAGCTGATGCGCGGCGCGCCGCCTGCGTTCCGGGTCGGCCTCGGGATCGCAGACGACGCCGCGCAATTCGGCGACGAGCGAGTGCATCACCAGGGCGCGCCCGGGGTCGACCACCGGAAGCGCACCGGGCTCGCCGTCGTCGTCGTGGCCGAGCAGTTCGGCGAGAAAGCGCGAGGGCACCAGATCGCGTTCGCCCGAGACCGACTCCACGGCGGTGACCAGCAGCGATCGCCGGGCCCGGCTGCACGCGACGAGCAGCAGCCTGCGCTCCTCGGCGAGGATCGGCGCAGCACGGCTCACCCACTCCCCCGCATCCGACACGCCGGCGGTGAGATCGATCAAATCCTCGGTGCGCAGCAGGGTGCCGCGGGCGCGCGGGTTGGGCCAGATGCCCTCCTGGACGGCGGCGACGGCGACCACATCCCATTCCCGCCCGGCGGCGGCGTGCGCACTCAGCAGCGCCACCGCCTCGCCCGGCAGCGTGCGCGGCGCCGCGTCCTGCGGAATCTCCTGCTGAGACAGGTATTCGACGAATCCTTCGATGCTCGCGCGCGGCAGCCGGTCGACGTAGGCGGCGGCCGCGTCGAACAACGCGACCGCGGCGTCCAGATCGCGATCGGCCTGCATGCCGACCGCGCCGCCGCGCTCCGACTGCGCCACCCAGCGCCGCTCCAGCCGGGAACAGGTCCACAGCGCCCACAGCACGTCTTCCAGACCCGCACCGCGCCCGCGCGCCTTGCGTGCCCGATGCAGCGCGTCCAGCACCCGGCGCAGCGGCGCGGCCTCGACCTCGGTGAGCCGGTTCAGAATCCCCGGATCGCCGGTTCCGATCAGCAGGTCACGCAGGACCACGGCGGAGGGGCGGTCGAGGTCCGCGTCGCGGTCCGGATCGTCGTCGATCTCCCCACTTCGCGCCCCGGCGCGTACCGATTCCAGCACCGCGCGCCGGATGCCGCGCCGCAGCCTGCGCAAGGCGATCTGGTCGGCGCCGCCCAGCGGCCCGGACAGCAGGTCGAGGGTGTCCTCGGGTTCGAACGAAGGCTCCGCGCCCTGCTGCGCCGCTTCACCGGCCAGAACCGCGCGCAGCGACAGCAGCATCCAGGCCGCGCCCCGCCTGCGCGCCAGCGGAGTGTCCAGCGCGGGCTGCTGCACCGGCACGCCCGCGGCGAGCAAAGCGCGCCGCAGCGGGGCCAGCGACAGCGGCACCGAACGGACGATCACCGCCATCCGCGACCACGGCACCCCGCCGGTGAGATGCGCGCGACGCAAGTGGTCGGCGATGAGCGCGGCCTCCTTCGCGGGCGTGGCCAGCACGCGCACCCGCACCTCGGTGCCGTCCTCCCGCGGCGCGCCATGTTCGGGCACGGGGATGCGCTGGGCCGCACTGCCCGGCAGACGTGCCGCGATCCGCGCGACCGCCAGCTCCACCCGACCGCCGAACCGATGACTGTCGCGCAGCACGATGCGCCGCTCGGGCGGCACGTCGAGCTCGGCGACGAACCGCGCGTCCGCGCCGCGGAAGGCGAAGACGGCTTGATCGGGATCACCCGCGATCACCGTGGTCCGCGCACTGTGCCCGATCGCCTTGATCAGGATCGCCGCCTGCGGGTCCAGGTGCTGCGCGTCGTCGACGAGCAGGTATCTGATCCGTGCGCGTTCGGCGGCAAGCAGGTTCGGATCGGCGGCCAGCGCGTCCAGCGCCGCGCCGACCAGTTCGGCGGCGTCCAGCGCGGGCGCGGTGGCCTCCGGCGCCTCGACCCCGACCGACCAGCGCAGCAGCATCGTCTGCTCGTAGCGGATGGCGAACCGGCCCGCCGCCACCCACTCCGGCTTGTCGTGTTCCCGGCCGAGCCGCACCAGGTCTTCCGGCCCGATGCCGCGTTCGGTGGCGCGGAGCATGAGATCGCGTAACTGCTCGGCGAACCCGCCGAGCGCGAGCGCGGGCCGCAGTCGCTCCGGCCACAATCCGCGCGCGCCGTCGGCCATGTCGGCGAGATCACCGCGGAGCATCTCGCGCAGCACCGCGTCCTGTTCGGCCCCGGTCAGCAGACGCGGCGGCGGGTTGCCGTGCGCCGTGGCATGTCGGCGCAGCACGGAGAAGGCGTAGGAATGCAGGGTGCGCACCAACGGTTCCCGGGTGGCGCCGGGCACACCGCCCTCGGCGCCGGGCTCGGGTCCGCTCAGCCGCGTGGTGACGGCGTCGCGCACGGCACTCGCCGCCTGCTTCGAATGGGCCAGTACCAGCACGGATTCCGGGTCGGCCCCGGCCGCGATGCGCTCGGCGGCGAGATCGACCAGCAAAGCGGTCTTGCCCGTGCCCGGCCCGCCGAGCACTTGCCAGGGCCGCCACCCGGGACGCGCGGGACCGGCCTCGGCCGCGGCGTCCAGCAGCGCGCGAACGTCGGCGCCCCAGTCTCGCGGCCGGGGCGCCACCACATTCCGGCGAACCAGTCGCACCGCGCCATCCGATCGCACCACGCGGGCTATTGCAACAGACACGACCGACACGCCGGTACACGCCTCCGCCCGACCGGCGCTGCGGCCGATCGCGACGCAGGTCAGAATGGACCGGTGTCTGTCTTGAATGTCCACCGGTTCGGTCCGACGACGGGACCGGTGGTGCTCGCCCTGCACGGTGTGACCGGTCACGGCAAACGCTGGGAAGACCTGGCGACCCGGCACCTGCCCGACGTCCGGGTACTAGCACCCGATCTACGCGGGCACGGACGCTCCACCTCGCTACCGCCGTGGAACTTCGAAACCATCGTCGAGGACCTGGTCGAACTGGTCGGCACGGAGGCCGACGGCCCGGTCGTGGTCGTCGCGCACTCCTTCGGCGGCGCGTGCGCGCTGCACCTGGCGCATCGGCATCCCGAACTGGTGCGCAAGCTGGTATTGCTGGATCCGGCCATCGCGCTGGAACCGGAATGGCTCAACGAGATCGCGCTGTCCACCCTGGTCTCGGCCGACTACGACAGCGTCGAGCACGCGCGCCAGGACAAATTGGACACCGGCTGGGGCGACGTCGAGCCGCGGTTGCTCGAAGCCGAACTCGACGAACATCTGATGCCCACGGCCGACGGGCGCTTCGGCTGGCGGATGAGCCTGCCCGCCGTCAACTCCTACTGGGGCCAGCTGGCCCGGCACTGGGTGCTGCCGCCCGCCGATCTGCCGACGGTGCTGGTGCAGGCGATGAAGGTGCACCCGCCGTTCGTCACGCCGGAGTTCCGCGCGGCGCTCACCGAGCACATGGGCGCCAACCTGACCGTGCTCGAATGGAACTGCGATCACATGGTCGCCCAGGCGTATCCGGCGCAGACCGGTGAGCTGGTGCGCTCGGTGCTCTGAGCCGATGCCGACCACCGACGCCCAGATCGAGCAGGTCCGCGCCCTGGTGGCGGCGGTGCCACCCGGCCGGGTGGTCACCTACGGCGACATCGCCGCGGCCGCCGGGCTGTCCACGCCGCGCACGGTGGGCTGGATCATGCGCACCGACTCGGCCGACCTGCCCTGGCATCGCGTGCTCGGCGCGAGCGGCAGACCCGCCGCGCACCTGGCCCACCGCCAGTTGCGCCTGCTCGCCGCGGAGGGCGTACCGATCAGGGACGGGCGCGTCGACCTGCGCGCCGCGCGCTTCCCGTTGCCCGATCTCCCGGGTGCGTGAGCGCCCCGCACCGAAATTCCTCCCTGCCGCAACGGCGGCCAGTACCGTGGATCCATGCCCACCCGCCTGGCATGTGTCGTGTTCGATGCCGACCGCCCGCGTCCGGTCGCGGATTTCTGGGCCGAACTGCTCGGCTGGAGCGTGACCCTCGACCGTCCCGACGAGGTGAACGTCGCGGCCCCCGACGCCGACGGCGGCGAACTGGCGCTCACCTTCCTGCCCGCGATGCGGGCCAAGGTCGGCAAGAACCGCCTGCACCTCGATCTGGCCACCCGCTCGCTGGACCACCAGCGCACCCAGGTGGACCGGGCGCTGGCCCTGGGCGCGCGAGCGGTGAACATCGGCCAAGGCGCGGTGCCGTGGGACGTGCTCGCCGACCCGGAGGGCAACGAGTTCTGCGTGCTCGAGCCCAGAGAGGAGTACGTGGACACCGGAGCCGTCGCCGCGGTCGTGGTCGACACGCGCGACCCGCAGCGCCTCGCCGAGTTCTGGTCGGCCGCCACCGGCTGGCCCGCCACCCGGCGCGGCGAGCGGCTGGCCGGGCTGCGTTCACCGACCGGTCTCGGCTCCTGGCTCGAGTTCGTGCGCACCCCCGAAGCGGGATCCGGCCGGACCAGACTGCGCCTGGATCTCACCTCGTTCCCGGCCGACGACCGGGCCGCCGAGGTGGCCCGGCTACACGCCGCGGGCGCGACGACGGTCGACCGGGGCGCACCGGCGCCGGACCGGCACACCGATCTGGTCCTCGCCGACCCGGAACGCAACGAGTTCCGGCTGCTGCCACCGGCCCGCTTCTGGTCGAACGCCTGATCGACGCCGTCCGCTGCCGGGCTTCCCGGCGGTGACGAATTAGCATGGCCGCCATGGTGTACCTAGCTCGAGGTCGTGGCGTGTGACCGCCGCCGACGCGATCGTGCTCGCGGGCGGCCGGGCCAGCCGGATGGGCGGTGTGGACAAACCGGCCATCGTCATCGGCGGCCGTTCCATGCTCGAGGTGGCGCTCACCGCCGTGGCCTCGTGCGAGCACACGGCGGTGGTGGGGCCGCACCGGCCCGAGCTTTCGCCGGAGATCATCCAAGTCCGCGAGGTGCCGCCCGGTTCGGGTCCGGTGGCGGCGATCGAGACCGGTCTGCGCGCGCTCGGCTCCGCCGCCCCGCTGGTGGTGGTGCTCGCCGCCGACCTGCCGTTCCTGTCGCCGTGGGCGGTGACCGAGCTGATCCGGCACGCCACCGAATCCGGCGCGGACGCAGTGTTCGCGGCCGACGAGTCGGGGCGGCCGCAGTACCTGATCGGGGTATGGCGGCGCTCCGCGCTGGCCGCGGCGCTGGACGAACTCGGCGCGTTGGTCAACCAGCCGATGAAGGCGCTGATACCCGCCGCCGCCGCGATCATCCCGCTCCCCGGCGTCGGCGATTGCGACACCGAGGAGCAGGTGCGGCAGGCCAGAGCGGCGGTCGACGCACCGCGGCAGCAGCCTCCGCTGGATCTCGCCGAGGCGCGAGATATGCTGCGCGACAGCCTTTCCCGGCTCACCGCCTACGAAGCCGACCTGCGTTCGGTGCTCGGCGCCGCGCTCGCAGGCCCGCTGACGGCGGCCGGTCCGCTGCCTCGTTTCGACGTCTCGGCAATGGACGGATACGCGGTGGCGGGCGACGGACCGTGGCGCCTGCGCCGCGACATCGGCTTCGCCGGCGGGCGGCGACCGGTGGGATTGCTGCCCGGCGAGGCGGTGCGCATCGCGACGGGCGCGCACGTCCCTGACGGTACGACGCGCGTGCTACGCGACGAGTTCGCGCATATCGCCGACGAAACGCTCTACCGCCTGCCGGACACCCCGCTGCGCGACGACATCCGCCGCCGCGGCGAGGACCGGGAGGCCGGTGATCCGGTCGCGCCGGAAGGCACGCCGGTGACCGCGGCGCTGATCTCCGCGGCCGCCAGCGTCGAGGTCGGCGCGGCGGTGGTGCGCGGCCCGGTACGCGCGCGCATCGTCATGACCGGTGACGAGATCCGCAGCGAGGGACCCCTGCAGGCGGGGCAGACGCGCGACTCGATCGGCCCGATCCTCCCGGACCTGTTGTCCTGGTGCGGTATTCGCACCACCGATCGGGTGCACCTGCGCGATACCCCGCACGGCTTCGACGAGGTCCTCACCGTCGCGCCGGATTGCGACCTGCTGACGATCGTCGGCGCGACCGGCGGCGGGGCGGCCGACCAGCTCCGCGCCGCGTTGACCCGCGCCGGAGCCGAGATCGTGGTGCCACGGCTGCGGCTGCGTCCCGGCGGTTCCACCGTCGTCGCGCAGCTCGTCTCGGGCACCACGGTGCTCGGCCTGCCCGGCAACCCCTTCGCCGCAGTGGCGACGCTGCTCGCGCTCGCGCCCGCGATCGTCGAGGGCCGCACCGGCGCCTCTCCCGCCCGCCCGCTGCGCGGCCCGCTACACAACGCCGCGGAGATCACCGCGCCGGTACCGCGCATCGTTCCGGCACGCGCCGCCGACGAAGGCGGCTGGATCGGTGACCCGGCGATCCGCACGGCACATCTCGGGGGCCTGGTCGACCGCGACGGCCTGGTCGTCGTCCCACCCGGCGCCGAGGACGGCGCGATCGTCGAATTCCTGCCGCTGCGCCGCTGAGCGCTCGAGCTGCGGGCCGCGAACGGATTGCGCCCCTTCACTATCAAGGCGACCACGAGCGCGCTGGAAGACAAGACAACGCCGGCCCCTCGGCGATCTCGGCGAAACCCGTTTTGTCGCAGCATGTTCCGCCCCCCGCGGCACGCCACTCGCATCGCATGCCCATGTCCCCGCGACAGCTGAATTCGATTCGACGCAATATGCCGACAGTGCCGAACCAAGCGATATCGAACTAACGGACCCGCCTTTCGCACGTTTGTTCCGAGTCACTCGATATCAGCCCGCCCACAGCCGTAGCAGGAAAATCCGACGCGCGGTAGATGCGAGTCTTATTTGTTATTCGAAACCGCACCCCAAGGCACCCCCACCTGGGCATATGCACGAACCGGCCGCTCATGGCCATATTTTTCAATTCCCCTTCCGGAAGCCATATCTGCTCGCTATCGTGAGTTCGTTAGGCGAATATCAATCCCCCGGAAAGGACCGTGTGGAGATGACTGAAAAGTCGAAGAAAACGCCTAAGAAAATGCCGAAGCAGATGCCGAGGCAGCAGCAGCAACAGCGCCAAGAGCAGGACATGCGCGAGGGCGCGGACATGGAAGGCCGTCGGGGCATGAAGAACGACATGCCCGACCGGCGCGGCGAGCAGGAGCGCCGCCGCTAATTCATCTGCGCCACCCGCGCCGCCGGCCCCACCTCCTCCCGGGACCGGCGGCAGCGGTCGTTTCGGACCGGCGTGCTTACCCCGAAGGTAATTGTCACCCCACGCAAGGCGGACCTACCGTCGATTCGACGCCATTCCCGGTGTCATCGAACGAAGGAATGCCAAACGCCATGTCCGCCTATGGCTTCGCCCACCTCCGCAGTCGCAGGCCCCATCCCGACATCCTGGAATACCTGGAACGCATCCAGGCCACCTTGGACCCGTTCGGCGGTCGCTTCGTCATCCACGGCCCGCCGGTCGAAGTCGTCGAGGGCAGCTGGCCCGGCAGCATGGTGCTGATCGAGTTCCCCGGGATGACCGCAGCCCGGGAGTGGTACCACTCGCCCGCCTATCAGGAGATCCTGCCGTTGCGCGCCGAGCACATCGACGGCGACCTGCTGCTCATCGAGGGCGTCGGCCCCGGCTACGACCCGCGCGAACGCGCCGCCGAGCTGCGCGCCGCGTCCGGCTGACGCGATTTCGGCGCGCCGTCCCCGTCCGATACCGTTGACCAGGCACGACACGGCTCGACGGGATAAGGACGCTGATGGACGACAGCTCTCTGGTCTGGGACGACGGCGCGCTCGTCACCATCGACCAGCGCGGACTGCCGCACGAAGTGCGCAAGCTGCGGCTGAGCACCGTCGACCAGGTCATCGACGCGATCCGGACGCTGGCCATTCGCGGCGCGCCCGCCATCGGCATCGCGGGAGCGTTCGGCGTCGTCCTGGCCACCGCGGCGCACACCGCGGACGGTGTGGTCGACGAAGTGGCGGCGCAAGCCGAGGCGGATCGGATCGCCGCCGCGCGGCCGACCGCGGTCAACCTTGCCTGGGCCGTGCGAAGGGTCCGGGCGAAGGTGGGTCATGGCGCCGACGCGGTCCTGGCCGAGACGCTGGAAATGCTCGCCGAGGACGGCCGGGTCAACCGGGCCGCCGCCACCAACGCCGCCGACCTCGTACTGAGCCTGTGCCCGGACCGGCCGCTGCGGGTGCTCACCCACTGCAACACCGGAAGGCTCGCGACCAGCGCGTTCGGCACCGCCATCGGAACGCTGCGGGTGCTGTCCGAGCGCGGCGCGCTCGAGCACGTGCTGGTGGACGAGACGCGCCCGCTGCTGCAAGGCGCGCGGCTGACCACGTGGGAACTCGCCGAGGCGGGCATCCCGCACCGGCTGACCATCGATTCCGCCGCCGCCTGGGCGATGGCGACGGGACAGGTCGACTGCGTGCTGGTCGGCGCCGACCGGGTCACCGCCAACGGCGACGTCGCCAACAAGATCGGCACCTACGGTCTGGCGCTGGCCGCCCGCCACCACCGCATCCCGTTCGTCGTGGTGGCCCCCGAGTCCACCCGCGACCTCTCGATGGCCACGGGCGGGGAGATCGTCGTCGAAGAACGCGCGGCGGCCGAGGTGACCGGATTCGGCGGTGTCGCAACCGCTCCCGCGGACACCGAGGTCTTCAACCCGGCGTTCGACGTGACGCCGGGTGAACTGGTGACCGCGGTGGTCACGGAGAACGGCGTCGTGCACCGCGGCGATCCGTCAGGCGGGCCCGCGGCCGCGAGCACCGCCCCGGAACTCGGATCCGATCTGTCGCCCGGCGCGGCCATCGCCGACCTCGCCCGCGAGCTGTACCGGCGCGGCTGGATGCCGGGCACCGCGGGCAACATCTCGGTGCGCACCGGCGCCACCGCCGTCGTCACCGGAAGCGGTTTGTCGAAGGGCGAACTCACCGCGGCCGACATGGTCACCGTGCGCGTGGCGGACTCCGCGCCCGTCGCAGGCCACGGGCGCAGGCCTTCCGCGGAGACGACGATCCACACCGCCGTCTACCGGACCCGCCCGGCCGGGGCGGTCGTGCACATCCATCCACCGTTCGCCACGGCACTGGCCACCCGCTCGGCGGTCCCCGGCACGCTCGGCACGTTGCGGATCACCGACTACGAGCTGATCAAGGGGCTCGGCGGCGACGATCCGGCCGTCGCGGAGATCCCGGTCTTCCCGAACTGGCCCGAGGTGCCGCGTATCGGAGCGGACATCGAGCGCTACCTGCTCGACCATCCCGACGCGCTGCCGGTCCTGATCATCGCCGGGCACGGGATCACCTCGTGGGGCGCCGATCTCGCCCAGGCGCGCGATCGCGCCGAATGCCTGGAAGCATTGTGTGAGCTGGTGTCCCGCACCGCCGGCCCGGCCGCTTTCGGCCCGCGCGACGAATTTCTCGAGATTGGACTGACATGACCCTCCTGCAGGTGATGGCCGCGGCCGACGCGGCCGACGTGCGCGTACGCACCGGCGACGACGAGGTGATCGGCACCGAACTGGCCGAGCGCGGCATCACCTTCGGCCGCTGGCCGGTGGTCGAGAACGCCGCGTCGGTGCCGTCGGAGGAATTGCTCGCGCACTACGCGAAGAACGTCGCGGAACTGAACGAATCCGGCCGCTACAAGCACATCGACATCGCCCGCATCCATCCCGACGACAGCGACCCGCAGTGGCCGCAGACCGCCGCGGGCGCGCGCGGGAAGTTCCTCGACGAGCACCGGCACGCCGAGGACGAGGTGCGCTTCTTCGCTGCCGGGCGCGGCTGCTTCTACTTGCACCTGGGCGAGGAGGTCCTCGCGGTGGTGTGTGAGGGCGGAGACCTGCTTTCGGTGCCCGCGGGCACGCTGCACTGGTTCGACATGGGCGAGCGCCCGGATTTCATCGCCATCCGCTTCTTCGAAGAAGAGGACGGCTGGGTCGGCGACTTCACCGGCGACAAGATCAGCGCGGGCTTTCCCACCCTCGACGAGCTGCTGACCGCGCCGTGATCCAGGCCGTCGTCGTCGACATCGAGGGCACCACCAGCCCCACCGCCGCGGTCCGCGAAGATCTGTACGGCTATACGCGGGAGCGGCTTCCGGCGTGGCTGGCCGCGAACAGCTCCGCGGCCGCGGCGCCGGTGCTGACCGCGACCAGGGAACTGGCCGGGCGTCCGGACGCGGACCCGGAGCAGGCCGCCGCGATCCTGCGCGAATGGCTCGACACCGACGTCAAGGCCGAGCCGCTGAAGACCGCGCAGGGTCTGATCTGTGCGGAGGGCTTCCGCAACGGCGCGCTGCACGGCGAGTTCTTCCCGGACGTGCCTCCGGCGCTCGCCGCGTGGCACGAGGCCGGGCTCGCGCTGTACGTCTACTCGTCGGGATCGGTGCGCAATCAGCGGGACTGGTTCGCCTTCGCGCGCGGCGGCAGCATGTCCGAGCTGATCAGCGGGTACTTCGATCTGTCGACGGCAGGCGGCAAACGGGAATCGTCCTCCTACGACAAGATCGCCGGAGCCGTCGGGGCGCCCGCCGAGCGCATCCTCTTCCTGTCCGACCACCCCGACGAACTCGACGCCGCCGTCGCCGCCGGATGGCGGGTCGTCGGCTTGGCGCGTCCCGGCGAGCCCAATCCGCCTCGGCCGCCACACCGCTGGGTCGGCACGTTCGCCGACATCGATCCCACCGCCCAGGCCTGAACGCGGGATACTTCGGGGGTCCGGCCCCCCACCGCCCGCACGATCACGTGCGGAACGGGTCATGATCAGCTCGCACACCGTGATTCGGCGTCGAATGCCGGAACCGAGCGTCCGCCGTCGCCGGGCAGAGTGGCAGTGGTGACGAAACCGCAGGCCCGGAACCGGCGAACCGCGGCGGCGCAGCCGACCACGAGGCAGTTCGTCTCGGTTGGTTCGGAACATGGCTTGCCTCATCGCAATCCAGCGACGTGCCGCGGACACGAGCCTGCGTCACGCTCCACCACCACCGTGTGACCGGGAGCCGGCGGCCGGTCGACCGCGCGGCCGATTCGCGTTCAGCCCCGCTCGCCGGCGGATGACAGCGTCATCCAGCCGGTGGTAGCCAAACCGGCCACGACCACCACCGTCCCGCCGCGGCACAGGCGGCGCCGGATCGGGCGCAGCCCGGCGCCCACCGGAATTTCTCGTCGCCGGGCGAAATTCCAGCGAATTGTGATTGCGCTTACAATACATTGCGGGGAAACCGCGAGCGAAACTCATCGGGACGGATAAAACACACTCCGGAGACGACCGATCCGATGTGTTAACAAATGTAAAGCACTGGAGAACCAGCCGTTTCCAAAGCATCACCGACGCACCCGTGAGCCGACCCCTCGGATACAAATCAGGCCAGCTCAGAGCGTTTTTCCCCTGGTCGGACCGCCGCATGCCACGCGGAAACCGCGCGCCACCGTGACCACCACGTTGCGCCGATCTCACAACTCACCACACCACCGAATGGGCTGTGAGAAAGGGGTTTGGCCAGCCGTGCACGCCTCTTTACAGTCGGAACATCAACCCGATCGCACAGCTCGAAGGGGACGTCGTGGTTAATTCGCGTACCCAGGGTCACGTACCCTCCGCCCCGGCCACCGACGCCGGGGACGCGCTCCTGCGGCTGGGGAAATATTTCCACCGGGGCGAAGTGTCGTCCGATCACCGGACGCTGCACAAGGTCGGCGGGCGCAGCGCCGACGAGTTCTACCGCGACCGCTGGTCCCACGACAAGGTGGTGCGCTCCACGCACGGTGTGAACTGCACCGGGTCGTGCTCGTGGAAGATCTACGTGAAAGACGGTGTGATCACCTGGGAGTCGCAGCAGACCGACTACCCGTCGGTGGGCGCCGACAAGCCGGAGTACGAGCCGCGCGGCTGTCCCCGTGGCGCGTCGTTCTCCTGGTACACCTACTCGCCGGCCCGGGTGCGCTATCCCTATGTACGCGGCACGTTGCTCGAGCTGTACCGGGAAGCCAAGTCCCGGCTGAAGGACCCGGTGCTGGCCTGGGCCGATGTCGTCGAGGACCCGGAGAAGGCGCGCAGCTACAAGGCCGCCCGCGGCAAGGGCGGATTCGTGCGCGCCGAGTGGTGGGAGGCGGCCGAGATCGCCGCCGCGGCACACGTCTACACGATCAAGCAGTACGGCCCGGACCGGGTGGCGGGGTTCTCGCCGATCCCGGCCATGTCCATGGTCAGCCACGCCGTGGGCGCGCGGTTCATCTCGTTGCTCGGCGGCTCCATGCTGTCGTTCTACGACTGGTACGCCGACCTGCCGGTGGCCTCACCGCAGGTGTTCGGCGACCAGACCGACGTGCCGGAGTCCGCGGACTGGTTCGACGCGGGGTACCTCATCATGTGGGGCTCGAACGTGCCGGTCACCCGGACACCGGACGCGCACTACATGACCGAGGCCCGCTACCGGGGGCAGAAGGTGGTCGTGGTCTCCCCCGACTACGCCGACAACACCAAGTTCGCCGACGAGTGGGTGCCCGCCCGTCCCGGCACCGACGCGGCCCTGGCCATGGCGATGGGCCACGTGGTGCTGAAGGAGTTCTTCGTCGAGAAGAGCACGCCGCGCTTCCTCGACTACATCAAGTGTTTCACCGACCTGCCGTACCTCATCACGCTCGACGAGCACGACGGGGCATACGTCCCCGGGAAGTTCCTCACCGCCGCAGACCTCGGCCGAACCGGTGAGGGCGTGGAGTTCCAGACAGTCCTGCTGGACGCGCAGGCACAGCCGGTCGTGCCCAATGGGTCGCTCGGTCATCGGTTCGGTGAAGAAGGAACCGGACGCTGGAACCTCGATCTGGGGGACGTCGATCCCCTCCTGAGTCTGTACGGCCGCACCGACGACGCTGCGGCCGTACGGATTCCCCGCTTCGACAGCGACACCCCCGGCGTGCTCACCCGAGGCGTGCCGACCACAACCGTCGCGGGCAGGCGCGTCACGACGGTCTTCGATCTGCTGCTGGCGCAGTACGGCGTCGGCCGCGACGGCCTGCCCGGGACGTGGCCCAGCGGCTACGAGGACGCGGACGAGCCGTACACCCCGGCCTGGCAGGAGGCCATCACCGGCGTGCCCGCCGTGCAGGCCCAGCGCATCGCGCGGGAGTTCGCCGACAACGCCGACCGTTCCGGCGGCCGCTCGATGATCCTCATGGGCGCGGGGACCAATCACTGGTTCCACTCCGATCAGATCTACCGCGCGTTCTTCACCTTGACCCTGCTGACCGGCTGCCAGGGCGTCAACGGCGGCGGCTGGGCGCATTACGTCGGGCAGGAGAAGTGCCGCCCGGTCACCGGCTGGTCCACCCTGGCCTTCGGCCTGGACTGGCAGCGGCCGCCGCGGCAGATGCAGGGCACGGTGTTCTGGTATCTGACCAACGATCAGTGGCGCTACGACCCGTTCACCGCGGAGTCGTTCGCCTCGCCGCTCGGCGCGGGCAAGTTCGCCGGTCGCACGGCCGCCGACAACATCGCGCTGGCCAGCCGGCTCGGCTGGATGCCGAGCTACCCCACCTTCGACCGCAATCCGCTCGACCTGGTGGACGAGGCCGAGGCCGCGGGCAAGACCGCGCCCGAGCACGTGGTGGACGGGCTGAAGTCCGGCGACCTGAAGTTCGCCTGCGAAGACCCGGACGCGCCGGAGAACTTCCCGCGCTGCCTGACCGTGTGGCGGGCGAATCTGCTCGGCTCCTCCGGCAAGGGCAACGAGTACTTCCAGCGCCACCTGCTCGGCGCCGACTCCAACCTGCAGACCACCGACGCCACCGGCGTGCGGCCGCAGGAGCTGAACTGGCGCGAGACCGCCGCCACCGGCAAGCTGGATCTGCTGCTGTCGCTGGACTTCCGGATGACCAGCACCACGCTGTTCTCCGATATCGTGCTGCCCGCCGCCACCTGGTACGAGAAGCACGACCTGTCCTCCACCGACATGCACCCGTTCGTGCACGCCTTCTCCCCGGCCATCTCGCCGCCGTGGGAGGCCAAGACCGACTTCGACGCGTTCCACCGGATCGCGCGCGGTTTCTCCTGGATGGCCGAGAAGCACCTGGGCAAGCGCAAGGACATCGTCGCCGTGCCGCTGCAGCACGACTCGCCGGACGCGACGGCGCAGGCGGGCGGGCGCGTGCTGGACTGGAAAGCCGGTGAGTGCGAACCCATTCCGGGCAAGACCATGCCGAAACTGGTGGTCGTCGAACGCGATTACCCGAAGCTGGCGGAGAAGATGGCCGCGCTGGGGCCACTGGTCGACACGCTCGGCGTCACCACCAAAGGTGTCACCACCTACCCCGACCAGGAGGTCGAGTACCTCGCCGGGGTGAACGGCACGGTGGTGTCGGGTGTGGCGCAGGGCCGTCCGTCGCTGGCCAAGGACACGCACGCGGCCGAGGCGATCCTCGCCCTGTCGGGCACCACGAACGGCCGCCTGGCGGTGGAGGGATTCCACGCCCTCGAGCGCCGCACCGGCACCCAGCTGGCCGACCTGGCCGCCGAGCACGAGGGCAAACGGATCACCTTCGCCGACACCCAGGCCCGTCCGGTGCCGGTGATCACCTCGCCGGAGTGGTCGGGCAGCGAGACCGGCGGCCGCCGGTACTCGCCGTTCACCATCAACACCGAGCGGCTCAAGCCCTGGCACACGCTGACCGGGCGGCAGCACTTCTACCTCGATCACGACTGGATGATCGAGCTCGGTGAGCAGCTGCCGATCTTCCGTCCGCCGCTGGACATGACCGCGCTGTTCCGTGAGCCCACGATCGGCGAGGTCGGCGACAAGGGCGTCACCGTGCGGTATCTGACCCCGCACTCGAAGTGGTCGATCCACTCCGCCTACCAGGACAACCTGCACATGCTGACGCTTTCGCGGGGCGGGCAGACGATCTGGATGTCCGATCGCGACGCGGCGAAGATCGGGGTGGCCGACAACGACTGGATCGAGGCGATCAACCGCAACGGCATCGTGGTGGCGCGCGCCATCGTCAGCCACCGCATGCCGGAGGGCACGGTGTTCATGTACCACGCCCAGGACCGCGCGGTCGACGTGCCGCGCATCGAGGGTCTCGGCGAGGACACCAAGGGCCGGGGCAAGCGCGGCGGCATCCACAACGCGCTCACCCGCATCATGATCAAGCCCTCGCATCTGATCGGCGGCTACGCGCAGCAGTCCTTCGCGCTGAACTACCACGGCCCCACTGGAAACCAGCGCGACGAAGTCACGACGATCCGCAAACGGTCGCAGGAAGTGGAGTACTGACATGCGCGTCATGGCACAGCTGGCCATGGTGATGAACCTGGACAAGTGCATCGGCTGCCACACCTGCTCGGTCACCTGCAAGCAGGCGTGGACCAACCGCGGCGGCACCGAATACGTCTGGTTCAACAACGTGGAAACCCGTCCGGGACAGGGGTACCCGCGCCAGTACCAGGATCAGGAGAAGTGGAGGGGCGGCTGGACGCTGAACAAGCGCGGCAAGCTCACCCTGAAGTCCGGATCCCGGTTGAAGCGGCTGCTGAACATCTTCGCGAACCCGGATCTGCCCACGGTCGAGGACTACTACGAGCCGTGGAGCTACGACTACGACAACCTGCTGTCCTCCCCGCCGGTCGACACGACGCCGGTCGCACGGCCCAAGTCGCTGATCACCGGCCAGGACACGAAGGTCACCTGGGGCGCCAACTGGGACGACGACCTGGGTTCGGGTCCGGAGCAGGTCGGCAAGGACCCGCTGCTGGCGAAGCTGTCCGATCAGGTGAAACTGGAGTTCGAAGAGACCTTCATGTTCTACCTGCCGCGCATCTGCGAGCACTGCCTCAATCCGTCGTGCGCGGCTTCCTGCCCCTCCGGCGCGATCTACAAGCGCGCCGAGGACGGCATCGTGCTGGTGGATCAGGACAAGTGCCGCGGCTGGCGGCAGTGCGTGTCGGGCTGCCCGTACAAGAAGATCTACTTCAACCACAAGACGGGCAAGGCGGAGAAGTGCACGTTCTGCTACCCGCGCGTGGAGGTCGGCATTCCGACGGTGTGCTCGGAGACCTGCGTGGGGCGGCTGCGCTACATCGGCGTCATGCTCTACGACGCCGATGCCGTGCTGGAGGCCGCGTCGGTCACCGAGGACAAGGATCTCTACCCGTCCCAGCTCGGTGTGTTCCTGAACCCGCACGACCCCCGGGTGATCGCGGAGGCGGAGCGCGCCGGGATTTCGCCGGAGTGGATTCAGGCCGCTCAGGATTCGCCGGTCTACAAGCTGATCGTGGACTACCAGATCGCGCTGCCGTTGCATCCGGAGTACCGCACCATGCCGATGGTCTGGTACGTGCCGCCGCTGTCGCCGGTGGTCGACGTGCTCAGCGAGACCGGCCACGACGGCGAGAACGTGTCCAACCTGTTCGGCGCCATCGACGCGCTGCGTATCCCGGTGGAGTACCTGGCCGAGTTGTTCACCGCGGGCGATGTGGGGCCGGTGCGCGCGGCGTTGCAGCGTCTGGCGGCGATGCGCTCGTTCATGCGGTCGGTGAACCTCGGTGAGGAGCCCGATCCCACGATCGCGCCGTCGGTGCGGCTGGAGCCGGAAGAGATCGAGGCGATGTACCGGCTGCTGGCCATCGCCAAATACGAGCACCGCTACGTCATCCCCACCGGCGCGGGAGCCCGTGCGCACGAACTGGACTCGCTGGCCACCGGATGCAGTCTGGACACCGACGGCGGACCGGGTATGACGGCGTTCGACCAGATGGTGGAGAAATTCCACCTGACCGACACCAATGGGGCCGCGCCGCAGGAGAAGTCCGCTCGGATCAACCTGCTGAACTGGGACGGCAAGAGCACCGAGGGCTTGGTGCCTGCCGGTGCCGCGGCGAACGGCAACGGCGCAATCAACGGCCATGCGAACGGTGCGGCCGACGGGCACGAGAACAGTGCCACGAACGGGCGTACGAACGGCACGGCCGACAGCCACGGAAACGGCGACGGGCACGCCGACGCGACCGTGACCGGAGACCCGGCCGCTCGGACCGGAGCAGGTCGATGAGCCTGCTGAAACTGCGCCGCCGCCCGGAACCGGCGGTGCAACTCGCACAACGCGACCGTCAATTGGTCTGGCGGATCGCCGCGCTGCTGCTGGACTACCCGACCGAGCAGACGCTGGCCATGATCGACCAATTGACCACGGCCGCGGCCGCGTTGCCGGACGAGATGCGCGCCCACCTGAGCGGATGCCTCGATCACCTGCGGACGACCCCACCGCTGGAGCTCGCCGCGGACTACGTCGCGACCTTCGACATGCGCCGCCGCGCCAGCCTGCACCTGACCTTCTACGCCTATGGCGACACCCGCAAACGCGGGATGGCGTTGCTGCGGTTCAAGCACGCCTACCGGCACGCGGGTGTCGAACTCGGCGACGAGGAACTGCCCGACCACCTGCCGGTGCTGCTGGAGTTCGCCGCCACCGTCGATCCGATCGGCGGTGAGCGACTGCTCGGCGAGCACGTGCCGGTGCTCGAGCTGCTGCGGCTTTCGCTGTCCGACAACGGCTCTCCCTACGCCGGAGTGCTCGCGGCGATCGGGGCCACCCTGCCGCCGCCGACCACCGCGGACCGCAGGCGCATCGCCGAGCTCGCCGCGCAGGGCCCGCCCGAGGAGGAAGTCGGGCTGGAGCCCTTCGCGATGGACCCCTCCCAGTTCGACGGATCGGAAGGCCGACGATGAACGCAACGCCGCATCTGCCCACCTCGCTGTGGCTGATCCTGCCGTACGTCGCGTTCACGTCGTTCGCGCTCGGGCACCTGTGGCGCTACCGCAACGATCAGTTCGGCTGGACCACCCGTTCCTCGCAGATCTACGAGAGCCGTCTGCTGCGGCTGGGCAGCCCGCTGTTCCACTTCGGCATGCTGGGGGTGTTCGGCGGTCACGTGCTCGGCGTCCTGATCCCGGCGTCGTGGACTTCCGCGGTCGGTATCTCCGAGCACGTCTATCACGTGATCGCCGTTTCGGCGGGGTCGGTGGCCGGACTCGCCGTGCTGGCCGGCGTCGGCATCCTGCTCTACCGGCGTTTCACCGTTACCGCCGTCCGCAAGGCCACCACCGGCAACGACAAGCTGATGTACGTGCTGCTGGCCGCCGCGCTGATCACCGGTCTGCTCAACACCTGGGGCAGCAACCTGCTGTGGGGCACCTACAACTACCGCGAGACGGTCTCGCCCTGGTTCCGCAGTCTGTTCACCCTCGCGCCCCGGCCCGAGCTCATGGTGGACACCCCGTGGACCTTTCAACTGCACGGGCTGGTCGTGCTCGCGTTGATCGGGCTGTGGCCCTACACCCGGCTGGTGCACATGTTCAGCGCCCCGGTCGGCTATCTGGTGCGGCCGTACGTGGTCTACCGCAGCAAGGAGTACGACGCCGCCGACAAACGCCGTTACGCCCGCGCGTGGGACGCGCCCGTGACACCCGAACGCTGGCGCTGACGACGCCGTCGGCCGAGAGCCCGCCCGGACAACGGCGTCCGAGCGGGCTCTTCGGCATGCGCGGCGGCGGACCGATCAGGCGTTGTCGTAGGCGTCCTGGAGAACCGCGAGATCGAGCTTCGACATCGACCGCAACGCGGTGCCGACGGCGATGGTCTTGGCGGGATCGTCACCGCTCATCAGCTTCGGCAGCGCCGAAGGCACCACCTGCCAGGACAGGCCGAAGCGGTCGGTCAGCCAGCCGCACGGCCCGGGCTCGCCGCCGTCCGCGGTGAGGGCCTCCCACAGACGATCGACCTCGTCCTGGGTGTCCACGACCACCTGCAGCGACGCGGCATCGGTGAGCGGGTGGTCCGGGCCGCCGTTCATCAGCGTGACCGCCTGACCGTCCAAGTCCAGGGCGACGATGAACGCGGAGCCGTCGGAGTTGCGGGAGACCTCGACCACCCGCGAGTCGGGGATCACCGAGGCGTAGAACGCGGCGGCTTCCTCGGCGGCGTTGTCGAACCAGAAGAAGGTATTGACGGACATGATGTGCTCCTGTGCTCTGTGGTGACCTGCTGTCACCTACTGGTCGGAGCCGGCGGTTCGTCTTCGACATACTTCGCGAAGTTTCCGAGAAATTTTTCTCCGCTGTGCCGACTGCCAGGGCCGAATGGTCGCTGACAGCATTCCGACCGCCCGGTCTTTCGCGTCTTCTCGCAGGCAGACCCATCGACCCATTCGGTAACCAGGAATACGCTGATGTTTGGCTACTGCGATGTGGTCTACCCCACTTCTGAGGACGTCAAGTCTCGGCGCCCCGGCCCCGCCAGTGGGGTTGCCGTCGAGGCGAGCAAGGAGTGAGCAATGAAGGGTGGAGGAAGAATTGCGTTAGGGGTGGGCATCGGGTACTTCCTGGGCCGCACGCGCAAGATGCGCTTCGCGATGTCGCTGGCGGGCGCCGCGATGGCCAGGCGATCCGCCGCAGGGCCCGGGGGCCTGCTCGAGCGCGGAACGGAACTGCTCCGATCGACACCGGAGTTGACCCGGATCACCGACACCGTGCGCGACGAGCTGGTCGGCGCGGTGCGCTCGGCCGCGGTCACCGCGGCGAGCAACCGGATAGACGCGCTCAGCGACCGGTTGCAGCAAGGTGCGACGCTCTTGACGGACCAGGGCCGCCAGAGTTCCCGGGCGACGGATTCCGACGAAGACGAGTACGAAGACGAGTCGTCCGAGTACGACGAGCAAGCGCCGGAGGACGAGGACGAGGACGAGAACCAAGCGCCCGAGGACGAGTACGAAGACGAGGGCGAGGACGAGGACGAACAGCGAACGCCCGACAACGAGCTCGAAGACGAAGCCGGAGACGAGGACCGAACGCCCGACGACGAGGAAGAATCCGACCAGGGTGCGGCGGAGGACGACAGCGAGCGACCCGCCGCGCGGACGCGCACTCGCGGGTCGCGCACCGCTGCCAGGCGCACGACGAGCTCGCGTTCGGCGGACCGTTCGTCCGACTCCGCGGATCGCAAGCCGTCCGGGACCGGTGGCCGCCGTAGTCGCACCGAGGCCGGTCAAGCGCCGGTGCGCCGGACGAGGAGGTGACCGGCGATGGCGAAGATTTTGCGCGACGCGACCGCAGGAGTCGGCAAAGTGGCTGCCGACACCGCGGGGCGGGCCACCAAAGCCGCGACGGGGGCGGGATCCTCTGCCAAAAAGGCCGGATCGTCCGCCAAGAAGGCGGGATCATCCGCCAAGCAGAAGGCGCCACCGCCCACGCCGACCGGCATCTTGCAGGAGTCGGTGCAAAACCTCACGGGAGCACTGGCCGAGCGCGCGGTGGCCGGGTTGACGAACCAGGTGTCGAAGACCGCGGGCCGGTTGAACGACTACGCCGCCGGTAATCGCGGCAATCTGCTGTCGGCGCTGACCGGAGTGGAGAAGCTCGCCGGTGGCGCGTCGCCGCTCAGCACGGCGATGAGCATGGGCAAGACCAAGATCGGCGCCACCCTGCGCGACCAGTTCGAGACGGTGAAGGAATCGCTCACCGGCGGCAAGGGCAAGGGCGGCGGCAAGAAGATCAAGCTGACCAATATCGTCGAGCACATCGAAGTCGGCGTTCCGATCGACCTGGCTTACGACCAGTGGACCCAGTTCGCGGACTTCCCGAAGTTCACCAAGAAGCTGGAGCAGGTGGAGCAGGTCGCCGACGAGAAGCTCAGCTGGACCGGCAAAGTGTTCTGGTCCCGGCGCACGTGGGAATCCACGATTCTCGAGCAGGTGCCGTTCGAGCGGATCGTCTGGCGTTCCAAAGGCCACAAGGGCTACATCGACGGCGCGGTGACCTTCCACGAACTCACACCGGGCTACACGCGCATTCTCGTGGTGCTGGAGTACCACCCCAAGGGCTTCATGGAGAAGACCGCCAATATCTGGCGCGCGGCCGGTCGCCGCTGCCGCCTGGAGCTGAAGCACTTCGAGCGGCACGTGATGACCGAGGCGGTGTTGCACCCCGACGACATCGTCGGCTGGCACGGCGAAATCCACGACAGCAAGGTCGTCAAAGACGACGAGACCGCCCGTCGCGAAGAAGAGGAGAACACCGAAGAAGACCACGCGGACGACGAAGAGGAACGCGAGCCGGACGAACAGGAGCCGGACGAGGAAGAAGACGAGACCGACGAGCAGGAGACGGACGAGCGAGACGAGGATCGGCGTCCTCGCCGGCGACCGGCCGCCCGCCGCCGCAGCACGGCGCCCCGTCGGTCGCGTGAGAAGCGAGGAGCACACGCATGACCATCGAACCCGCAGGAGGCGGCGGCGGTGGCGGAGCGGGCACGATGGCGCGCCCGAATTCCTCCAGCCTGGCCGACGTGATCGACACGATTCTGGACAAAGGCCTGGTCATCGACGCGTTCGCGCGCGTGTCACTGGTCGGCATCGAACTGGTGACCATCGACGCCCGCGTCGTGGTGGCCAGTGTCGACACGTATCTACGTTTCGCCGAAGCCGTCAACCGGCTGGAGATCTCCACCAGCGAACCGAAGGGACTGACCGATATCGTCGGCGACGTCACCCAAGGTGCGGCGAAGCACAAGACCCAAGGCGCGCTCGAGGCGGCGGGCGAGAAGGTCATGGATTTTCTCGGCGATGTGCAGGACAAACGCCAGACCGCGAGCAGGCCCAAACGTAGGGAGGGCTGATGACCACCACCAGTGGATCCGCCGTCTACGTGTACGGCATTGTGCCCGCCGACGTGGAGCCGGAGCCGCATGCCAGCGGTGTCGGCGACCCCCCGGGTGAGGTGTCGGTGGTGCGGCACGGCGAGATCGCCGCGCTGGTCAGCACGCTCGCGTCGGATCGGCCGCTGGGTACGCCCGACGACCTCACCGCCCACGCCGAGTTGCTGGACGGGTCCGCCGCCGTCGCGCCGGTGCTGCCGCTGCGGTTCGGCGCTGTCATGACCGACGCGGAGGCGGTGGAGAACGAACTGCTCGGCGCCAACGAAGACGAGTTCCGCTCCGCGCTGGAGCAACTCGAAGGGCGCGCCCAGTTCGTCGTGCGGGGAAGCTATGTCGAAGACGCTATCCTGCGCGAACTCCTCGATGAGAACGCCGAGGCCGCCCGGCTGCGCGACGCGATCCGCGACAAATCGGAGGACGCCACCCGTAACGAGCGCATCGCGCTGGGCGAGCTGATCAATCAGGCCATAGAGGCCAAGCGCGCCGAGGACACCCGCCGGGTGGTCAGCGAACTCGAAGCGTTGGACCCGCTGGTCAACCAGCGCGATCCCACCGACGAAGAGGACGCCGTCCACGTCGCGGTGCTGGTCGAGCTCGCCCGCCAGGAAGAGCTGGAGGACACGCTGCGCCGGCTCGGCGAAGACTGGGACGGCCGGGTGGAGCTGAATCTGCTCGGTCCCATGGCGGCCTACGACTTCGTGACGAAACGCACGCCCGAGGAGTGAGGCATGGGCCTGTTCTCAGCGATCCTCTCGTTGCCCGTCGCTCCTGTCCGCGGCGTGCTCTGGTTGGGGGAAGTGATCCAGGACCAAGTGGAGCAGAAGATGCGAGATCCCGCCGTCATGCGGCGGGAACTCGAAGCCATCGACGAGGCCGCGGCAGCCGGTCAACTGTCGGAGGAGGAGCGCAGACAAGCGCAGCAGGCGGTCCTGGATCGCATGACCGGTCGGCGGGCGTGACCGCGACCGACCGGAAGGAGTGAGGCGCGTGGCACGCAAGACGACTTCGGAAGACGCCCAGGGCGTGCCCTCGGCCTCGGACGAACCGCCCGGGCTCACCGCGGCCCAGGCCATCGCGGCGGCGACCGAGAACCTGGTAGCGCTGACCTCGAAGCAGGTCGAGGGGGTCACGTCGATGGAACCGACGGAGGATGGCTGGCTGGTGGAGATCGAGGTGCTCGAGGACCGCCGCATCCCGTCGTCGGCGGACATCCTCGCGCTCTACGAGGTGGAGATCGATCTCGACGGCAACCTACTGGCCTACCACCGGACCAGACGCTACGGCCGCGGCAGCACCGACATCGGAAGGGCTCGGTCATGACGGTGGTCGGGGGCGGGTCGTCCGCACCGCAGCCCTTCGGCGGTGGGCATTCGACGAACCTCGCCGACATCCTCGAGCGGGTGCTCGACAAAGGTTTGGTGATCGCGGGCGACATCCAGGTGAATCTGCTCGACATCGAACTGCTCACGATCAAGCTGCGGCTGGTGATCGCGTCCTTGGAGACGGCCAAGTCGGTGGGCATCGATTGGTGGGAGACCGACCCTTGGCTCAACAGCAAAGCCCACACGTTGGAGCGGCAGGATCGCGATCTCGAACTGGAGAATCAGAAGCTTCGCGACCGAATCGCCCAACTGGAGGCCGCGCACGAACAACCTCGGCCCGTCGAGCGTCGCCGCGCGCCGAGGGAAGAGCGATCGTGACCGAAGATCTCGGCGTCTGGCTGTACGCGGTGACGCCCAGCCTCGGCGATGCGGCGGACCTCGGCGAGCTGACCGGCGTCGCGGGCGAGCCGGTGCGGGCCGTGGTCTCGGACGATCTGACCGCGCTTGTCGGATCGGTGCCGCTGGAGGTGTTCGGAGAGCAACCGCTGCGCAGGCAGCTGGAAGATCTCGAGTGGCTGGAGGGCACGGCCCGCGCGCATGACACCGTCGTGTCGGCCGCGGTGCGCCGAGGTCCGGCCGTGCCGCTGCGGCTGGCCACCGTCTTTCTCGACGACGATCGCGTGCGCGACCTGCTCGACGAGCGGCGAGCGGACTTCACCGCGGCCCTGGCGCTGGTCAGCGGCCGTACCGAATGGGGGGTGAAGGCCTACGGAGACCGCGCCGCGCTCACCGCGGCCGTAGCCGAGGCCCGTGCGAGCGAAAACAGCGGGAAGGGCACGGGCGCCGCGTATCTGGCCCGCCGCCGCGCGCAGCTGTCCGCGCAGGAGACCGTGGAACGCGACGCGGCGCGGCGCGCCGACGAGATCCACACGCGCCTGGTTCGCCACGCGGCCGCCGGACGACGTCAGGCGCTGACCGATCCCACCCTGAGCGGCCGCCGGGACTGGATGGTGCTCAACGGGACCTACCTCGTGGACGACGATCGCACCGACGATTTCGCCGCCACCGTCGACGCGCTCGGCGACGAATTCCCCGGCATCCGGCTCGAACTCACCGGCCCGTGGCCGCCGTACTCGTTCGCCGGCGTGGAACGGGAGTCGGCATGAGCCGGGCTACCCGTGAGGTCGACGACGAGCGGCGCGTCGCGCTGGTCGACCTACTGGATCGGGTGCTGGCGGGCGGCGTGGTGATCTCCGGCGACATCAAGCTCGCCATCGCGGACGTCGACCTGGTCCAGATCTCGTTGCGGGCCCTCATCTCCTCCATCAGCACCCTGACCGGCCCGGTCCGCGCGCTGGAACCACCCGCCGATGACTGAGTTCGGCGGCATCCCACCGCGTATCGACACCGAACCCGAATCCGTCGAGCGCGGATTGGTCAGCCTCGTCCTGACCTTGGTGGAACTGCTCCGCCAACTCATGGAGCGCCAAGCGATCCGCCGCGTCGACGCCGGCGACCTCACCGACGACCAGATCGAACGCATCGGCACCACCCTCATGCTCCTGGAACAACGCATGGAGGAACTCCGCGACCACTTCGGCCTCAGCCCCGAAGACCTCAACATCGACCTCGGCCCCTTGGGCACCCTCCTCCCCCGCGACCCGTCCTGAACCGGATCCATCCCCCTTCGGTGGCGGACCCTCGATGCGGGCGTCCCGGCCGGCTCGAGGCAGGATTGCGGTCGGCATGACGGACAACGGCGGTTTCTTCCTCACCAGCCGACGGCGGCACATCGCGCGGTTGGCGCTGTTCGCCGTTTTCCTGGTCGGAATGTTCTACCTCGTCGCCATTGCCGGTGTGGTCGACGTCGAGAGTGTGCGCGACGGGATCGCGGCGACCGGACCCGCGGCTCCGTTCGCCTACGTGGTGGGGTCGGCGGTCCTCGGCGCGATCTTCGTTCCCGGACCGTTGCTGGCCGCGGGAAGCGGTCTGCTGTTCGGGCCGCTGGTCGGCACATTCGTGACGCTGGGCTCGGCGGTGGGCACGGCGACGATCACCAGTTTCCTCGGGCGGCGGGCAGGCCGCGAGAGCGCGCGCGGGTTGCTCGGTCCCGAGCGGGCCGAGCGCATCGACGCGCAGATCCAGCGGCGCGGCCTGTGGGCGGTCGTCGGGCAGCGCTTCGTTCCCGGCATCTCCGATGCGCTCGCGTCCTATGTGTTCGGCGCGTTCGGAGTTCCGTTGTGGCAGATGGCAGTCGGCGCCTTCATCGGATCCGCGCCGCGCGCGTTCGTCTACACCGCGCTCGGCGCATCGATCGGTGACCTGTCTGCCCCTTTGGCCTATACCGCGATCACGGTATGGTGCGTCACCGCGATCATCGGAGCTTTCGCCGCACATCGCGGCTACCGGAGTTGGCGCGGCCGGGGTGCACGTGCCGAGGACGCCAGGGTGCCGGAACGCGAGCTCGAGCGGGAAGACTGAAGCCAAGCCTGCGGGCGCTGCGTTCCCGGTTACGCGCCGAGATCCGCCAGCAACCGGCGGTAGGCGGCGGCGTCGAGCAGTTCGTCATCCGAGACGCCTTCCGCTGGCCTGATCTTGAACAGCCAGGCCGCGTACGGGTCGTTGTTCACCTGCTCGGGGTCATCCGCGATCGCCGGGTTGACCTGGACTACTACGCCGCGGGCCGGGCTGTACATCTCGGCGATGGCCGAGACCGCCTCCACGGCGCCGACGGCCTCGCCGGTGCCTACGAATACGCCCACCCGGGGCGTGGTGACGAAGAGGATCGTGCCCAAGTTCTGTTGCGCGTGGTCGGTGAGTCCGACCGCCAGCGTGCCGTCAGGCTCCCGCCGAGCCCACATGTGCGCATCGGTGTACATCAATCCAGCGGGAATCATCGACATATCTGGCCTCCATCCGGAAGTCGACGCACCGGGAATCGCGCGCCGCGGACGATCACGACCAGCTTGCTACGCCGCCCGCGTCCGGCGAGTCCGCACACGCCGCCCCGAAAAGAGCGTCGCCGAATCGTGCTCCATCGTTCTCGCGCCGAGACGGCGCGAACGCACGTGACCCCGGCGGCATCGTCACCGGTTCGTCGCGGGCCGACGCCGTCTACTCGACCGGCGATGGGGACCACCGCTATCCGGCGCTCGGATACCCAGCGAGCCGCGGGAGGCCGAGCCCGCACCACGCATACCGACGGAGAACTCGCTCGATCGGGGCGGGGACCTACGCGCAGGGTGGGGCGGGGGCGTCGATGAACAGCGGCTCGCCGGCGGGTGGGGCGTAGACGACGTCGAGGACGAGTGGTTCGGCGCCGAGGTTCAGGCCGACGTGGACGTTCCATTCGCCCGCGGGCTCGTAGATGAACTCGCCGGTGCGGTAGACCGGAGCGTCGCAGTCGGGGCCGGGATGGGTGAGCGTGCCCGATCGGATGAAGCCGAAGACGGGGCCGACGTGGTAGTGCCAACCGGTGGATCCACCGGGACCGATAGTGATCTCGCGGACGACCAGATCCGTCCCCGCGACGAAGGGCACCAACCCCGCGGGAATCCGTGCCTGCCCGAGGGTGACGGCGGTGATGTCGCTGCCGGGCGTCGCGTCGGCGGGCGCCGTGCTCACCAGCGCGCCGGCGAGCACGACCGGCGCCACGGCGACGCGGAGAAAGAGCGTCATCCCCGCAGCTTAGCCACGGGCGTGCCGCACCGGAACCTCGTTGCACCGAACCGGCCGTTCACGGCCTCCGGTGACGGTCGCGCCGGCGCGCACCGGCAGCCACACGCGGTCGTGGCGAGTATCCGCGATCGGATCGCTGGATTACCGTACGTACGTGGTCCGGACAGACGAAGGAGACTCGGCGGCGAAGATCATCGACGTCGTCCTGTCGATGCTCGAGTCCGAGGGTTACGACGCCGTCCAGTTGCGGGCCGTCGCCCGGGATGCGCACGTCTCCCTCGCCACGGTCTACAAGCGGTATCCCACCCGGGACGACCTGCTGCTCGCCGCGGTGGAGCGATGGATGGCGACCAATACCTACGCCACACCCGCGCGGCCGATAGAAGGCGAGCCGCTGACCGATGGCCTGACGCGTCTGCTGCGCTACGTGTTCGAACCGTGGGAACGGCATCCCCGGATGCTCGAGGCCTACTATCGCGCGCGATCCAGTCCCGGCGGCCGGCGACTGGACGCCCAAGGCTTCGACGCCGTGCTGCCCGCCGCGAGCGCGCTGCTGGCCGGCGCCGATCCCGCCTACATCGCCGATATCGCGCTCGTGCTGACCAACATGATCTACGCGCTGATCGGCCGCTTCACCAACGCCGACCTCGACATCACCGATATCCTGCCCGCGCTCGAACGGACGGTGCGCAGGCTGACCGCGAACAACGAACCGCTGGCAGCCGCCGCCGAATGCCCGCCGACGGGCACGCCGAGTTTCCCTTGGAGCGCTTCGCTCATGTCCCCGTTCTCCCCCGGTCCGCCCTCGGCGGGGAATCGGTCGCCCAACCCCTCGGCCGCGATGGATCGGTCACCTGAGTAACGCGGCCTGCTTCGCGAAATACGTTCAGGCATCGCCTATTTCGCATATTTCCGGCAAAACCCCCAAATCGTAAATGTCGAAAGGGACCCTGTTCACGGGGTATTCCCGCCCTCGGTGCGGTGTCGAGTTGCTCCGTGCGCCAGGCCACGACAGCATCTGCGGTATGCCGTCCACACCGCTGAATCCAGCAGGCGACATTCCGGACACCGGAATTCCCGGCCAGCTCGCTGCCCACATGACCATGACCGAGCAGCACGAATG
Source organism: Nocardia sp. NPDC004573 (assembly GCF_053602135.1). Classification (NCBI taxonomy): domain Bacteria; kingdom Bacillati; phylum Actinomycetota; class Actinomycetes; order Mycobacteriales; family Nocardiaceae; genus Nocardia; species Nocardia sp. NPDC004573. Next base: position 36,177 of record NZ_JBSGDA010000034.1, read on the forward strand.
GCACCGTACCTACCTGCGCCGCCGTCCGGTGTCGCGGCGCAACATCCTGCGCGGCGCGGCGGCGGCCGCAGCGGTGGCCGCGGTCGGCGCCACACCGTTCGGCGGGCGAGCCTACGCCGACGACGCCCAGCTCGCGGTGGGCGGCCGGCGTGTGGCCTTCGGCGAGGACGCGGCCAGCCAGTTGCGTTTCGCGGCACAGCTGTCGCGGCGTCCGGCAGGCGCCACGGTGTACCTCGACCACGGACCGACACCGGCCCTCGGCGCGACGGTCGAGGCCGAGGTGCGCAACCTGCTGACCCAATTGCCCACGGCCGACGGCGGTGTGCTGGCGGCCGAACAGTTCTACGCCCACGCTCCGGTGGACGGGCTACCCGGCCGGGTTCCGCACTTCTACCGCTGGCGGACCTCCGACGGATTCGTCGGCGACATCCGCGCCGCCGCGCCCGCGATGCCCAGCGCACGACCGGCGGTTCTTCCGTTCCGCTTCACCATGATGGGCGACCAGGGCACCGACCAGACCCCGGCGCTGCCGGAGGGCGTCGCTCCCGGCGACTACGACGACAACTACTACAAGGCCGACAACGATCCGGCCGCGCCGCACGCGAGCAACGTGTTGCGCCAGATCGCCGCAGCCCGGCCGGATTTCCACATCCTCGCAGGCGACATCGCCTATGCCGACCCTTCGGGTGCGGGCAAGCCGGGGCAGTTCGTTACGCACGGCGCGCACTCGGCGAGCGGGTTCGACAAGTACAACCCCTACGTGTGGGACGTCTACTTCAACGCGATCGAGACCAGCGCCGCGCAGACGCCGTGGATGTTCGCCACCGGCAACCACGACATGGAAGCGACCTACGGCGAGCACGGCTACGGCGGACATCTGGCGCGGCTGGACTTCCCCGGCAACGGTCCGGCGGGTTGTCCGTCGGCCTACTCGTTCACCTACGGCAACCTCGCGGTGCTGTCCCTGGACGCCAACGACGTCACCTACGAGATCCGCGCGAACAGCGGTTATTCCGGCGGGGCGCAGACCAGCTGGGTGGAACGCACCTTGGCGGCCTACCGCGCCGACCCCGATATCGACTTCATCGTCTGCTTCTTCCATCACTGCGCCTACTCGACCACCGAATCGCACGCCAGCGACGGCGGCGTGCGGGACGCGTGGGTGGGCTTGTTCGACCGCTACCAGGTGGATCTGGTGTTGCAGGGCCACAACCACGTCTACGAGCGCACCGATCCGCTTCGCGGCGGTCGGGTGACGAATGTGGCGGGCGACAACTCGATCGTCTATCCGGAGACCGACGGCACCGTCTACTACACCGTGGGCGGCGGCGGACGCCCGCGCTACGAATTCCAGCCCGGGTCGCGAGAGACCTTCCGTGGCGACGAACTGCCCGACACCTCGGTGCCGAACAGCTACGTCTGGACGCCGGGCGGCGGCAAGCAGGACGAAGCCGCGCCGTGGTCGCGGGTGCGGTTCCGCAACTACTCGTTCCTGCGCGTCGACGTGCGTCCGGGCGTGTTCGCCAGCGAGATGGACGTGGTCGCGGTGGACGAGTACGGCCGCGAATTCGATCGCGTGCTCTTCCGGCGGCAGGTCCGCCCCTGAGCGGGGTCAGTTCTTGTTCTTCTTCGGCGGGAGGGTCCGAGCGTAGGCGACGCCCCGCTCGACCCATTCCCGCAGCACCTCGTCGTCGTCGACGGCGGTGACCCGCAGCCAGCCGGCCATTTCACGCCCGCCCATGACCATGGGCTGCACGGCGGCACCGAGCAGCCGCTCCCCCTCGTCGGGGTCGACTCGCACCAGCAGACCGCCCTGTCCGCTGGCGGCCACCGCCATATTGCCGCCGATCAAGAAGGCGAGGCCGCCGAACATCTTCCGCTCGGCGAGCTCGGGCCCGGGCGGGATCAGTTCCCGGATTCGCTCGGCCAACTCCTCGTCGTATGCCATAGCGGCATTGTTCACCCGGAGTCCGACAAGCCGGGTGATCCGCGATCGAGAGCGGGACGCGTGTCCCTTTCCGACAGCCGCCGCAGCGGAGGCGGTCGACCAGCCCCACGCCGATGAGACGGCCTGCCTCCTCCAGTGAGCTCGGACACGAAACTCGGTGAACCACAGCGCGTTTGCCGGAGATCATAGGTAGCGGGTGGAGGTACTTACGTACACTCCCGAGCCGTCTGGATGTCATTGGACGTTCAAGCGGATGTTTCCGCACCTGTCTGTAATACAGGCGTGAGACGGGGCGGACAGTGCCAGCGGCGGTCGTGCGCAACCCGTTTCGGAATTCGCAGTCGACTGCGCCCCCAAGACGGGACGAAGGACGCTTCCGTGCACATCCCAGCGGTGCGACCACGCACTGTCCGCCCGAGTTCCTCCCGGCGGAGATCGTTTCCAGCTCTCGATATCCGCTCCGCCGCTGCGCGCGCATTCCGCGGTGATGCGCCGCACCGGTGGCCGCCTTCCGGATCAGGCGCTTGGCGGCGGCGGATCCTCTGGATCGCCCTCACCTTCTTCGCGCTGTTCGTCTTCCCCGGCTTCGTCGGTGCGCTGGCCACCGCCCAGGACGCGGCGGGCGCCACGTCGGGCACGTCCGGGATCGACGGACTCAGCTGGATGAACATCCACGACTCGTCGGGAATCGCGCTGTCGGATTACCGCTTCGCGACCGGCGACGAAAGCTTGTTCAAGCCGCGCGCCACCATCTTGTGGGCGGTCCTGGGCTTCGAATTCATCGGCTACATAGCCATCGTGACGACGGCGATCTGGTTGATCGGTTACGCGTTGAGTTTCCGGTGGCTGGACATGTTCAGCTCGGCGCTGCACGGCGTCGCCGACGCGCTGACCGCACAGATCGCGACCCCGATCATGCTGGTCACCGCGGCGACCATCGGCGCGTTCTTCGTCGGATGGTTCATGGTGCGCGGCTACCACGCGAAGGCCACCATGCAGGTGGTGACGATGGTGGGCGTGGCGTTGCTCGGCCCGCTGTTCCTGGCCGAGCCGCTGGCGGACGTGCTGTCCTCGCACGGGTTACTGGCCCAGGGCCGCGACCTCGGCATCTCGGTGGCAGCCGGCCTGAACGGGGACTCCCACCCGAATCCCACCCAGTTGGTGGCGACGATGCAGAGCGATCTGGCCGACAATTTCGCCCGGCAACCGCTGCAGGTCTGGAATTTCGGGCACACGGTGGACCAGCGGCCCGCCTGCCGGTCGGCGTGGTCGGCGGGCGTGGCGGCAGGTGACGACAACCGGGTGATCAACGGCTTGAAGTCGTGCGGAGACGCCGCCGCGCACGCGAAGGCGGAGAACCCTTCCATGGGGCAGGTCGCCACCGGGCTCATGCTGCTGACCTGCGGCGGCATCCTGCTGGCTTTCGCGATGTATCTCGGACTGAAGGTCATCAAGGCGGCGCTGGACACGATCTATCACGGGTTCATGTCGATATTCGGCTTCGCCGCGGGCGGATTCGTCTACGGCCCCACGCAGACGTTCTTGGTGCGCAATGTCGTCGACAGTTTCGTCGCGGCGGCGCGAATGACGGCCTACACCATATTCCTCGGGGTGTATGTGCTGTTCATGGGCAACCTTTTCGCGCAGGCTCGCGGCCAGGTCATGGCGGTGATCATCATCGCGGGCACGGTCGAGATCGTCGCCATATTCCAGCTCAAACGCCTCAGCAGCGGCCTCAGCCGCGGCAACGACTGGATCGCCAACCGATTCGGACTCGCGATCCAGGGCAGCGGCAAGTCCGCGAGCAGCAGCGGCACCGCTCTCGGCATGAGCGGTGGTGGCGGGAAGTCCGCGCCGGGGATGGGTTTGGTGAACACGCTCACCACGCTGAACGCCATCAACGCCTCGCCGGTGACGGCATGGCTCGCGGGCGGCCGGGTCAATCCGTTGAACCCGCTGGCGAGCACACGAAGAAGAATCGAGCGCTCCACCAGGAGAATCCTGGCCAGTCGCGAAGAGGGATACATCGAGCACCAACTGTCCCGCACGAACTGGCGTGGCGTGGCGGTCGACGCGGCCACGGCGGTGGGCGGCATACACACTCAACTGGGCGTCACCCGCGCCCTGAAAGTACTGCGCGACAACAAAGTTCCCGATTCCCGGATCCATTCCGTGCTGCTCTCCTCCGGCGCCACCAACGAGCGGGTCACCAACGCGTTCACGGCGTACTCGGTCCAGGAATCGACGGCATCGCAGAATCCGTACAGCTTCGCACCGTTGCAGAAGGCGATCGCGGCGGCGTGGGCGGTCGACAATCACGTCGGCCATGAGGCGCACGAGGCCTTCGCCGCTCAGGCGGTCATCGCGGCGGACAGTTTCGTCCGGCACAGCAACGCGCCCGCGCCCGGCGCCACCATCGATCAAGCGTTCGTGCGGCGGGTCGAGCAGAACTGGCATTCGGACCGGGCGCTGCGCGCGGCGATCACACCGGACGAGTGGGACGACGCGGGCCGCGACACCCGATGGGCGATCGGTCACCGTGTCGCGACCATGCACCAGCAGGCGGCCCGGGATTACTACGAGAATCCGAACGATATGACAAGAGAAGCCCTGATGCGATCGGCCAGACGCGTCGCGAACCTCGATCACCTCGATCCCGAGGGTGGACTCGACCCCTGGAATCCGTAGCGAACCGCATCCGCCCGTGACCGGCCCGGCAATACCGCCGGGCCGTCCCGGTCAGACGCCCAGCGCGCCGGCGAACAGCGGCCAGGACTCGTGCACGTCGTCCTGCCAATACATCCAGGCGTGCGTGCCCGCGGGGCGGAGATTCGCCGTGAACGGGATGCCGAGAGCGTTCAACCGGTCCACGAACGCGCGGGTGCAGCCGTTGATCACCGTCTCCATGGCCCCGCCCACCAGTAGCCGATCCACCAGCCGGGCGGGATTGCCGTCGATGCTCGGATCCGTGAGCGCCTCGTGGGCTCCCGGGGCACCGGTGCCCGCCGAGATGTAGAGCGCCACACCGCGCAGCCGGTCGGCTTGCACCATGGGGTCGTTCGCCGCCCAGAGCGCGTCGCCCGGCGGACCCCACATATTGGCCGGGTCCGCCCCGAACACGCCCAGTTGCGCTCGCACCATCGCCTGACCCATCGGGTCGCTGGTGCGCGGGCACCCGCTGTAGGCGCCGACCGCCCGATACAAGCCGGGCGCGCCGATCGCGAGATTCAACGCGGAGGTCGCCGACATCGACAGGCCCGCCACGGCATTGCGGCCGTTCATGCCGAATCTGGCGCCGAGCACCGGCGGCAGCTCTCTGGTCAGGAAGGTGGTCCACTTGACGCGACCGAGCGCGGGATCGTCACGCAGCCAATCGGTGTAATAGCTGGCGCGCCCGCTCAGCGGCACGATCACGTTGACCGGTTTGTCGGCGAAGAAGGCCGCGACGTCGGTGCGCCGCGTCCACGGCCCGCCGTCCTCGCCGCCGTCCACGGCGTTGAGCAGGTACAGCGCGGGGGCGCCCGCGCCCGGATGCGACACCCACAGTGTGATGGGGCGGTCCATCGCCGCCGAGTGGACCACGACTTCGAACTCCCGCCCGCCCAGCGGGCGCACGTCGAGGATGCTCGCGCCGGGGTCGGCGGTGGTCGTGGCCGGGACGAAGGCGGCGCACACCGCGAGAAGGGGAACCAGGCATCGCAGGAGCCGGTACATGGAACGAGTTTCTACCACGCCCCACTCGGCGCTCCCAGCATTCGAGGGGCGTGTTCCCTATCGAGATGAAATAGCTGGTCATAGACGATTAACAGCGACAGTGTCGAAATGGCGCATACGAGGGCAATCAATCAGCTACAAGTTGTGTCGATTCGGATCGGCCGGTGCGTCCGCGGATCCGGGCAACCCACCTCGGATCTCGTCGGGGAGAGCGCGCACCGGCCTCCTACCTGCCGATCACGCATCCGGGCACGAAGCTCGAACCGGGCGGGCAGTCGCAGCCCGCGAGCCATGGCGACAGACCGTCTCCGAGGCACGGCGGGTGGGCGACGCTGCGATACGGGACGGAAGCGATGCAGCGCAGGCGCGCCGAATCCGAGCCCGGTGCGCCGAGTCGCGGCGAACGACTCCGCGCACCTGCCGCGCATCCCGGTCAGGCCGCGCGCACCACCTGCGCGAACACCTCGTCCGGATCGGACGCCTTCAGACCGAACGTGTCGCGGACCGCCGAGTCGTCGACTGTGAAAGGCGCGTGCGACATGTGGTAGGTCTCGAACAACTCGGCCCAGAAGGGATCGGTGAGGCCGAGCAACGTCAGCTCCCGCTCGCTCATGACCGCCAGCCGCGGCTCGGGCGCCCCGGCGGCCGCGGCGAACCGTCCTGCCAGCTCCCGCGCGGTGGCGGTGATGACCGGGGCGTGCCACGGGCGGCCCCACGCGCGCTCGTCGCGGGCAGCGGCGACCGCTGCCGCCGCCGCGTCACCGACCGCGGTGTACGCGTGCGGCAGGTCGAGTTCCTGCGGCAGCAGCGCCAACTGTCCGGCCGAGATCTTCGGCTGGGCGATGAGGGAGAACAAGGAGATCGCGCCAGGCCCGATGAATTGCGCGGCCCTGACCTCGGTGACGCGCACTCGTCCCGCCCGGTGCGCCTCCTCGGCTTCTCGCCACATTCTGGCTCGCACGCGACCTTTCGGCCCGGTGGCGGCGAGCGGTGACTGCTCGGTGACCGGACCGTCGGCCGGACCGTAGCCGTACAGATTGCCCAGCATCACCAAGTTCGCGCCGGTCCGCTCGGCGACGGAGCGGATGGAACCGAACAGCGGCGGGATGGTCTCCGGCCAGGTGTGATACGCGGGCATGGCCATGTTAAACAAGGTCTCGGCGCCCTCGGCCACGGCGGTCAGCGCGGCCGTATCCAGCGCGTCCAGTGCGATTCGCTCGATGTTCGGGTGCTCGGGCCCCGCGCCACTGCGGCTCACCACGAGCACCCGGTCGCCGGACCCGGCGAGTAGCTCCGCGGTGGCCGAAGCGGTGGCGCCACGTCCGACGATGACCTGCGTAGGCATGCGATTTCTCCTCTGCGACAACGAAATACAACGACCGGCGGGCACACCCCGCGCCATTCGCCGATCGCGTGCCATCGAGCCTGCCGTGGCGCGAACGGGTAAGCTACTGGCCGGACTGCCAACTATCCCAAGGATCAGGCCATGCACACTGTCGCCGTCGTCGCGGTTCCTCCGGTGAAAGCTTTCGACCTGGCCATGCCGGAAACGGTGCTCGGCGCGGCCATCGTGGACGGCGAACCCGGTTATCGCATCCTGGTGTGCACCGCCGTGCCCGGCGTCCTGCCCGCGGGGCTTGGCGGTTTCGATGTGGTCGTCTCCCGGGGCCTCGACGCGATCGAGGAGGCGGACATCGTGATCGTGCCGAGCACCGGCAGCCGCGCCGACGCCGATGCCGCCACGCTGGCCGCCCTGCGTCGAGCGATGTCCGCGGGCAAACGCGTCACCTCGATCTGCAGCGGAGCCTTCGTCCTGGCGCAGGCGGGTCTGCTGGCCGGCCGCACCGCCACCACGCACTGGGGCCTGGCCGACGAACTGGCGGCGAACCATCCGGACGTATCGGTCCGCAGCGACGCGTTGTTCATCGAGGACGGCCCGATCACCACGGCTGCGGGCGCCGCGGCCGGAATAGACCTGTGCCTGCATCTGATTCGCGCCGACTACGGCGCGACGGTGGCGAACGCCGCCGCCCGCACCGCCGTCGTCACTCCGGTACGGCCCGGCGGGCAGGCCCAGTTCGTGGACGCGCCCCTGCCCGCCGAGCACGGCGTGTCGCTCGCCGGCACCCGCGCCTGGGCGCTGCGACGACTGGACACACCGCTGTCGCTGGACGACCTGGCCGCCCACGCGCGCATCAGCGTTCGCACCCTGACCCGCCGCTTCCACGAGGAGACCGGACTCAGCCCGCAGAAATGGCTGCTGCACCAACGCCTGCAACGCGCCAGGGAACTGCTGGAATCCACCACGCTGCCGATGGACCAGGTCGCCAGGCACAGCGGCATCGGGTCGGCGGAATCGTTGCGCCAGCACATGATCCGGCATGTCGGGGTGCCACCGACCAGCTACCGCGCGTCGTTCACGCGTTCGCCCGCACGCCAGGCCCGCACAGAAAGGACGGTCGGCGCGGGAGGACCGGCCACCGACCGCCGGTGAAGCGGCCGCCACGCCCCGTGGGCAAGTCGAACGCGCACTACGGGCAGCGGGCTTGTGCTGGACGCGCAACCCCCATCAGTGCGTTCCATTCGGCGTCGGTGAGATCGCTCCCGGCGTGCTCGCAGGCGGTCCGGATCAGGCCGTCCGGTGAGATGTCACGTTCGATCAACGTTCCATCCACGCCGCCGGAGAATGCGGGACCGGGATTGACCGTCACGAGGTACCGTCCGTCAGCGGACACGGCGACCGCAGAGTTGACGTGCCAGACGGCGTCCGGTTCCAGTTGCCCGAGATTCGTGCCGTCGGCGAAGAGAGTCAATCGGCCTGTCGCGCCTTTCGCGACGACCACGGTCGCGTCCGCGGCGGCGGCGATCTGCGGGTTCGCGGCCCCATCGCCGCGGAAGGGAATCGTCCGCTCACGAGTCGAGCCGGTGCGATCCCATACCTCGATGCTGTCCTCGCGCTGGATCAGCAGATGCCGCCCGGCGAACTCGATCGCCTGCACGTCCTTGCCGTCGAGATCGTGCGTGATCTCCCGTCGCGACAAGTCGTAGACCGATATGTCCTCGGCATCGCGCATGACCAAGAATTCTCCGGCCGCATCGATCCGCGCTTGCGAGACATCGTCGGTGTCGACCGCACCGCCCAGCGGGATGAATTCCGTCTCGACACCACCGGTGGCCAAGTCGTGCAGGGACACCCTTCCTCTGTCGTCGAAAGACACGGCGGTTCCGGATGCGGACAACACGCCGGCCGCTCGGACGGTGTGCGAGGGCGGTGGCGACGACAGCACCGCCACCTCGAATGGCGTCTGCACCGACGGCCGGTGGGCCCAGACGCGACGGTCGTAGCCGGATACCGGATTCGCGGCGAGCACCAGCATGCCGCCGTCCGCGCGCCAGGAGAGAATTCCGGACAAGCCCGGTATGGAGAATTGACGGGACGAGTCCGGCCGGAGCTGCTGGATGATCACGACGTCGCTGTTCAGCGCCGAACTTCCCGGGTCCTTGTGCTGGCCTGTGATCGCCGCGGTGCGTCCGTCCGGTGACAGTGACAAGCTGGGCGGACAAGAATTGCATCCCTTGACGATCGGCACCGGGACGGATTTCGCCAGCCGGTCGCGCTGCGCGAGATCCCACAGGGTGACCAGTCGCCCGGACGCCGAAACCAGTTGTGTCTCAGAGGTCCCGAGGAAACGCAGTAGCTTCCGGTCGAAGTCGACAGCGGCACCGGTGATCAGTGGTGGCGGCTGCGGGGGTGTTACCTCGCCGGTCACGGGCGCAACGTATAACCCGGCGTCCGCACTGGGTACCGCCGCCGTGCGCGCCGAGCGGCTGAGCACGGCTGGAGCCGACCGGCTGGGCATGACGACACCTACATATCCGGGCTCCGGGCGGCCCGCGTCCGGCGTCGGACGCGGCCGGAGAACCGGCACCGGAATACCGGGCAAGACCGCGCATGTGAACGACGACCCGTCGGCCGACAATTCTCCGACATCTTGGCCGGTGCCACAGGCGTAGTCGGTGTCGAGGGGGGAAAGATCTACGACGGCGCCGTCGCGCAGCGAGATCTGTCGCACGCTGCCGTTGGTGTCGAGGAGACGCAAGGTAGCGCCATCGGTGAACACCATGCTGGTCAGCGCCCGTTCGGTCGGATGTGACGCGAGAACCCGCCCGGCGGCGATATCGATGATGTCGACCGCCCCCGGGGTGCCTGCCGCCGCCGTGGCATCGCGGCGATGAACCGCACCCACCTTCCCGGATTCGGATATGGCGACAAGATCGACCTCGGTCGTGTCGGGCACGTCGAGGTCCGGACGACCGGAGTTTCCACCCCACAATGCGATCGAGGCGCCGTCCGTGGCGAGGACGGTCCGGCCGTCCGCTGCGACGGCCAGTGACCGGATCTCACCGGGCAAACGCCCGACCGAAGTCGTCGCCGGATCACCGGGCGCCCAGCTCACGACTTGCCCGTCGGCCAGCCCGGCAACGACGGCTCGACCGTCGGCGCTGCTCTGCAGGGCGGTGACGTCCGCGGGCGTCGCAACGTAACGCGCGACTTTCGAACCGGCCAGATTCGCGCGGAGCAGAGCGGCATGGTGACGTGCGCTCGGGTCGAGACGGTAGGCCGCGACGGCCAGGAGCAGGGCCGCACGGACATCCGTGGCCATCCTCGTGTCCGAGACGGAAGCCATGAGCCGCGCTGTGGCGATCCTGGCCTGCTCCTCGGCGCGAGTGCTCTGCACCCGGGCCACGACCGCCGCGACCAACGCCACGACGAGCAAGATGACCAATGCGCCGATCGCGGTTTTCGCCCAGCGTAAGTTCCGCCTGGTCTGCTGATAGCCCTCGGATTTGACGTCGGCCTCGGATACGCCGCGAATCACCGCGGCGATACCCACCGCGATGGCGTCGATGTCCGGACGGGGCACGCCATCCGCGTTCTCGCGCCATTTGATCGTCTTGTATACGGGTTCGGACGCGAAAACCCCGAACAGGCGCGGCGGTAGCGCGGTGGAGCGCGCTCGGTCCCAATCCCCGGCTCGCTCGTCCCAGACCAAGGACCCGGCACTGAGAACCAGCAGTATCGTCTCGGGAGACCGATGCGCCAGCCACCACGCGATTTCGCGGTCCACCCAGATGGAACCGGCCGCCTCGGGCGAAGCCACCACGACGAGCCACTTCGAGCGCGACAGGCCCGCGACGATCTTGTCCCAGAGTTCCGGCCCGATCGGGACACCGCTGTAGTCGAGGAAGACGCGCATGTGCGGAAAGCGGTACCACGGCCGTGGCAGTTTTTCGATCGCGTTCTGGACCAGCGGAAGCACCGCCCGGTCCCGGTCGCCGCTGTAGGACAGGAACGCTCCGTACCCGGTGTCCGCGCGGGTGGTACGACGCCTCGGCACCACACTCACGATCGTGCCTCGCGTCCTACTGCGTTCGCATCGGCTGTCCCGCCGCCGAGACGTCGCAGAGCACGCCGATCGACACGACTACTCGACCCGGCTGCGCCCTGACAACCCAGCGTCTCCATACGCTTCAGCACGTCGGATACCGACGTTCCGAAGTCCCTCGGCGCCCACCATCGCGAACCGGCTTCCACACCTGCGACCGGCATCAGGCCCTCCTCCCGACTGCCGAGCTTCCGGCACTTCGATTGAACCATCGCGCCGGTGTTCCGTATCGGAAACAGGACCATTTGTCCTGCAGTCGATTTCGATCACGACAACCCTCGGACACATCCGGCGACACATCGGCACGTCTTCGCCGGGTCGGTCGGACGAATCGCTGTGCGACTCGCCACTGTGACGACGGGTTTTCGCGCGCCCGCCGGATTCATCGGTAGAAGTTGTCCATGACCAGAATTCTCGTCACGGGCGGAACCGGTGCGCTGGGCAGGCTCGTGGTCGACCGGCTGCGCGAAGCGGGCGATGACGTACGGGTGCTGTCCCGTCGCCCAGGGGCGGGCACGCATGTGGGCGATCTGCGCACGGGCACGGGTCTGGCGGAGGCCGTGGCGGACGCCGACGTCATCGTGCACGCGGCCACGGATGCCCGCCGGATGGGCGGCTCGGACCTCGCCCAGACCGAGAGCCTGCTGCGGCACGCGCGAGGCGTCCGGCACCTGCTGTACGTGTCGATCGTCGGGATCGACCGCATCCCGTTCCGGTACTACCGCAACAAGCTGGCCTGCGAACGAGCTGTCACCGACAGCGGTGTGCCGCACACCGTCCTGCGCGCGACCCAATTCCACGAACTGATCGCGGCGGTGCTGCAGACCGTCGAGAAATGGCCGGTGGCGCCGCTGCCGCAGGACTTCCGTTTCCAGCCGGTCGCCGCCGCCGATGTGGCGCGGCGGATCGCCGAGCTGGCCGAGGGCGAGCCGCTCGGCCGGGCTCCCGACTTCGGGGGCCCGGAAGTGCGGACGATGGCGCAGTTGGCGCAGGTCTGGCAAGCCGCCAGGCAACGTCCCCGGCGGATCGTCCCGCTGCCGGTGCCCGGACGCATCGGAAGCGCGTTCCGGGCGGGACTGAACACGTGCCCGGATCATGCCGACGGCGTACAGACCTGGTCACAGTTCGTCGCGGCGGGGCCGGTGAATCCCTATGCGGGCGACCGAAAGCGTCGATGATCGCAGATCCGCGACAGGACCGACTCTGCACCGAATCGTCCGTGCGTGCTCCGAACGCGTGACTTACCCCGGACCCGCACCGATCGCCTGCGGCCCGCCGCACTCGGTAATCGAGCAGGCTCGACCGGCTGGGCCGGAAACCCGATCGCGGGGCTCAGCGAGCCCGCGCTCGCACCAGCTCCCCCGCCGCAACCCGGTAGCGGTCGGCGATCAACCGGACCACCGCCGGGTGCACGCCGATGGGTTCGGCGACGCCGTCCGCGCCCGACTCGTGCAGGCGCTGCTGGAACAGGCCGTGCGCGAGCAGATACGAGGCCACGAAGACCCGGCTCGCCCCGCTCGCGCGCAAGTCCGTGACGACATCCGGGACGCGCGGCGCACCGGTGGCGACGTAGCCGATGCGGACTCCTGCGCCGAGGCGCTCGGCCAGCAGTGCGGCCGCACGCCGGACATCCTGGCGGGCACGGGCGTCCGAGGAGCCCGCCGCGGCGAAGACCACCGCGTCGCCCGGAGACCAGCCCGCCGCGCGCAGACGCATCGCCATGATCCGCGCCAGCGCCGGATCCGGCCCCATCGCGGGCGTGACCGTCACAGCGGGATGGTCGCTCTCGGCGACCTCACGCGGCACGTCCTGATAGACGTGATAACCAGAGGCGAGAAACGCCGGAACAACAACGGCGGGAACGGACTCCCCGGCCGGAGTCACGAGATCACGCAGAACTTCCGAGGGCGAAGGACCGAGCACGTCCACGAATGCCGTACGCACCCGGGGCGTCTCGGTGCCGGGCCCCGAAACCCCGGCACCGAGTTCCTTCGTCACGGCCTCGGCGAGCGCCGCGATCATCTGCACGCCCTTGGTGCTGCGGGTCCCGTGGGCCACCAGCACCAAGGCGGGCGCGTTCACCAGCCCCCCGCAGCCTGGATGTACCGAGGTGCCCGGGTCGGGATTCCGACGCCGGGCACCTGCGGTCCTCCTGTCGCGGTGGGCCGTGGATTGTTGTCGGTACATTCCGCCGGGTCCAGCGCGAGCCGGTAGCCGCGTTTGACCACCGTCTGAATCGCTTTCGGCGTGCCGAGTCCGGCGCGCAGGCGTGCGATGGCGGTCTCCACCGCGTGCGTGTCGTCCCCGCCGCCGGGCAGCGCGGCGAGCAGGTCCTCGCGCGAGACGACGCGGCCGGGCTGGCGGGCCAGCGAGCGCATCAGGGCCATCGGGGCGGGCGCCAGTTGACGCACCTGACCGTCGACCACCACGCAGGCGCCGCGCACGCTGATGATGTGGCCCGCGGCATGGATCCGGTTGGCCCGCCGGGGCAGTTCCTCGGCGACGTGGCGGGCCAGCGCGCCGAGCCGGGCCCGGCCCGGCATCGAGGTGGGCACCCCGAGTTCTTCCAGCGGCGCGGCCGTGATCGGGCCGACGCAAGCGGGCAGCACCCGGCCACGCAGCGCGTACAGCAGTCCTTCCAGCAGTCCGGTTTCCTTGGCGCGCATCAACATCGACGCCACGGCGGGAGCGCTGGTGAAGGTGACGCAGTCGATCCCGGAGGTGACGGCGGCCTCGATGAGATGATCCATCGGCCCCTGGTCGTCCGGCGGCACCCAGCGGTACACCGGCACCGGCACGACATCCGCGCCCGCACAACGCAATACCTCGCAGAAGTCGGGCACCGGCTCCCACTCGGTGGTGGCCCCGTGCAGCTGCACGGCGATCCGGACGCCCTCCACGCCCTCGGCGAGCAGGTGATCGAGCACTTCGGCGGAGGACTCGGAGGCGGGCGACCACTCCTCGCGCAGTTCCGCGGCGCGGATGGCGCCCTTGGCCTTCGGGCCACGGGCGAGCATGCGGGTGGTGCCCAGCGTCGCGCGCAGGTCCTCGGCGAGGCCCCAGCCCTCGGCCGCCTCCATCCACCCGCGGAAGCCGATTCCCGTGGTGGCCACGGTGATCTGCGGCGGATCGGCGACCAGCTGCCGGGTCACCCGCTCCAGCTCGTTGTCATCGGCCAGCGGGATGATCCGGATGGCCGGCGCCGAAACGATGGTCGCGCCACGGCGTTCCAGCAGGGTGGCGAATTCCTCCGCCCGCCGGGCCGCCGTGATACCCACCGTGAATCCGGCCAGGCTCGCGCCCGCGTCAACTGTTGTCATTGGCGTTCATCCATCCGAGGACGCGAGCGCGGAGGTCACCGGCTCGTTGGAAATCGAAACGATGCCGTCGTCCACGCGCACCGCGTACACCGGCAGCATCGCCGATTCGTCGTCCAGGCAACGCCCGTCGACCAGGGAGAAGGCCTGCTTGAGCAGCGGCGAGGCCACGACCGGCACGCCGCCGCGATCGCCGACGATTCCGCGCGACATGACCGCCGCCCGGCCGATCGGATCGATATTGCCGACGGCATACAGCATGCCGTTCTCCAGCAGGAATAGGGCAGCTTGGCGGCCGCCTTTCAGCAACACCGCAACGCCGCGGCCGGGAATCAGGTAGTCGAGACGGCAAGCCTGCGTCCACCCCGTGGTGGTTGCTGTGGCGATGCCGGGGGTATCGATCACGGTCATCGGTGTCATCCTCCAAACGCCTTACTCATTGGTACCGACGTTCTGTTTCCAAGCGGTTAAGCGGTCATTTCCCCTGCGTGGCGACCGGGACTTCCGGCAGTCCGAGCAGGACGGGAACCTTCCGCTCCCCGGTTTCGTCGAAGGAAATCGTCGGATCGGCTTCCTCCGGGGCGTTGACGAACGACACGAAGCGAGAGAGCTTCTCTTCGTCCTCCAGCACCGCGGCCCATTCGTCGCGGTAGCCGGCGACGTGCTGGGCCATCGCCGCTTCCAAATCCTCGGCGATGCCGAGGCTGTCCTCGCAGATCACCTGCTTGAGGTAATCCATGCCGCCTTCCAGCGCCTCCTGCCAGGGAGCGGTGCGCTGCAAACGGTCGGCGGTGCGGATGTAGAACATCAGGTACCGGTCGATGTACTTGATCAGCGTCTCGTCGTCGAGTTCACCGGCCAGCAGCACCGCGTGCTTCGGGGTGAGACCGCCGTTGCCGCCGACGTAGAGGTTCCAGCCGTTCTCGGTGGCGATCACGCCGACGTCCTTGCCGCGCGCCTCGGCGCATTCGCGGGCGCAGCCGGACACCGCCAGCTTCAGCTTGTGCGGCGAGCGCAGGCCGCGGTAGCGCTTCTCCAGCAGCACGGCCATGCCGACCGAGTCCTGCTGCCCGTAGCGGCACCAGGTGGAGCCGACGCAGCTCTTCACGGTGCGCAGCGACTTGCCGTACGCGTGACCGGATTCCATGCCCGCGTCGACCAGCCGCTTCCAGATCAACGGCAGCTGCTCGACGCGCGCGCCGAACAGGTCGATGCGCTGGCCGCCGGTGACCTTCACGTACAGGCCGAATTCCTTGGCCACCTCACCGATGGTGATGAGCTGCTCGGCGGTCACCTCGCCGCCGGGCATCCGGGGCACCACCGAGTAGGTGCCGTTCTTCTGCAGGTTGGCCAGGAAGTGGTCGTTGGTGTCCTGCAGCGCGGCCTGCTCGCCGTCGAGGATGTGGTCGCTCGAGGTGGAGGCGAGGATGGACGCCACGGTCGGCTTGCAGATGTCGCAGCCCGCGCCCTTGCCGTACTTGGCGAGCAGCCCGGAGAAGGTGCGGATGCCGGTGACCTGGACGATCTGGAACAGCTCGGCGCGCGACTGCTCGAAGTGCTCGCACAGCGCCTTGGACATCTCCACGCCGGACTGTTCGAGCAGCTTCTTGAGCATCGGAACGCAACCGCCGCACGAGGTTCCGGCGCTGGTGCAGCTCTTGATCGCCGGGACGTCGCAGGCGCCGTCGGCGATCGCACCGCAGATCGCGCCCTTCGACACGTTGTTGCAGGAGCAGATCTGCGCGTCGTCCGGCAGCGAGTCGGCGCCGAGTTCCGCGCCCGCGGGCGAGATCAGTGCGGCCGGTTCGGCGGGCAGCGGGCGGCCGACCAGCGGGCGCAGCGCCGAGTAGGCGGTGGCGTCGCCGACCAGGATGCCGCCGAGCAGCGTCTTCGCGTCATCGGAGACGACGAGCTTGGCGTAGGTGCCCTTGGCCGCGTCGTGCAGCACGACCGACAGCGCGCCCTCGGTGACGCCGTGCGCGTCACCGAAGCTGGCCACGTCGACGCCGAGCAGCTTGAGCTTGGTCGACATGTCCGCGCCCGGGAACTCGCCCGCCCCGCCCAGGAGGCGGTCGGCGACGATCTCGGCGGTGCTGTAGCCCGGCGCGACGAGGCCGTAGCACACGCCTTCCACGGCGGCGCATTCCCCGATGGCCCAGATGTTCGGGTCGGAGGTCTGCAGGCCGAGATCGGTGATGATGCCGCCGCGGGGGCCCACCTCGAGGCCCGCGTCGCGGGCGATCTGGTCGCGCGGACGGACACCGGCGGAGAACACGACCAACCCGGCATCGATCACGGTCTCGTCGGAGAGCGTGACCTTCACGCCCTGCCCCGCGGCCTCGATCGCGGAGGTGCCCACACCGGTGTGCACGTGCAGGCCGAGGTCGGTGACCAGGCGTTCCAGGATGGCGCCGCCGCCCTCGTCGACCTGGGCGGGCATCAGCCGGGTGTTGTACTCGACCACGTGCGGGGTCAGCCCGAGCAGGCGCAGCGCGTTCGCGGCCTCCAGACCGAGCAGACCGCCGCCGACCACCACGCCCGCCGCGCCGGGACCGGCGGCTTCGGCGGCCGCGCGGATGCCGTCGAGGTCGTCGATGGTGCGGTAGACGAAGCACTCCGGCCGGTCGTGGCCGGGCACCGGCGGCACGAACGGGTAGGAGCCGGTGGCCAGCACCAGTGCGTCGAAGGCGAGGATGTCGCCGGAGGAGGTGGTCACCTTCCGCGCCGCCCGGTCGATCGACTCGGCGCTCTGGCCCAACCGCAGCTCCACCAGCTCGTCACCGGCGTACTCGTTGCCGGGCAGCGCGAGCGCGCTCGCGTCCCACGCGCCGACATAGGACGAGAGGCCGACGCGGTCGTAGGCGGGCAGCTGCTCCTCGCTGAGGATGATCACCTGCCACCGGCCTTCGGTGTCGCGCGAGCGCAGCGCCTCGACGAACCGGTGCCCGACCATTCCGTGGCCGACGACCACCGCGGTCTTGCGAACGACTGTGGGGTTCATCTGGGGGTCCTCCTGGACTGGATCGGGTGTCAGGCGCGGGCCGAGCCGGCGGACGGGGACTGGGACCGACCGGCCTCGGCTTCGAGGACGAAGCTCTCGGCTTCGGTCACGACATCGGAGTCGGCGGCCAGGCCCCGCAGGCCGGGACGGCGCAGGAACACCGCCCAGACCACCAGGGCGCAGAGCACGTAGAAGGCCACGAAGACCCAGAACGCGGTGGTGGCCGACTTGGTGGACGCGTAGGAGGAGCGCAGCACCAAGTTGATGCCCACGCCGCCGAGGGCGCCGATCGCGCCGACGAAACCGATCAGCGCGCCGGAGGTGTTCTGCGACCAGGCCGACCGTTCGGCGGGCGTGGCGTCCAGGCTCCTCGACTTCGCCTCGAACACCGACGGGATGATCTTGGTGACCGACCCGTTGCCGATGCCGGAGAGCACGAACAGGGCGATGAAGCCGATGACCAGAGCGGTCATCACGCCGCCGCCGGCTACGCCGTCGTTGTTGTCGGCCATCGTGCTCGCCACGGTGACCAGCAGGGCCGCCGCCATCATGGCGATGAACGTCAAGAGCGTCACTTTGCCGCCGCCGATGCGGTCGGCCCACTTACCGCCGTAAGGCCGGGCCAGCGACCCGAGCAGCGGACCGATGAACGCGATCTGCGCGGCATGCAGCGTGGCCTGCGCGACGGTGTCCCCGCCGGCGCGGAAGCTGATCTGCAGGATCTGGCCGAAGGCGAAGCTGTAGCCGATGAACGAGCCGAAGGTGCCGATGTAGAGGAACGCGATCGCCCAGGACTGCGGCACCTTCAGCGCCGTGAGCATGTAGGACAGGTCGGCCTTCTGGTTGGGCAGGTTGTCCATGAACAGCGCGGCGCCGAGCCCGGCGATCGCGATGAGCACCAGGTAGACCGCGCAGATCAGCGAGGCGTAGCCGTTGCCGATGGTCGCGATGACCAGCAGGCCGATCAGCTGGATCACCGGAACGCCGATGTTGCCGCCGCCCGCGTTCAGGCCGAGCGCCCAGCCCTTGAGCCGCTGCGGGTAGAACGCGTTGATGTTGGTCATCGAGGAGGCGAAGTTGCCGCCGCCGAAGCCCGCGAACGCCGCGACCACGAGGAACGTCGTGTACGAGGTGCCGGGCTGGTTGACGAAGTACAGCGTGAGCAGCGTCGGGATGAGCAGCATCACCGCGCTGAAGACTGTCCAGTTGCGTCCGCCGAAGCGCGCGGTCGCCACGGTGTAGGGAATCCGCAGGAACGCGCCCACCAGGGTGGGCATGGCGACCAGGAAGAACTTGCCCGCCGGGTCGATGCCGAACTTGTCGGTCGGCATGAACAGCACCATCACCGACCAGATCGACCAGACGGAGAAACCGACGTGCTCGGCGAAGACCGACCAGATCAGGTTGCGCCGGGCGATGTCCTTGCCGCCGGCTTCCCAGGCGGCGACATCCTCGGCATCCCAGTGCTCGATCTGCTGCCTGCGGATCTTCGTCCGTCCCAGCGCTTCCAGACGGTTACGCGTCAGCGTGCTCAACGGGGCCTCCCAATGTCGGATGGCCCCACGGTAGGAAATGGGTATTGCCGAAATGCTGCGCGAAATGACCGTCAAATCAACGGTTGCTCACGATTACCCGTGATCCGGGGTGAGTTTCGCGCCAATGTTTCAGGGATGTGACACAACGGTTTCCGCGCGTCACAAATGGGCCGATATCGAATTCGGCGCGCAGTGAGGTGTGACGCGCGCTACTTTCGCGAAAATCGTTGCGCCCATCCTTACTCCGTTCGCACAGCCGCGCAACCGGAGTTGTGAGTTTTCCCGCCGACAGCGCCGGACTCAATTCCAGGTGTCTTCGAGCAGGCGCGGCTTGCACGCCTGCCAGGCGCCCACGAGCAGCACCAGCACGGCCACGGCGAGCATCGCGAACGGAGCGAGCCAGCCACCCGTCGCCGTGTGCAGGACGCCGAACAGCAGCGGACCCACGCAGGCCACCGCGTAGCCGACGCCCTGAGTGAAGCCCGACAGCGCGGCCGACCCCGCGGAGGTGCGGGTGCGCAAGTTGATCAGCGTCAGCGCCATCGGGAAGGTGCTCGGGCCTAGACCGAGCACAACGACCCACAGGATCGGCGCGGCCATCGGTGCGAGGAACAGCCCGGTGAACGCGACGAAGAACAGCACGGCGCAACCCACCACGACGGGAAACGGATTGCGGAACCGGGCCACCACGGTCGGCGCGGTGAGCGCGGCGACCAAGCCGACCACGGCGAACAGGCCGACCATGGCTCCGCCGTACGCGGCGCTCGCGCCCGCCTCGCTCAGGATCTTCGGCAGCCACGTGAACATGGCGTAGGTGGTGAGCGAGGTCATGCCGAACATGCCCGCCATCCCCCACGCGATCGGCGAGCGCCACGCGCGGCCGGAATGCGGCTGCTGCTGCGGCACCGCCGTCGTATCCGCACCGTCGCGCCCGCGCCTGCCGCGCAGCACCGCCAGCCAGGGCACCGCCGCGGCGAAGCCGAGCAGCCCCCACACTCCCAGTGAGACGCGCCAGCCGTACGCCTCGGCGACGGGGACCGCGGTGAAGGCGGGCACGACCGTGCCGAGCTGCACCATCACGATGTACAGCGAGCTGATCACGGCGAGGCGATCCGGAAAATACCGTTTCACCAGCGGCGGGATGACCACGTTGCCGATGCCCATGCCCGCGAGGGCGAGCGCGGAGAAGACGAGCAGTTCGGCGGTGCCCGACATCAGCACGCGCAGCACCATGCCCGCACCCGCCATCAGCATGGCCGTCAGCGCCGTGCGCTCCAATCCGAGCCGTACCGCCAAGACCGGGGTGAGCAGTCCGGACAGCGCGAACATGGCGGTGGGGATCATGCCGAAGACGCCGACAACGGCGGCGCCGTATCCGATTTCGG
Source organism: Nocardia sp. NPDC004573 (assembly GCF_053602135.1). Lineage (NCBI taxonomy): Bacteria > Bacillati > Actinomycetota > Actinomycetes > Mycobacteriales > Nocardiaceae > Nocardia > Nocardia sp. NPDC004573. The sequence goes on from NZ_JBSGDA010000034.1 coordinate 56,524, forward strand.
CGCCGATCCGCTCGGCCAGCGGGCTGAACGCGGTGACGGCGACCCGCAGGGTGAGTGCCGACATCACGATGGCGGTGAGGACCAGCAGGCGACCCTCGGTCAGCGCGCGTCGACGGCGCTCGACCAGGACGGATACCTGGCGAGCCTCGGTTTCGGGAAGGGTCGCAGTCACCGAGAAATCATAGGATGACCGGATGAAGACCGGCAACGATTTGTGATGGGCGGTACTCTGTCGGGGTGCAACCCGTCCGGCGTACCAGCCTCATCGCTCAGGTCACCGAGCAGCTGCGTGCCGAGATCCTTTCCGGCCGTTGGCCGATCGGCGCCCGCATCCCGACCGAGCCGGAGCTCACCGAACTCACCGGCACCGGCCGCAACACGGTGCGCGAGGCCGTCCAGGCGCTCGTGCACGCCGGCATGCTGGAGCGCCGCCAAGGGTCAGGAACTTATGTGATCGCGGCCTCCGACCTCGGCGGCACCCTGGGCAAATACTTCGCCGACGCGGAGGAGCGCGACGTGCTGGAGCTGCGCCTCGCGCTGGATGTCACCGCCGCGGGCCTGGCCGCGCGCCGCCGCGACGACGCCGACATCGCGAATCTGCTGCGCCTGCTGGCCGAACGCGACAAGAAATGGGACGACGACCCCACCGCCGCGATCGAGGCGGACGTCCAGTTGCACCGGGCCATCGTCGTCGCCAGTCACAACGCGGTATACCTCGAGTTCTACGATTCGCTGCTGCCCATCATCGAACAGGTCATCCGCGCCCGCACCGCCAAGTCCGACGACTCCTACACCGAGGAGCACGCCGCGTTGGTACACGCCGTGATCGACGGCGACCCGGAACGGGCCGCCTCGGCGACGCGCTGCTTCCTGAATTCGCTCATCGCGGAATATCCCGACGCCCGCTGACTCGCGTCAGGTAACCGAGTGGTCACCATGCGGGGCCGCGCGATGTGAGTCGGATTTGCCGGGAACGTCATCGCGGGCCACGGGGACGCAACAAGCGGCTCATACCTTTGTCTCGACCGTAGCTAGCACTCGACAGCCGCCGGCGGCGCCGCCGCGATGAGGGCCGGTCGAGCCGAATCGAGAGGAAGCCGATGACCGCCGTAGCAGCCACCGGCCAGCAGTCGCAGACAACGACTTTCGAATATCAACGACGTGGACGCTGGCTCGACCACTGGGATCCGGACAACGCGAAGTTCTGGGAATCCGGTGGCGCGAAGACCGCGCGCAAGAATCTGATTTTCTCCGTATTCGCCGAGAATCTCGGCTTCAGCATCTGGGTCATCTGGGGCACCGTCGTGACCAGCATGGGCGCCGCCGGATTCGACTTCCTCGCCGGTCTCGGCAAGGGCAATCCCACCGCGGTGAGCAACGCGCTGCTGCTCACCTCGACGCCCACCCTCGTCGGCGCCGCACTGCGCATCCCGTACACCTTCGCCATCCCCCGCTTCGGTGGCCGAGCGTTCACCGTGTTCAGTGCCGCGATGCTGCTGATCCCCACGCTCGGCCTGGCCTACTTCGTCAACCAGCCGGGCACGCCGATGTGGGTGTTCCTGGTGCTGGCGGCGCTCGCGGGCGTCGGTGGCGGCAACTTCTCCTCCTCGATGGCCAATATCAACTTCTTCTTCCCCGAGGGCAAGAAGGGCGCCGCGCTGGGCATCAACGCCGCCGGCGGCAACCTCGGCGTCGCCCAGACCCAGCTGGTCCTGCCGCTGCTGATCACCCTCGGCACGCACATCATGGCCAAGGATCCGGGCGGTTACCGCTTCGGCATCACGCTGTCGGTCCTGGTCTGGGTGCCGTTCATCCTGGCCGCGGCGTTCGGCGCGCTGCGCTACATGGACAGCATCAGCACCGCCAAGTCGGACGGCAAGTCCTACCGGCTCGCGCTCACCAACCGGCACACCTGGGTGATGGCGGTCCTCTACATCGGCACCTTCGGTTCGTTCATCGGCTTCTCCTTCGCGTTCCCGACGCTGATCAAGGCCAACTTCCCGGACCTCGCCAAGATCGGCTGGATCACCACGCTCGGCAACCTCGCCTTCCTCGGCGCGCTGGTCGGGTCGTTCAGCCGGCCGTTCGGCGGGTGGGTGTCCGACAAGGTCGGCGGCGCGAAGATCACCCTGTACGTGTTCGGCGGCATGGCGATCGCGGTCGGGCTGATCATGGCCGGGCTGGAATTGAAGAGCTTCCCGCTCTACCTCGTCGCGTTCCTGCTGCTGTTCGTGCTCACCGGCATCGGCAACGGCTCGACCTACCGGATGATCCCGACCATCTTCAGCGCGGAGTCCAAGAAGTACGCCACCGAGCACGGCCTCGACGCGGCCGAAGCCGCCGCGTCGGCCAAACGCCAGGCGGGCGCCGCGATCGGCGTCATCGGCGCGGTCGGCGCCTCCGGCGGCTGGCTGTTGCAGCAGGCGCTGCGGCTGTCCAACACCCACCTGCACAGCATGGCTCCCGCGTTCTGGGCCTACGCCGCGACGTTCCTGGTCATGGCCGGCGTCACCTGGTGGTTCTATCTGCGGTCCTCGTTCGCCATCCAGCGCGTCCCCTCACTGGCCTACGCGAACGTCTGACCGCCGCAACCTGTCCCGCGGTCCGGACCCCGCGGGACACGGGCGCGACAACCGCCGTCCCCCTCCGGCGGAACCGCCCTGCCGAACGTCCGCCCATCACCCGCTCTCGGGTCCAGCAATGGGTTCCGGCCTGCACCGGGACGATGGGCGGACGTTCGGTTTCGTGCGGTCTGTGACTCTATGCCGCAACGGCATTCGGGTCTCGGGGAGCAGGCGGGTGCGGCCGGGACGATGCGGGCATGGATTTTCGTGCTCATGCCGATGCGTGGCCGGCGGCGTGGAACGCGCATGACCTCGACGCCAGCATGGCCCTTATATGAACGCGAAACAGCGGTAGCGATCCGAAATTGCGATGCTGCGCGCTGATCGTCAGTACGGCAGGTGTACTCCGTCGCGCACTTCCTTGACGGTCCTGGCGATCATTTGTTGCAGGGTGCCTGCGATGCGTTCGGCGGTGGTGGGTTTGATCGTGAGCAGGTCGGTGCCGAAGGTAACGTAGCGTCCGTCGTTCTCGACGTCATTGAGCTGAAAGTCTTTGCGACCTTCGGTATGCCGATTGTCCACGCTTCCCATCGCGTAGACGCCGACGTGACCGATCAATGTCATCGCGCGGGTGAAGAACCGCTCGAACTCCTCTCGCGGCGTCGGGCGCCAGGCATCACGGACCGGCGGACGTGGCCGCGTGAGTTCGTCCGCGGAAGCCTGCAATTGCTTTCCCGTTCCCGGGCCGCAGACCGGGAACACATCGACCACGGCCCGCGCCACCTCACCGGCGGACAGCAACGTCAACACCACGTCGCCGCCGTGCTCCGGGTCGGGTCCCGGTTCCTGCACCGCGACCGCGCCGTGCTGGGAGTGCACTCCCGCATGCGCCCGCAGCTTGCGATCCCTGCGTTCGCCGGTGAATCCGGCCACTTCCACCCGAGCCTCCGGCGCCAGCAACACTTCCACGGCACGCAACAGGTCGTCATCGATGCGCGGGTGCAACGACTGCGCCGCGGCCTGCCGCAACCGCAGGCTCTCCGACCGGAACTCCGTCGTGTACTGATGCTGCAAGGGATAGGGCAGCACATCCCGGCCGGTGGACTCCCACAGCGTCCGGAATTCGAGCGCGGTGAACCGCCAGCTCTGCACCTCAGGCACGGGTGACGTCCTTACCGCTGGCTGTCACCGATGACCGGCGGCACCGTACGGGGCAGATCGTCGAGCCCCGTGAGCTCATTGCCGTGTTCCTGGGTGATCAGGTAGTCCGGGATCCCCTTGGTTGATTCCTCATCCGACTTGCCACCGCGCGCACCGGGAGCCATCCCACCCATACCGCTCGTGCCGGCGCGGCCGGGCGACGCGCCGGTCCGCGCGGCAGCCGGAACCGCGGTGGCGTTGTTCGGTGCGCCTTTGGAGGGAACCGAAACACCCGGCGCGTTAGGGGCCGTGGGACTGCCCGGACTGCCCGGCGTGCTCAGGTGCGGGCTGCCGGGGCTGTTCGGCGATGTACTGGGCGGCGGCGTCGTCGAGGCAGGTGTGGTCGCGGCGGGGGTGGTGGACGCCAGTGTGGTCGGCTCCTCCGTGGTGGGCGCCGGATCGGTAGTCGACTCCGGCGTTTCGGAGGTGTTGTCCGAAGACTCGGTGCTCGACGTAGTCGTCGGATCGTCGCTGGGATTCGTCTCGGAGGGATTCGAGCTGGGCGAAGACGTCCCCGAAGGGTTTCCGCTGCCATTGTTCGTGCCGCGCGGAACGCTGCCGTCGTCGGATCCACTCGGATTCGAAGCCGGGCGAGGAATCACCGGCACGTTGGTATCGGACTCCATGACGACTGGGGAGTACACGGTCCGCAGCACCCGTAACGCCTCGGTTTTCGCGTTGTACTCGGCGACGTCGTCATTGCGCCAATCTCGTCCGGCTGCCCAGGAACGAAGGTTGTCCCAGCCACTGCGATGCTCCGGCGCGTGCGGCACCAGCTGTTTGGTCGGCTCCAGCCCTGTCAGCAATTCGGACAGCTTATTGCCGGTCAGCCGGGCCGCGTTGGAGACCTGCGCACCTTGCGCGGCATAGTCGCCGACCGCGCTCGCCGCGGCGTTGCGCGCCTCGCCTCGCCACACACTGTCGTCGGTGGCGCGCTCCATCGCCTTCGTGAAGGTCTCCAACGAGGTCTGGTGCCGATCGGCGATGGCGTTCCACGCGGTCACCAGATCACCGACCGCCTTCAGATCGATCTGATCGACCTTCTGGCGCAGCGTCGCGACATCGTGCCGCTCGAACTCGTCCGCGTCCAAAACTTCCCTCGGCCGGAATTCGCCCTGGAACCCGACATCGGCAGCTCGGCTGCGCACACCATCGCGCTGCTGGTTGTACTTGCCCTGCACCTCGGCCGCATCGACCTTGGGCTGTAACTCCTCACCCGCAATCCAATCTTGGAGACTGCGGACCATCGCCGAACCCAACCCCTGGTCGAGCTGGAAGACCGGCATACCACCGTACGGGTTCCCCATCAGCGCACCTGCTCGGTGTTGTCGGCGAACTGCGTCGCGTTCTCGATGTCCTGCCCAGTGATCCGCTTGAACGAGATCGCCATGACCTCACGCATGTTCTTCACGGTCTCGATGTGTTCCAGGATAACTTTGTCTATCGAATTGTCCTCGCCACTAGCCTGTTTCAGAAACTTCCTGACCAGATCGTCAGCCATCTTGAAGTCACCGAAACCCGCTACATTCTCCAAGTTACGAGCGAAGTCGCGCATCGCTTGCAGAGCCGAGACGCGCTCGTCACAGGCTTTCGCGCATAGGTAGGCAGCGTTCTCGTCGTCGAGATATAGCTCCCCCGCTCTGGCTTGACTAGCAAGCCGGTCCCACACCGATGCGTTTCCCTCGCTCATATGCCCCTCCCTGATCAACGCGGTATGGCAGGCACAATCGACTCGCCAGCCCGATATAACACCGTGCACGGCTCCTCCAGGCCGTCCATGCCCGCACGGTTCAAGATTCTCAATTGCACAACACCTTGGGAAGCCGGAAACAGTACGTCGCAATCAAGGTATTTTGATGCCCCCTCGACTCGAAACTGCCGACCTTGGCGACCTGCGACAGTGACGTCCTGGAACTCGACGTTCCCAGGCTTGCGTTCGAACTCAGACACTGTACGGCTGGTCGAGAACACCGTGATGGTGTACTTGGACCCTCGCCAGCTGCAGATTTCCCAGCCGGACTGAGGCACTCCGGCGATGCCGGGCTCCTCGGTGGCCGGATCAACCCCAGCAGTCCGCAACGCCTGGTCAGGAATCCCCGTGCACGGATTGAACAGAGTCTGGGCCGCAGTCGTACTGGATCCCGTCGTCGGCGTGCCGCTCGTGGTGTCCTCGCAGGCGACGACTCCGGCTGTCAGCGCACCGATCAGCAGTGCCAACGTGATTCGACGGCTCATCCCCACCCTCTCGACCCGCGACGACTCAGGTTCGCCAACGGTAGCAGACGGCCAGCCGGTGCACCCCTACCCGCGCGGACCCAGGGATTCCTCGACATGCGGGATAGCCCCCGAGGCAAACGCAGAACGACCGCGGGCGGTGTCATCGCGCGTCAACCGACTCAGCCGTGTCACCACCCCATGATCGGGGCTGAGTACGAGGTCTATGCGGGCCGCGCCCGCTCGAACGCTGCGGCTATCCCCGATCGGTTCCGGTCGCAGATGTCGTCTCCCGGGCTCGATGGCCGAGCGGCCAAGGAAGCGTCGGACGGGATGATATTGACTCCGACGTTGCCGGTCACGCCTTCGGTAAAAGCCGTGCAGGCTCTGCCCTCCCAGGCATTCAAAATGACGCGGCGGCCGACGGTGTCCGTGAGTGCGCGCGATTGTGGATTTTCGCCCCATGCCGGGATCGGTTCGCGCATCCAGCTCACCGAGACCAGCCCCTCTGTTTCCGAACCCCAACTGCAGGATTCCGCGACCACTCGACCGTCTTTCTCGTCGACTGTTCGATGCGGAGCCAGCCCTTGCTTGCCGACCGCGTGGAAGATTTCGTCCGGGGTCAGCAAGGCGCACACATCCAGGCCGGATATCGGGCTCACGCTTGGGACGGCAGAAGGAGGGGACGCCGGCGCGCCGTCTGTGGTCGTCACCGGTGCGGACGTATGTGTGCCATCGTGGTCCGGTTCGGAGCATCCGGTGATGGCCAGTACAACCATGGCCGGCGCAATCACTGCCGGGGAAATCCGGGCAAACCTAGACAAGCCAGCTCCTCTGCGTGCTGGGGTGGTCCTCGAAGTCATCCGGCCAATCGCTGGGCCCGACCGTATCGGGCTCCTGTCTCATGCGGCGGCCCGGGCTCTGCATCGTTCGGTCCGGGCGGGGCGATAGCAGTCCGCCCGAAAGCCCGCTCGGGGCCGTGGTCGCTGACGGATCGGGCTCACTCATGGCCCACGGCCATATGTATCGCGGCGACGACTTCAACGCGACCACCTCGGGCGGCAGGCCCAGCGCCAGGTGTTTTTCGATTTCTGGCCACGTGCAGTATCCGGCGAGGACTTGGGCGCCGTACTGCCGCAGTTGCGGCGAGGCGTCGGGTGCGGATGCCAGCCAGGTCATGAATTTCTCTTCGACCCGAATCGGCTGCACGATGTCTTCCAGGGACGCGTTGTCCAGCTGGGCGGTCGCTGTGGACAGGTCCGCGGCCGAAGCCATGAACGCTCGCAGGTGGGTCTCGACCTCTGGGTCGAGATGAGGGTCGATCATCCGTTCTCCCAGGGGTTGGTGCCGACGTCATAGCCCTGCTGGGGCACCTTCTGCTGGGTTTCGGCGCCGGCGGCGATTCGCGCGACATCGGAGCTGACGATCGCCGCCTGTTGCGCATTGACAGCGGTCTGCGTGAGCGGGGAGAGGTTTTCGTTGAGCCGAGCGAACTTGCCGGGTCCGCCGCTCTTGCTGCCGGTGATGCTGGACAGCAGGTTCTTGGCGGAGCTGACCAGGTTCTGAATCTTCTCCAGGAGGGGTTTGATGGTGTTCCAGACGCTCAGCACGATGTTGGCCAAACTCGCCACCTGATAGGCCGTCCCGACGACCGGCACCTTCTTCAGTGCCACCTTGACCACGCTCTTGCCGTCGGAGACGTCGACCTCGGCCTCCAGCATCTCTTTCAATTTGTTGGCGATGGCCAGGCACGCGTCGGTGACCTGCTGGACCAGCGTGGTCATCACGAAGTCGACCGTTCGGCCGACTGGTCCCCACCATTCCAGGGCGGCGCTGAGGTTTCGGCTGTGGTCCTCGAACGAGATCGCCGCCTTGCCGTCCCAATGGGAGCCGAGTTTGTTGACTCCCCACGCCAGATTCTTGGAGCTGTCCTCGAGCGCGGCTCCAGCGATCCGGTACGCGGCTCCGATCCGTTTGAGTTCGTTCCAGTTGCCGCTCAAAGGCTCGAAGAGCTGGTTGAGCGGACTCCACTCGTTGTTGGTGGCCTGCCGGATGCCCTGATTGAAGTCGCCCAGCCAACCACTCTTCTCTTCGATCTTGCGAACCAGGTCCTCTTCGATGGTGTCCGGAGGCCCCAGCGAGATCATCGTTGGAGCGGTATAGGGCACAGGGTTCGCATACGCGGCCGTCACGCCCTGCTCCGGACCGTCCGCAGCGGCCGGGACGGTCGTGGGGTATTCGAGGGTCGCCCGGTTCAGTGCCTCGTAGGTCTTCTGATCCTGCTCGTGGTACATCCACGCCGCGCGGTTGAGGTTCGTGCCCGAAACGGTGGCGATCGAGGCGAAATCGGCGAACCGCTGCCCGGTGAAATCAACCAGTTCATCGCAGGCGGGCACGATCTCGGAGATGATCCGACCCATAGGCTTGTTCGACGGGTTCGCATAGGTGTTGATATAGGCGGAGGCGTTGCGCAGGTCGGTGCCGATCGTCCCCATGAGGGCAGACATGCCCGCGATCTCGGTCGGTTCCGCTCTGAATACTTCTGTCATCGTCCTCTTCGCTCGGTGTACAGACGCGCACGGCGGCCGCCCTTGAAACAGGAAATATCTCGCTCTGAAACGAGCAGGCGAGACAGCCCATGGATGGGGGTCTCTGCGACCTTGTTACCCCTCCCCCTCAGACGGCCAGATACGTCAAAGCCGAACCTAACACACTGCGGCTCAAGCAATTCAGGACCAAACGCGCGCCGGGGAGACGGGTCAACCCAGAAGCTGCAGTGGTGCTCCGATTGTGGCTAGGGCGCCTTGGAACCACTGCTCGACCAGCCGCCGAAGGGTCGGGTAGGTGCCGTCCGCCTGCCTCAGTTGCAGGCCGAACACCGCTTTGCCCGTTGTAGTTCGAAACAGCCGTTGCAGCAGCGTGCGGTGGAGGAACGAGGCGGCGATACCGGCTGCCATGCCGGTCACGATCGGAGAGACGGCAGCGTCAGGGGATCGCCACATCGCGTACCAGACCAGTGCGCTCACAGCGATGTGCAGCAGCATGTCGATAACGAACGCAGCGACGAACAGAGGGAAACCGACCCGCGTGGAGTCACGGCCAGGTGGTCGTCGTCCTGTCATGAACTGGGTGGTGCCGGTGCCGGCTGTCCCAGCCCGCGAGGCGCAGTCCTGCACGGACGGCGGGTCCTCGAGCGGTAGTTCGCCACGGTCCGACATCCCTTCGGTGCGGGTCTCCGGTGAACTGGTGTTGCCGGTGTTCATCTGATCGAGTTCCCTCGCTGTACTGGGCCGCTACCTTCTGCGCCGCGGTCGTTTCGCCGACCGTGCCGAAGACACTGCGTTGCAGACTGTTCGGCAACGCACAAGGTATCCGAAGTCGACCGGACATGATCGCTCACAATGCTTCCGAAGCATCGAGGTGAGACAACCGGTCCATGGCTGCCTGCCGCAGCAGCAGAGCCTCGATCCACTGAATTTTCGTTGTCGTGTCTGCCTGTCTGCGCTGGGGGCAACCAACGAGCTGAGGATGACTCGCCGCCACCTGATCGGAGCGGTACGAATCGATCTCACGGCGTTGTGGTGTCGCGGGTTCGGGCTCGCATCTAGGGTGGCAGTGCAGTAACGAGTTCGGTGAGGGCTGGGACATACGACTGGGTTGGACTGATTTCCGAGGAGTTGGAACGATGAAGTTGGGCAAGATCTTGGCCGGGTTTGTGCTTGCTGCTGCGGCGGTATCTGTTGCTCCTGCCGTCGCCTCCGCTGATGATCCGGAGTTTCCGCGCAACGGTGTTATTCCGCCTGGGACCTACCACATCGGGCGGGGACCCTCCAATGTGATCGGGTCGCCTCTGGAGAACTGCGACCTGCAAGTGTTTGTGGACGGCAAGACGGTGGTGCTGGTTTGCGGTGGTTCCAGCCGGGGCGGGCATCAGACGCCGGTCGGGCCGGACGAGACGTATGTTTCGTTCGACTTCGTTCCGTTCGGGCTGGACCTGCATGACATCGACCCCCGGCAAGGGCTCTGGTCGGGAACGGTGAACATCGCCGGGACCCCGATCATCGCTCCGTACCCACTGGCGGCAGTTTGGCTCAGCCGCCGTTGATCCGGATTGTCGGTAGCGGGTGATTTTGCGTGACCTCCGTGTGTCGACACGACGACGGCCCGGACGTCGGGCTCGAAGCCGAAGTCCAGGCCGTCGCCTGTCTGCTACCCCAGACCCGCCGGTCATAGTGAAAGGTTGAACGCTTCGCCTGCGACGAACATCGTAAAGGCGTCCCATCTGCCCGGCGTAAAGGTCAAACTCGGACCAGTCGGGTTCTTCGAATCACGGACACCGACGCGACCATCAGCGAGCCAGGCGACTTCCACACACGATTCGCCACCACCGCTATAACTGGACTTGAACCACTGCCTACGGGATAGGTCGCCGGTCACTCGTATCTCCTTGCCATGGTTCGCAGTAGGTCTCTCGATGGCCGCTCCTGAAGCGCGGCGTCACGAAGGGCATCGAAAATATCTCGAAATCGTGCTACATCCTCATCTTCCTCGAAAATCATTGTGCCGATCGCTCCTTCGGTGTAGACGACCGACGGTTCTTGACGCAAGAAGTCAAGGATTATATAGGGCGGTATCGCTGATCCCGCCGGAAAGCCAGCGGTGAACGGCAGGATGCGGATTGAAACATTGTCCCTCGTACTCAGATCCGCAATATGCTGATGCTGTCTCGCCATAGTGCCTACGGAGCCGACTACGGTACGCAACACGGCCTCGTGCACGAGGAACTCTGCGTGCATCGGCCGGTGTCGGCGGGTAAGTATCGTGGATCGCTTCACCCGCAGTGCTACACGTCTCTCGATCTCGTCCGCAGTGGAGGTCGACGGAAAGGCTTCCACGTTGCGCGCATACTCGGCGGTCTGCAGTAGGCCGGGAATGACAAGCGACTGGAAGAAATGGAGCTCCGTTGCCGCCGCCTCCAAGTGGAGATACGTGTTGAAACCAGGGCGAATCAGACTCCGGTAATCCTGCCACCAAACCTTGGTGTTGGCGTGGACCACAAGCGACTTCAAGTATTCTGTCTGACTCTCCGATAGCCCGTAGTACTGGCAGATGAACTCGATGTCGCGAACCTTGACCTTCTCGTTCTGCTCCAACTCCAGCCGTCCGAGTGACGATCGGCTGATCTCCAGGACTTCGGCTACCTGCTCGAGGGTGTAACCGTTGGCCTGGCGCGCGTCGCGCAGTGCGCGGCCCAACTGGCGACGCGGCAGCGTCGTCCGGCTGATGTCCGACTTGCTACCGACCATTTCCGCTGTGTCCTCCCCTGCTCTCCCACGGTGTGGCATGTTTTTTCCCACGGCGAGAATCGATGTGCGCCCAACTCGGGAATCGCTCAGCGTGTATGCGCCGTTTGCCGCGCGCCTGCCGTTTCGAGCCTCCCGTCGTGAACACGCCCGCAGCATATGCACATGGCCGAACACCATGGAACAGAAAGCGATTCCGTCACCGATTCCCGCGCGTCGGAGCCGACTACGCGCGATTTCCGGCCGCCGAGGCACGGCGCTGGACCCCACAGGGACGGCGGCCGTGAAACACCGGACGCCCTGTTCGCCCTGCCTGACAGCTGCCGTCACGCCGACGTACAGCTGGCGCACGAGCAGATGCGGGCTCATCTGGCCTGCCGAAGCGAGCGGTGTGCGTGGAAGGCGGCGGCGTACCGCACGCTCGTATTCGCGGGACGGCTGACACCTCAGGCGGTGAGCCACCGTGAACGCGCCGCCGCACGTGGCATGCAGTTCCCGTCGCTCGACGAAGGTCGTAGCGCCGATCACCGCCACGATGTGCCCACGATTCAGGCCGTGCTGGAACGGTTGTCGGCGTTGGCGACGCCACCGGAATCCGCGCGAGGGTGACCCGATTGCATCGCACCACGGCGGGAACCGCGCAGGCCGGATGGCGGATAGTGGGGACCCGCATCGAAATCCTGTTCCTGCGTGACGACGCCGACCCGGCCCCGGCCTATCGGTTGCGCAACAACGGCGACACAGTGCCGATTCCGCTGGGCCAGAGCGGGTTCGTCGCGTTCGACGAGCGCGCACTTCCGGACCTGGCGCAGGTTCGCGAATGGTTCCCGCGCCACTTCCGGCTGTGGGACGCGGTACGCGCCCAGTTCTGGGCGGTTCTGCTGTCCGCGAGCAGGGCGCGAACACCGGATCCGGCCCCGAGCCGGCCCGGCGATCTCGCCTGACCGATTCCATCACCCGTGCGAGTACCGAGAGGGACATGCCCAAGCGACGAAACCGTCCGCGACCCGAGTCGCGGAAGCCGGCGAATTCCACCATCCGATACCCACCCCGCGCCACGATCGATTCGATGCTCGCGGCAATGATGACCGAGCGCCGCGCAGACGCCGCCGACACCGACACTGTGCACTTCTGGGGATTCGCCCACACCGAGAGCCGCGCCGCACACGACGCGGCCCACCTCCCGATAGTCCTCGATCCCGACGCCGAGCGCTCCCCCATCCTGGATTCCGCCGAAGGGCTGATCCGGAGATTCACCCGCCGTCTGTGGGGCTTCGGCCTCGCCTACCTGACGGTGGGCGAGATGTTCACCGGAGCCGACGGCGTGCCCCCGGACGCGATCCAGGCCGCGAAAACAGGCCGACTGAGCGAGCGCGCCACCTCCGACCCTGTCTGCGCCGCAACGATCTTCGATGCCCGCGGACGCGCTTACACCTGCTTGACCTACATCCACCTACCCGAACTCGGACCGACGCCCACCTGGGTGACCGACACCCGCGAGTCCACCGATACCTGGGTCGCTCTCTTCGACCAGCGCGCCGTCGCGGCACACGTCTGGGCGGCGGCCATAACTCTGGATCCCGACGCGAACCGCACCGCCATATCTCGCCTGCGGTCGCACTGAATACCGGAATTTCGGCAGGATGAATAATACGTTGGCCCGGCGGAAGTGCGTTGTTATGGTGTGGGCGTGAATTCTCCGGAGGCGTCCAGACGATAGCCGCCCGGCATATGTGCTGGGCGGCGTCGCGGGTCCAGAACTGCCGGTCGTAGTGCGATCGGCAGATTTGCCGCAATGCCGGACGATGTCGGTTTCTCCGCGGTCGGGCGACGGTTCGCCCGGATTCCGCGACCATCCCGGGCGCCGCGCCGGTCTGCGCGGCGCCCTGTATCCGGGGAGTTCTCCTATGCCCATTGTGGTGTTCGTGCTGGCTGTCGCGGTGTTCGCGCAGGGCACGTCCGAATTCATGGTGTCCGGGTTGCTGGAGCGAATCGCCGTCGACGTCGGCGTCTCGCTCGGTACTGCCGGTCTACTGACCTCGCTGTTCGCGGCGGGCATGGTGCTCGGAGCGCCGGCGATGGCGATGGCGGCGGGCCGATTGCCGGTCCGGCATTCGCTGGCGGCGTTCTTGGCGCTGTTCTGTGTGACCCATGTCGCCGGTGCGATGACCAGCGATTTCGCGGTACTGCTGGCGACCCGGGTCGTCGCGGCGGTCACCAACGCCGGATTCCTCGCTCTCGCGCTGGCGGCCCTGCCGCGCTTGGTCGCCCCTGCCGTGGTCGGGCGCGCGACCTCGGTGGTGGTGTCCGGGGTGACAGTGGCCTGCATCGCCGGTGTTCCGGCCGGGACGCTGCTGGGGCAGGTCTGGGACTGGCGCGCCGCGTTCTGGGCCGTCGCCGTCATCAGCGGCGCGGCGGTGATCCCGGTGTGGACGATGACGCCCCGCGCCGTGGAAGCCGGTGATCGGCCGGCCACGCGGGAGCCCTCCCTGCGGAAGGAGTGGGCGGTCCTCGGCGGACGTCCGGTTCGCACCGCTGTCCTGCTCGCGGTCCTGGTCAACGGGGCGACCTTCGCGGGGTTCACGTTCCTCGGCTCGATCACCGCCGGGCTCGGCGAGGCGGGTGGCCGTTGGGTTCCGGTTGTGCTGGCCTTGTTCGGCCTCGGCTCGTTCGCCGGTGTGACGTTCACCGGCCGCTCCAGCGACCGCCATCGTGAGCGGATCATCGAGCTGGGCACGAGCGGTCTCGTCCTCGTGTGGCTGCTGGCCGCGCTCACCGCGCACACGCTGCCAGGGGTGGCGATCATGGCGGCGATATCCGGGGCGGTCGCGTTCGGCGTGGGCTCCACACTGATCTCCACGATCGTGCAGACCGCCGCGCCCGCCGCACCGCGACTCGCGGGCGCGCTGGCCACCACCGCATTCAATATCGGCGCTGTTGTCGGCCCCGCCGTCGCCGCTGCGACTGTCGACCACACGGGTGAGCCCGCGACGGCGTTGTGGTGCGGCATCGTCTTCACGACGGCAGCGGTGACCGTCGTCCGCGCATCCCGACGCCCGGTCCCCGCTCCGGCCGCGGCGGCCACGACCGGAGAACCGATCGAGTGAATGTGGCGAATTACCGCTAATAGACTTGACGGAGCCCATATCGAGATGCCACTATAAACATGGGAAGACACAAGAAATCATGTGTCTATTTTTTGATGCCCTCGACATCGGTCTCATTTGGGTGTAATTTAAGGGCTTCGCGCCGGGTCGCGTGCTGTCCAACTCTCGAAATACGAATCGACCGTGGAAAGTGGCACTGTCTGCGTGCCACCTTCTACCCGTTGTTGTCGAGGCATGTTCGGGCACAGTCCAGCACGGTGCGTGATGAATACCGCCCACAGGACAAGCAGATATCGTGCCGACCACGCGAACGCGTGGGCGGTACGAGGTGCTGGAAGGACGCATCTTGACAGTCTCGACTCAGGCCGATGTCGATGCCGCAATGCCTGCCGACGCCGGTTCCTCCCGGGCGTCGAATCGGCTCTCGTTCGCGAAAATTCGTGAGCCACTGGAAGTTCCGGGTCTACTGGAGATCCAGCTCGATTCGTTCGAATGGTTGATCGGAGCGCCCGCCCGGCGCGAGCGGGCGGCGGCACACGGCGAGAGCGCGGGCGGACTGGCGGAAGTGCTCGCGGAAATCAGCCCCATCGAGGATTTCGCCGGGACGATGTCGCTGACGCTCTCCGAGCCGCGTTTCGAAGAGGTCAAGGCCTCGATCGATGAGTGCAAAGACAAGGACATGACGTATGCGGCTCCGTTGTTCGTGACGGCGGAGTTCATCAACAACAACACCGGTGAGATCAAGAGCCAGACGGTCTTCATGGGTGATTTCCCGATGATGACCGACAAGGGC